>NZ_JAVCWM010000003.1:0-423263 GCF_030846495.1 Massilia scottii | reverse complement strand
AGAGAACTCCATGCTATCCGGGCGCATATTGTTGCTTGCATCCAGTCATTGCATGCAATTACTGATCTATTCGCTCACGGCGTTTACTATGGTTTGGAGCTTTCCAAGGTACTAAAGTTGTCCCCGGACGACATTACCTTGTGGAAGGTACAGAAAAGACTGTCGAAGTCGCGCACGGAAAAGACCTTAGCCGTCCAGCTCAACAAATTGGCGACTTCCGGACGAGCCAAGTATCTCGCTGCACTGTCGAATCACAGCAAACACCGCAGCACAGTGAAGAATCTGGTGTCCTTGGACATGACGGGGACCGATCCAGAGCTGATTCGACTAAATTTTGAATCGTTCAACTACGGTAACAAAGAGTTCGACCAGCAAGAAGTCCTACCGCTGCTGGAGGCCGAATTCAACAGAATTTCAAAGATCGTAGTTGACTCCGGCATAGAATTGAATCGTATTTTGCAAGCGAAGTTTTCGTCGTCGAAACCACTCAAAGGCCGGGCTGCGAATTAATTGCAGAGAGGTGGCAGATGGAAAGCTTCCACTCTCTCATCTGTTGGTTACGTGCGTCGATTCGACGTCGGTGCCAACCAACCGGCGCTTCCCGTCGTTGAACATCGACACTCGCGTTGGGCTTGCGGGTGTGGTCTTCAATTCGATGTGTCGTCGCGTGCAGGCGGATCTGTCGTCCGTGCAATCGGATGTGTCGTCCAGCGCTATGCATGTTTCGTCATAATATAAACTTGAATGGCCTCCCTGTAAAATCAATAACTTAGGATCTTCGACCTGCGGACCAGGTGCTGGTAAAAACTTGAATGGACGCCTGTGTAAGCTACTTTTCAGCGCGCAAGAATAATATATTCTTGAATGGCTTCTCGCACACCGGTCCGCTGCAAGTGAGCGTCGTTGTCAAGTTGCTCATGGTAAGTGCTTCGCACTTTTTCCTGTCGCGCGCGCGGCCATGTGTGGCGCCATTATTGATCGAATGGCTCCGATTCTGAAGCACCCGATTTTTTCAAATCGCCAACGGCCGTTCCACTACTAACTGTCAACCCAGGATATTTTTTGCAAAATTCATTGTTCTCCACATCGAGGCGGGCGACAAGGGATCCGCTATCAAGATGCTGTTCCATATGGACCGCCAATGCAGACTGACCAAGTTTGTGCAATCCATTGGTAAGCCGGTTGGTTGCACGCGCCCATTTGGACAAGGTACTCTCTGAGTAGTATTCGAGCTCGAAATCCAAGTCGACAGCGGCGCGTACATTTTCAAATTCTTCGCTCAAGTAGATTGGCCTCGCAATCTCGTAGATGGACTCGATAGCGACAAGTTCATGCCGTGCCATTTTCGCCATACTCAACTGGCCATTGAACACCAAATTGAGATTGTCGATCAGGGACTTGCTGAGGCCCTCGATTGGTGTGCATAGGCCTATATGAGAGCAGAACTCCGCGTGAGTTTTGATTGCACACAATGCTCGACTGAATTCTCCCCCAGATATACCAAAATGGGTTGTGAGACGCGCTTTTGCATCATTAAATGCTTGGCTCCCTCCCCACTCATCATGCGGTGGCAAATTCTTGGCAATATATTCAAGGTCGCTCCTGGAGAGTCTTTTGGTGAACACGCCGTATATGTACTCGTAGCGGATGGTGTCCGAGAGAAATTCAAAGTCGGTAATCATGCCCGCTAAGGCCATGAAACGACTTCGTAGCACCGGAATATTGATCACAGGGGTCTGCGTCAGGTGCTTAACACTTTCCGTATCCTCTGGATAGCGGAAAGTCTGTCCTGTCGGGTCAATTTGGGCGATATCGCGAACAAATTCCAGCATCTGCTCAACCGGCGCTACAAAGCGGCGGTCCGTTGCCAGGGCGACCGTAAAAAAAATTTTCCATAGACCGTCAAGGTTGTGAATCGAGGATAACTTTGTAGGTGGAGTGCTGCGCATCGCCTCGATCACCTCGATCTGCGCCTTCAAAAACAGTTCAACGTGGTGTCTAGCGCAAAAGCAGATTGGATAAATCAGCGTGTCCAGACTCGCCCTTTTTTCCGAATGCTGAATAGCGGTCGTCAAAATATCGACAGCTTCGGCGAAGCCTGTTCCGTAGCTGCGCTTGTCGACGAAACCATTGTTTCCAACGCATGCGTTTAGGTGGGTGGTACCTTCACTGCCCGGATTGAACGTCTTGTTAAAGATCTGTTGTTGAATGCTCATGGTATGGTGCCAAAAACAAAGCCTTGAGGAAGATCCATTCTACAGCCACAAGCAGTGGGCTTATGGAAAGAAAATTTGGCTTCCCGGTTGCCTTGATCGAAACGCTCAGGCTAAGCCGGCGTCGTGGGAGCGAACTTCACGAACAAAACGGTTTTGCTCGCCAAGCAGCTCGGCGTAGCGGTCGTCCGGTGCCACCAGACAACGTGCCAGCACGCCTCGCGGTAAAGGTTGATTTGGCGCATCAGCTAGCCTACGGTCGGCAACTCGCTCTTAGCCTCAATGATCAGGCGGAATTCGTTGGTCTTCACGCTCCATTCTGGCGCATCGAGTCCGAAGGGGCCGCCATGCGCCTCCAGAACGACCAGCGTCAACACTGCGCACGCCGCTGCGGGTCCAGCTGCACCTGACACTGGCCCTTGAAGCGGGCTATCAGACGGGCGAAAAACCGGTTACGGCGGAATTGGTGGAGACGGTGCTGTCGCGCCAGCTCGACGACCTGGAGCCGACACTGGCGCGTCACGGCTACCGGCTCAAGGACATGGCCGAGCAGTTCGATGCCAAGGCGGCCGAGATCCGGGCGATGTTCAGCAACCAGCTCGAACCGAAACGCACGGCCGAGATCCGCGAGCGCATGCTGGCGGCGGGCTTGCCGATATGAGCCTTCATTTGCAGTTAGCGTGAGCCGGCGGCCGTCGAATGCGAGCCGGCGCCGTCGAATGCAAGCTCAATTGCAGATAGCGTGAGCATGGCCCTCCGTCATTTGCAGTTAATTCGAGCCGAAATCGGCGTCGAATGCGAGCACGGTCGGTTTGAAATGCGAGCCGCTACAGTTAACAGCTGCCTTTGTGGTTGGCGCTGACGGCGTATGCTTGCCATCCTTTTGGCCCGCCAGAAGTGCATGTTTCTGTACCAGGAATGGCTTTGGTGGTGACGCAAGTATGAATTCTCTTAGCGCGCTTCTTGGCTAGCCCGTTGGCGATATTGCAAGCTTCGTGAGGAGAAATACCGTATCCCCAGTGTGTCGTTCCGAGAATTTCATCGCTCTGAGTGGAGGGTTCCAGCGCACTAATATTGTTGTCAGGCATTCCAAGCTCCGTTTAAATTGACAATTGCTGAATAGGGCCGTCAACGCAGAGTACATGATTTTCGGGCAAGAAAATGCGCACATTATCTCCAGCGAACTAAAGTGTGCGGATTTTAATGCTTGCGGCCCCTCTGTTGCCGTTGGTGCCGAATTGCCCCAGGTGGCTGGAATTTGTTGCCCCACCAGTACAATCAGCGAACGTGGGGCCAGTGCCGGAGGGGCTGAAAGTCTGTGCATAGGCCAGTTCAAATCAGCAGGCTCGGGCAATCCTGTACCAGCAACGCAGCCTAGGTACGCAGTGGCAGCGTGATCTTCGGCTCAATCGCCTTCAACCTTGCATGCGCCTGAAGAATGGCGTCGTAAAGATTCGCGTGTTTGGGTGCTTCCACGGTGACCACGAGGGCGTAGCGGATCAATTCGCTGTCCTTGCCGCCATTCGCGCCGCCTTCGCGAGCGTTGTAGTGCACGTCGAAGGTCGGTTCCTTCAAGCTCGACCCGTAGAAGGAGTCTTTGGAATGCAGCACGGTCTCCCATTTGCCCAAATCGGAGCGCTGTTCTTGCTCGGTGCGGAACTGGGTCGCGGTGAAGAACGAACGCGGTTTGACTTGGGCGCCGGATTTTTTGTCCACATGGGGCCGGAAGGTGATGGTCAGCCCCGCCTTGGTGTAGGCGGCCGCATCTTCGACGTCGACCGGGCTCGCATAGCAGAACGTCGCACTCACCTTAACTTTGCCTTCGAGCTCGTCGAGCGGCAGTGGAATGGGTGCGCGTAGATACTTCCCCGGGCGTAGCAGGCCCTGGTAAATGATCCGGGCCACTCCATCGCCGCACATGATAATGTGCGCCACATCGTCTGGAATACGGCCCCAGCCGATTTCCTGGACGCTCGCCAACCCCGTCTGCTCGCAGGCATGCACCATCAGGGCCTTGATAGTCAGGGGATGGACATCCTCCCCAAGAATAGCGCGCACGCCCACCCCGGTGCGTAGTCCGAATGGGGAAGCGAAACTCGTACCCATGGTGGCACTCAATTCAGCCTTCATGCCGGGCCGCACCACGTGGAAATATTCCTTGGGCGAGCCGCCGAAGGCCACCGCGTCGGGTTTGCGCCGGCCGGGACTGCGACCCGGACCGACCGCGCTGTACGCGGCGCGGGCCCATGTTTCACCCGAGAAGTTGGCGGCACCGATCGAAAGCGCGTTCACGCTGTCGGACGGTACCTGGATTCGATTGAGCTGCAGCGCCTCGTCACGTTCGCCGTTGTTACCGACCGCGACCGTCAAGAGCGTGTCGCCGTCACTGAGAAGCGTGTCCAGCACCGCCGTCCAGGCATGCACGTCCGAATCCTCGTATGGCAAGTCCGGGCCAAGACTGAGGTTCATGAATTGGTATTGACGCGAAAGCAGGATCTCTTCCACGTGGGCAAGTGTGCGATAAAGTTCGTAGGGGTCCTCGTGATTGGAGTGGGCGTCGAGCACGCGGTAGTGATCCACATAGGAGTATGGACGGGGAGCTTCGGTGCCAGGCTCGATCGGACCGAACAGGAACGCTGAGGTGACGCCTAGGCCATGTTCGAGATAATCGGGGACATCCGCCGCCGCCGCGTCGGACTTCTCGTAGCGCCCGATGTAGCGCTGCAGGATATGTTGGTCGGGTAGGCCGCCATCAAGGATCGCCACCGACGGCTCGTCGGACAACGGCTGAGCGGTAGGCATCCTGAAACTGACCGCGATAGGGCTCGAGCGCGCCAGTGGACGGGCGCTGCGCACTGCGGGCATTGGCCGCACTACACGCAACAGCGTGAACATGGCCAGCGCATCTAGTCCAGACGGATCGCCTTCAACCGCGAGGAACAACATGCCGCCGACCGGGAATTCGTATTTGGTGTTGACGACGAACCCGCAAGCCCCGGCGTAGCCTGTAAACGCCCGCCGCACCACGTCGAGTGACTGATCAGGAAGGCGGTGCAAGCCGACTTCGAAGACCCGGCCGCCGCTCGCCGGATTCGGGCGCACGCGGTCCAAGGCCGTCATGGCGCTGACGTTTTCGACTTCGCGGAACTGCATGGCCGCCGTCGTTCCATCCTGCAACTGCCTCGCATAGTCGGGCAGGCGCGCCAGCGCCGCGCGAGTCCCCGCCACGAAGAGTTCTGTGGTTTCGCAGATGTCGGGTGCCGTGATCCGGTGGTCGGTCCGCGGACTGAGCTTTACGGTCCGGCTGCCGAGCGAAACCAGTCCCGCCTCGCGCAGAAACGCGCGGGGGAAGAAGGACTTTGCGATGTATGCCGGATGTAGATCGAGCTTGAGCACGGCGATGTCCAGCGGACAGGCCTCGGGCGGCAGCGATTTCACGTCCTGCACGGCTTTGATTAATTGGGGCACGACGGCCGCCTGTGCTTCGATCAGTGAGTACGGGTGAACCTTATTGTTTCTCATCGGCGGGGGCGGGATGTCGTACGTCAGCAATTCCCCCTTGCCGATGATGAAGCGGTTGGCCATGGTTTATGTTCCCTTTTTGGGGCCGCGCCCCTTGATCGGCGAAGGACCTGCGTATTTGCGGAGTGTGTCGCGCGCCACACCCGTCATTTCCGATATCTGGTTGTGCGACAGCGATCCGCTTCGTGCTAATTCGATCGCCAGGTCGCGCCGCGCGACTTTGTCCAAGTGCGATGCGTTGCGTGTAGCCAATTCGATGACCAAGCGAGCCGGATCCGTCTGCTGCAAGACGACGCTGCGTCGCAGCGAAGTGACGGTGCGTTCGACATCGGAAAGCGACGTTTTCTGGAGCGAGGAGACGAGCATGGGTATCCAGGGCGCGAACACATCCAGACTGGGACCGAGATAACGGCGCACAGCCGCCTCCACTCCTTGGGTGTCTGCCAAACCGAAAGTTAGAATGGCGTCGAAGCGCCGCCACAGGGCCGGATCGATGAGTTCCGGATGGTTCGTGGCCGCCAACAGCAAGCCCGTGTCCGGCCAAGCATCGACTTCTTGCAAGATAGCGGTAACGAGACGTTTCAATTCACCCACGTCGGACTCGTCGCTGCGCCGCTTCGCGATTGCGTCGACTTCATCTAGCAGCAGGACCGCCTCGTTTTCCTTGGCGTGCTCGAACACCATCCGAAGGTTGTTGCCGGTCTTGCCCAAGAGACTGCTCATGACCGTTGTCAAATCTAGTACCCACAACGGTTTTCCGATTTGCGCGGCAAGCCAGCGCGCCGACAGCGTCTTGCCCACCCCGGGGGGGCCGACGAAGACAGCGGAGCGTGTTGGACGTATGCCGTGCGCGGCGAGTCGATCACGTTCCTTGCGCTCCTGCGTGATAGTGCCCAACTGCCCTAGCAGGCTTTGCGACAGGATGGGGCATTCGATGCCTTTCAAGTCGTCGAAGACACGAATCAGTGACATCTTCGAGTCCGCATCGGCCGGCATCGCTCCCTGAGTCGAGTCGAAGCTGCCGTTACGGCGCATGATCGACGGACCTAACGACCGAGTCTGAGTGGCCTTGAGCGTTTGATCGAGCCGCGAAGCGAACTCGGGATGATACGTCCTGTGCTTGCGGACCAGTTTGGCCAGATACAGCCGTACGTCCTCCACGGCCCCGCTGGCCGCCAATCTGGCTAAATTGGCGAAATCGTCTTCAAGTTCAATGATTGCGTCAGTTGTTTCCACTTTGCCTCTAAAATTTACTGTGATTGCATGTAATTAATTGACGAAGTATATGGCGAATACAATTATATCGCCACTATTTTTCGCGTGGCAAGTCGCCGCAATGTGTCAAAATAGGGTTCCTTGAGTTCGTATCGGTCGCACCCTTGGCAAATTATCATTGAACCACTCTTCGTCGTGCCGCAACAGCCACCGAAACGTTGTCGGAGCAGCACGGAAAAAACGGCTGCGTGTTGCCAATGCCTGTGTTTCCAGAAAATCCAAGCATACTTTGCGGTGCTGGTGCATTGCTGTGTCCTGCCGGAGATTTATTGTGGGTGGCGTGACGTTATCCATCGTCGCCTGCCACAGGCACTGCCGCTGAAATGCCTGCCAGGTACCGAACAGCCAGTCGATCAGGAGCAGGTTGTGAGCAGCTGAGCGCGCCGGCCCCGGATGGGACAAACTGCGTTGCAAGATGTCGATTCCCTTCGGCGAGAGCGCGAGGCTGAAGTCCGGATGCCTGATCAGGAAGTGGTAGCGATGAGCGAACTCGGCGACGAATTGAACCCGCCGCAGCAGGCCCGACGTCGTCAACAGACCGCGATTGCCGAGCGCATTGAACAAGGCGGCGCGCACCGTACGCGCGTCGACGGGTTGCCGTTCATCCTCCAGCACGTCGATGCCGAGCGCAGTCAGACGGACCAGGAGTTGGTGATGGGCCACCCAATCGATCTCGGAAGTCACGGTGGTGGTCGAAGTTTGCTCTGGCAACAGAAAGCGGTTGTGGCGTTCGAGTGGAGACGACATGCATGTCGTCAGAGGCATGTCGTGGATCGTGCAGAGGAATCCTGTCGGCAAATGGTGAGCGCGCCGCCAGAACGCCGTTGCGTGGCGTGCCAGGTCATCTTCGATGCACCGCGTGCAGGCGCGCCACCTGCCGGCCGAGCCGTTCGACAGCGTCGCCAAGCCGTATCCGGCCGTGGCGATGGGGGCGTTGGAGGAGCCGGCATGCCATGGGCGGCTGTCGAGCCGTTCGAAAAATCCCGCCAGGGTCATGTTATGGAGAACGCGGGCCGGATCGCCGAAGCAGTCGTGCGTGACGCCACAAAAGTGAGCCAGATTAACCGGGAATTCGGACACCCGCATGTTGCGCGAGGGGCCAAACGTGCTCCGGCAGGCGTCGCGGTCGTTTCTGGCTGCGTTGGCCAGTCGTATCCTCGCCGCGACGCTGTAGAGCGTTTCGTCTGGCCGTGCAATCGGCAAGGAGTTGATCTGCATGGAAAACGGCTCCTGGTCGACGCGGGTGCCGCAGACGTCAGGCGCCTGGCTGCGCATCCCCCGCGCGGCCGCCAATTGGCCCGCGACGTGTGGTGCGCAGCAGATAGGCCCGGCCTGCCTTGTAGAACTCCCGCTCCGGGCAGGGCCCGTGCCAATCCTTGCCGATACCGCGCTCCTTCAAAATCGATTTGATGATCTGGATGGAGCCTCCTCCACAAGGCACGAAGTCGGAAAAATAGTCCATCATGACCCTGGCTTTGTTGACTTCCAGCCTGGACAGAATGATGATTTTGTGTGCGGGCGTTTCCGGATCGTGAAGGCATTGCAATGTCCAGAGCAAACGCCGTGCGTAGAAATGCCAGATGCCTTCCTCATGGGCTTTACTTGCGACGACACTCAAGGGAAATGCCGGCTCTTTCGGCCAACCGGTGCCTTTGGGCTGGAATATCGATGCAGTAAGCAATTTGTTCCTGGTGATGCGGACAGGTTTTGCGTTTTCTCCGTATAAAGTGACCGAGCTCGCTTTGATGGATTCCGACCATTGGGCATCTTGCAGGCGATTTCGTTCCCTCGTTTTCAGTGCCCTGGCTGCATTCCGTTTTTTGTTCGCGGCGGCAATTGCCAGACGCCGTTCAATCACGTCGCCGGCGTTTGGCAGTAATTTGACAACGCGCTTCATGGCGGTGTAATGGTGGCGCCACAATTGTGGAAGGTCGTAGTCGTCTCGCTGCGCCAAATTGACCAACTCTTTGAGCAACTCTTCCTCCGGCTGTTTTTCCACTGCGGACTCGGCATTGTCTTCGGACAACGTCGGGCCGCGGACAAAAATATGCGGCGGATCGCCGAGTTCGGGTTTTGCGTGGAGGATTGCGTCGGCGTGGCCAAGAAAGCGTGTAGCGTCGCGAAAAAGAAAATAGGCGGCCATCAGGTGCCGGGTCAGCGGCGCCTCCACCGAGGAGTGGGCGCACAGGATGTTGAGCCAGTGTTCCGTTTTCCCAGACCTGTACGCGGGATCAATCGTCGAGAACAGTTCCTTCCCGAAATGTGCCTCGATTTTTCCAAACAGCATCCTGTGATTGACTCGGTCGTCTCCCCACCGGCAACCAATTTCAATCGCGCGCGCTTTATAAATAGTGATCAATTGCTCGATACTCAATCGCCTTGGTTCGGCAGCCAGGAGCGTTTGCGCAAAGCGGGAAAATTCTACTTCCACGCCGGACGCCGGCTGTTGGCCAGCGTGCGCGTGAGCGGCGATCGCGTAACCGCACTCGCACCCCATCCAAGCGGACAGGATCAGCTGCTCTGGCTGGGCAAACGGACACGCGCAAGACGGGCAGCAATCAAGGAGCCGTGTGGCATGTTTCCAGCAGGCGGTCACACCGGGGATCTGGTGCGCTCGATGGATATACGGCCAGCCGTGATCGCGCTCGTCATCGATCAGGCATTGAGCGCACAGGTAGGTGAGCCGGCTGTCGCCCTTGATGCGCCGGGACAGCTTGATCAAGGGGGTGCCCGGGGTACGGTCCGCGTGCCTGGCCGCCGTCTTGGGGCCAAAGAACTGTTGAAACAGCGGCAAAAGCGTGCTGTCGTGTTGTAGCTCCAGCAGATTGGCTTGGGGCGAACCGGGCAGTCTTTCGGCCAGTTTGTCGAGATGCGGCTGTACCAGTCCCGTCAAACTGAAAGGGGACTTTCCGAACAGGTGTTTGTACATCGCGTACATGGTTGGGCACCCCCGGCGGATATGGTATCGGATTACGCGCGAGCCAATGGTTTCGTCAGGAAAACCGGCAGGAAAAAAGGGAAGGAAGCGCGCTGGCGGCGTGGATGGCTTGACGGACATTGTCACACTCCTGATGGGGATGGATTGGTCAGTGGATTGTCATGGACCTGCAATTGCTCGAAGCCGCTGATCAGGTGCTGCTGCAAGCCCTGATTGCGCATGTCCTCCGGGTCAAGGTTGGCCCGCGCGACGGCGTTCTCGGCTTTTTGGTTGGCTTTACGGGTGCGGTTGCGCTGCGCGGTTTCCTTCGCTTGCTGCGGCGCCGGTTTGCGCGGCTTGGCCGGCACCGCAGGGTGCGACGCCGGCACCGATGGCGGCGTGTCCGGAACGGACGGATGCAATCCCCAGCGCACCGCGTACCGTTGCCACGGGATATCGTCGAACTGCTGAAGAAGGATGGGATTTTTGTCGCGAAAACCGGCGATCAGGTCCCGGTCCTTGGCGCTGAAGTCCGGACCGTTGAACGCCTGCGCCATATGGTCCTCGGTAACAAAGGCGCATCCTTCGTCCAAGGCCAGACGCTGGGAACTAGCCCGGATACGTGCGGCATAGTCGCGGATGCCGCCACAATACTTGAACAGAATCGCGCCATCGTCATCGCGAATCGGGGAGGGTTCTGGCATCACATTGTAGCGCCACAGTGCAGGGGCAAGTACGTCGGTGAAGTCAGTCTCGTACGATTCCAAGGGGTGCATTTCAATGTTGCCGCCCGATCCGACGCGCCGCATGTCTTGCGAAAATGTGTCAAGCGCATCCATACCCAGCGGATTGCCCATCAAAACCAATGGAATGCCGAAGTTGAGAAGCCGCAGGAAGAACGTCGCCGCCAGGCCCCCGCGCACGCCGCCGGCGAAATTGCGCCCCTGCAGCTCATCGATGACCAGTACCCCGACACCGTGGTTGATCAGGATGATGCCGGCGTGGACGGCGAGTTTTTCGTTGCTCAGACCGGTGATGCCGCGTTCGCGCGCATAGCTGGTGCCGATGGCGACATCGAGCGCGGTCAGGATCTGGAGCAGCAGGCCGCCAAGCGAGCCGTCATGGCTCATGGCCACGTAGAGCCATGGCGCCTGGACCATGTGGGTCCAATCGGCGCTTTTGGATTTGCCGTGAACGATGCGGGGCGGAATAAGCGACAACGCGCGCAAGATCTCGTAGCTTTTTCCCAGTCCGGTGACGCCGCTCGCGCGCATGCCTTTCGCATAGCTTGGCAACCAGGGCAACTGGTCTATTTCTTTGCCTGCGCAGCGGGCAAGCCCCATGGTGTGCTGCCGCGATGACACCGATGTTGGATTGCGCGCCGTGTAGCCGCGGCGGATCATGCGATACAGGCGGCTTGTCGTATCGAGTGCAGTGAGCGTTGGCTCAAACATCTGATCTTGAAGGCGGTCGAGTAGGTCATGGCGCGCTTGTATGTCGAGGTGTTTGACGTCCACACCCGCCAACGGCCAATTCGCCAAGCGCGGCTCCAGGCCGTCGGTGGATAAATATGCTTCAAGCGGCTCGAGAAAAGGGTTGTCGGTCGGCGGCGGTACGACGGTTTCAACGGATGCGTACATCAAAACTTCCTTTCACTGTTAAAAATGGCGAGGCGATTCTTCCTGATCTCGGTCAGGCGCGGCGAAGCCGATGAGGCCGGGTTGGCCAGGACTGGCGCCGCGACGGCAACCGGCGGCGCGGTGGCCGGCTGTGGCGCAGGTGACGGGAAAGGCGCGCCGTGATCCGCCGCGCGCCGGGCCGCATCGTCAAGCTGGTCGCGCTTTTCCTGGACCTGCGCCGCACGCACGTTCGCCGCCTTCGCGCTTGGCGCCTTCTTGTCGCCCAGGAGCGCCCGCGCCAGCCTTTGCTGTTCTTTTGCCTCGGCCTCAGCCCCTTGTCTGAACGCTTGCTGATCCACGCCATCCTGGTCGCGCTGGGAGGCGCTGGCCAGGCCGTCAATCAGACCGGCATCATTGAGTCCGCAGAGGTCCGCTATGCCCCCCTCAATGATTAGGATGGCGTCATCCTTGATGTTGGGGATGACATGCGTCCCCTGTTTGTCCATTAGAATAATTTGTGAAAGATCATCGGGATCGGCCCGTACCTCGATGTGGATGTTGCCGCTTGCGATTGCATCGCGAATCAGGCCAGAGTGGGCCAGGTATTCATGGTTGAAACGCGCGCCGTGAAGCAGCTCGACGGCATTACCGGTGTTCGGGCGATGGAGCACCAAACCACCGCGTTGGACGGTGGCGGTAAAGCGGGGGAGCAGATGCGCGCGCAGGTAGGTCGGATCAACGGGTTTTCCCGCGACGTAACCATTCAGTCTTGCCCATCGATAGATGCCAATCCTGGTGCGCGGGGCAACTTTCCCTTGCGCGGCAAATTCCCGCCGCATTTCGGTTGGCACCATGTGCAGGGCAAGCTCCTGTTTGGTGTTCGCCCAATGTATCCAGAGCAACAGCAGGCGGGTATAGGTGAACCGGGAAATCAGCGCCTTTCTGATCGCCGGCTGCTCGCCCCGCTTGGCCTGGCGGCCTTTGGTACTTCCGGTAAGGTGGTGGTCGAAACCGCGATGCCGCTCGTGGTGTCCGGACTCGGACGGGCTGTTTCGATCCGCTCTGCCGCTGGCGACGAATTCGATGCGCGACGTCAGTTCATCGACGATCGTGTCAATTCCATCTCTGCTGCGCAACTCGCCATTATCGGAGAGGTATTTGGAGAAAAACAGCGACGGGAAATCTTCCGGCGGCAAATCGAGGCCGTAGCGGGCGAGTATCGCGGCCTTATCGGTTGCCGCCCTCAGGATCGCCATCTTGGCGTCGTCGGTGCCCAGTCCCGCCATACCGATATGCCAGCCAAGGTACAGCCCGAGCCAGGCATCCCGCACGAACAGGCCCCGGCCGACACCAATTGGTTGCAAGGGGTTACCGCAGGCGACGAAGTTGACGTCGACGGGAGAAGCATCCAAGGATCCCACCTGTCCGATAGCGGGGATCCCATCGCGTGCGGTGCCGACAAGAAGGCGGTAGTCGCGCATCCATTCCCCTTCGCCCATCAACCGACGCGCGGCAGCGTTGGCATCGGTGGCGCGCGGGCCATGATAGGTAAAATTAATGTAGGTGGGGCGCAGGTGCGCATCGAGCAGCAGCGGCGCAGCATAGCCGTGTTTGTGCTCATAGCCAGTACTGTAATACGCCGCACTCATGGAGAGGAATGCTTGCGATATGGTGGTACCTGGCCGTACGAACGCCATGTAGGCGTCCTGAATGTTCAGCACATCGGCGTCAGTCAAAATGAGGCCGGCTTTCTCCGAATCGCCCGCTTTCACCAGGGCGTTTTTGCGGCCAAGCTTGACCTGGTTCTTTCCACGCCGGGGGATGCCCGGAGCGCCAGATCGGCCGACATTATTCGGCATCAGCGCATTTTTGATACAGCCAAAAGCGTAATAGCGATGCAGCGCGTCAAATATCTGGCCGGCGCTGACATTCGTCATTCGGGCGCGTTCGCGCACCAGGGCGTGCAGGCACGTAAGGTCGGGCGGGCGTGTGCCCGTGCCGGCCACTACCGGAATAAGCGGTTCGATCAGTTTCCATTTGCGGTTGCGCCGCACTTCGACGGGCGACCGGTCACGGTCTTCGGGGGCGGTATCGGGGGCATCGGCAGGAGGCCACAGCCGGCGCAAATCCTCATCGCCCAGGTACCAGTGGTTCGGCAGAATTAGTTCGCTGCGTTTGACCGCGCTCGTTTCAAGCCAGAATCGCAATTGCGATAGTTTTTCCAAGAAAAAGCCTTTGGCATAGTAGCTTTTTTGTTTTTTTCCGGGCATTTCCCGGGCTGTCACGGGAATGGGGATCAAAGTTACCTGGTCCAGATGGGGGACGATCTCCAACACACGGTGCAAGCCCGGCAGCGGCGAGTCGGCCGACGTGCCGGCAATCACCACGCCCGGTTCGATGGCTGTTTCCGTCATGACCACGTCTCCCCGAAAAAGCGCCGGCGTAAGTTGTCGCGCAGGGCCCGGCCGCCCGCGAGAATCGGATGCGAGGTTAGAATGCGCTTCGACGGGTCAACGTCGATGCTCTGCGTCCAGGCGCAGTGCCGAAACAATAGCCAGGCCTCGTCGTTCGGCAGGCGTAGCGCCTGCGCCGCGTGGATCACCGTTTCGTTGATCGGCAGATCTAGGCATGCGTTGATGTGTTGCGCGAACGTGTCGGCATGGGCAATGAGCCGGGGCGCGCAATGCAGCGTCGAGGCGTCCAGCCACCATTCCAGTTGCCCAGCGGTGAGCAGCGGCACCAAGGCGGAACTGGATACGAAGTAGGTGCAGCCGATGCCGGCGGCATAACGTCGTTCCAGCTCCAGCCGCTCAAGCGTGCGCCATTTGACTTCCTCGTCGGGTTCGGTGATCGGCTTGGACGAGAACCCCGCCAGTGCGTAACCGCCGGGGAGCGGCACCGTGGCAAGCAGGTCAAGACTGGCAACATAGGGAACTCCGGTGCCGATCTCCTGGCCATGGTCGATACCGGCTTCGCGGGCGATATCGAGCAGTCCCCGCGACCAGGGCCTTGTTGTGACGGACGCGGCTCCCGGCGCACCGTCGAGGGGATGAGGATGGGCGATCGGCCAAAGCGGAAACTGTTCGCGCAGATCCCGTACACCCAGCCATAACAGCAACAGCGCGGTATGGTACTCGCCACGAGAGAAATAATACGCCGCGCGGCCTAGCGGCGGCATCGACGAGGCCACTTGATTCGAGTAAGGAGAGGGATTTTTACGCCGCAGGATCAACCAAGGCAGATACCTGCTGCCGTGACCCATGCCGTGGCCCAGCTGTATCCGTTCACACAATTTCTTGTGCGTCATACCCTTTTGGAGGCGCGGCTTTGCGGTTGGCTCGACCGGGAGCGCTGTAAGCTCCGAAGGGGCGTCGAAACGACCCAAAACGGCCAATTCTTGCGTAGTTCCCGACATGGATCGTCCCATCTCCAGAATATGGTTTTCCGCACACAGCGAGGCGCGGCAGCGCTCACATAGTCTTGTAAAGAAAAAACTCAAATTTTGGAGGTGAATAGTTCACAAATCGGATATCGGTCGATGCACGTATGATCCACTGTGACTACTTACGTCATGCGTTGACGCAGATGGGGCAGACCGGCGCGGAGAACAGCGCGCAACCGCCTCATCTTGGTGCGATGCCAGGCCAGTGGTCCGGCACAACCTTACCTCTAACTATTAGACCGCTTCGGTCGTGTCTGATTCGCTCTTGCGCTTGATGAGCCGCAAAGGTTTGAAAGGGATGTAAGCGAGCATCGCCGGCATGCGCAACGCCATTTGTATCAGTTCCACCTGGGCCGGGTGCAACGCACCGATCTGGCGCCGTAGTTCATTAAACATTTTGTACGTTTCATCCGACGCCTCACTGGGTAGGATGATTTTGCGCTGCGACTCATCAAGCGCGTCCAGCAAACGTTTCTGCCAATGTTCGTCGAGCTCCAAACGTTGCGCCAGCCGCTCTATGAAGTCAACGGATGGTGGCCCCTTGGTTCCCAGCTCGATGGCTGAGATGTAACTTTGTTCGTAGCCAAGTTGGGATGCGAATTCGGCCTGTCGGAGTTCGCAAAATATGCGCAATTCCCGAAACACTGTTGAGAATGGGCTCATATACCAAATTTGGATCTAATAAGAACTAACGATGGTGCTAGTATGGACATGTTTTTTCCTTTGTCAACAAAAAAATAGGGCTGGGAGGAAGAGATTTCGGTGCGTCAGCGCCCGTCTGAACGCGCGCTTGCCCTGCGCCGTCTTTTCATTCAAGTTTCTATTAATACGGCCTGGCGGCCCATTCAAGTTTTTATTATTCCATTCAAGTTTCTATTAGGACGGAACAATGCATGCAAACTTGACGGGGTGAAACCATCGGTCTATATTAATGACTCGCAAGTAAGTTACGGAATAGACCCCATGCAATGTCCCCTTGAGATGAAGCCGCGCTGGGAGCGCCGTAAAGACGCGCGACCCCAGGAATTGCTCGCCGCCGCCCTCGACCTGTTCGTCGAGCGCGGTTTCGCCTCCACGCGGCTGGAAGACGTGGCCAAGCGCGCCGGCGTCTCGAAGGGTACCCTGTACCTGTATTTCACCAACAAGGAAGAGTTGTTCAAGGCCGTCGTGCGCGACACCATCGTGCCCGCCCTGGGCGCGGCCGAGGACATGATCGCCAGTTTCGAGGGTCATAGCGCCGACCTGCTGCGCGCCGTCATGATGGCCTGGTGGGAAAACGCCGGCGCCACCAAGTCCTCCGGCATGATCAAGCTGGTCATGGCCGAATCGAACAACTTCCCCGATATTGCTGTCTTCTACCGCGAAGAAGTCATCCAGCGCGGCAGTATCATGATCAGCGGCATGCTTGAGCGCGCCGTCGAACGGGGCCACTTCCGCCCGCTCGACGTCTTCCTCACCACCCAGATCCTGATCGCGCCCATGCTCATGCTGATGCTGTGGAAGCATTCGGTCGGCCCCTGCGACATGGCCGAACTCGACCCCGTGGCCTTCATCGATTCCTTCCTCACCATGACCCTCACTGGCTTGCTGCCGCGTGCGCCGGAGCTGGGCGCGGCCGCGCCGTGACTTGTCAAAAGCGCCAGAGCGGCGTTTTGGGGCGTTCATTCCCTCTAAACTGCAGACTGTCGCAATTTATCGCGATCCGGGGCCTCAGATCGTTAAGATGTGTGTTCTGAGGCCGTTCAACGATAAAATATCGGATTATTATTTTTCCTCACCGAGCACAAGATGAATATCGAACAAGCCCGTTTTAACATGATTGAACAGCAGATCCGTCCCTGGAACGTGCTGGACCAGGACGTGCTCGATCTCCTGGTGGTGGTCAAGCGCGAAGATTTCGTGCCCGCCGCCTACAAGACGCTGGCCTTTGTCGATACCGAAATCCCGCTGCCAGGCGGCGAAGCGATGTTCACGCCGAAGATCGAAGCGCGCATCTTGCAAGAGGTAGCCGTCAAGAAGCACGAAAATGTGCTGGAAATCGGCGCAGGATCGGGTTATATGGCAGCGCTGCTGGCGCACAAGGCGCGCCACGTCACCACCGTCGAGATCAATCCGGAACTGAAGGATCTGGCCGCGAAGAACCTGGCCAACGCCGGCCTGAACAACGTCACCGTCGAACTGGGCAATGGCGCCGAAGGCTGGGAAAAGGGCGCGCCGTTCGATGTCATCGTCATCTCGGGTGGCCTGGAAACCCTGCCGGAAGTGTTTCTGAAGCAAGTAAAGGTCGGCGGGCGCATCGCCGCCATCCTCGGCCAGGCGCCGGTCATGACGGCGCACGTGATCACGCGCGTGTCCGAGACCGCGTACGACACGGTCAAGGTGTTCGAAACCAACGTCAAGCTGCTGTCGACGTCGGTCAAGACCTCGCATTTCACCTTTTAAAGCGGGGACGGCATGCAACACGTCACCGCCCCCGAGTTGGCAGCCTGGCTGGCCGACCCGTCGCGTCCGCGCCCGCTATTGCTGGATGTGCGCGAAAACTGGGAGTTTGAAACCTGCAAGATCGAGGGATCGACCCAGATCCCGATGAACACGATTCCGGCGCGCATCGAGGAGCTCGACGAGGAAGCCGAGATCGTCTGCATCTGCCACCACGGCGCGCGCAGCATGCAGGTCGCGGCCTTTTTGGAGCGCAACGGTTTTACGAACATGACCAATCTGACCGGCGGCATCCACGCCTGGGCGGTGCAGGTCGACGGCAGCATGCCGAAGTACTGATTCCACGTAGTAGATACACGCGCGGCGGCGGTGTCGGCCACCACCGGGCTGCAGGTTTTTTTAACTTTTTTGATGACTCCAATGGAGAATGCAATGCAGAAACCCCTCATGGCCGTGCTGATCGCCAGCGCATTTTTTTCCTTGAATGCACAGGCGGCGGACCTGATCCAGGTCTACCAGCAAGCGCTGGCCAATGACGCCGCGTTTGCCAGCGCGCGCGCGGCCCTGGCCGCCGGCATGGAGCGGGTTCCGCAAGGCCGCTCGCAGCTCTTGCCCACCGTGGGCCTGAACGGCAGCATTATCAAGAACGATGGCGAATCGACGCCATGGAATATCGGCCAGACCGTGACCCTGCCCAACGGCGGCACGGTTCCGGTCACCAGCGGCGGCGCCAACGAGCGCACCACCACGCACACCCTGTCGCTGACCCAGCCGCTGTTTCGCTGGGCTAACTGGCAATCGTACGAACAGAGCAAGCTGCAGCAAGCCCAGGCCGAAGCGCAGTTCGCCCAGGCCCAGCAAGACCTGATCACGCGCGTGGCGCAAGCCTACTTCGATGTGCTGGCCGCGCAGGACACCCTGGAACTGAGCCGCGCCCAGAAAACCGCCACCACCGAGCAGCTCGCCTCGGCCAAGCGCAACTTTGAAGTCGGTACCCAGACCATCACCGACACCCACGAAGCCCAGGCCGCCTACGACCTGGTGGTGGCGCAGGAGTTTGCCGCCATCAACGACCTGGAAAACAAGCGCAGCGCGCTGCAAGCCATCATCGGCACCGCGCCGACCAGCCTGGCCACGCTGAAACCGGGCGTGCTGCTCGCTACCCCCGAGCCGGCCGTGATCGACCCGTGGGTCTCGTCCGCGGAAAGCCAGAACTACGGCGTCGTCGGCGCCCAGCTGAACTACGAACTGTCCAAGCGCGAAATCCAGAAAAGCCGCGCCGGCCATTATCCGACCCTGGACCTGACCGCCAACGTGCGCCGCCAGAGCATGACTGGCCAGACCCAGCAGTCGGGCAGGTCGACCGACAAGGGCATCGGCATCGCCTACAACGTGCCGATCTTCAACGGCTTCGCCGTCACCAGCCGCGTGCGCGAAACCATCGCGCTCGAAGACAAGGCCCGCAACGACCTCGAAGCGACGCGCCGCAACGCGGCCAACACGGCGCGCCAGGCCTTCCTGGGCGTCAACAGCGGGCTGGCGCAGGTCAGGGCGCTGCAGGCGGCGGAAGTGTCGGGCAACTCGGCGCTGGAATCGAACAAGCTCGGCTACCAGGTGGGCGTGCGCATCAATATCGATGTACTCAATGCGCAGCGCCAGCTGTATTCGACCCGCCGCGACCTGTCGCGCGCGCGTTACGACACCATCCTCAACGGCCTGCGCCTGAAGTCGGCGGCCGGTTCGCTGCGCGAAGCGGACCTGGCGCCGGTCAACGATTTGCTGGTCAAGTAAGCTGGACGCACAGATGGGCGGGAGCGCCGGCATGCACGCCCGCCCGCGCCTGCCCATCGCACAGGCGTTGCATGGCCGCGGATAAGGTTCATGCGATGCGCCACGCCGACGGCTATGGCGCGCTGGTCCGGAGCATCAACGCGCGTTTCAACTCCCTGGCCGGCCCGCTCTTCCGGACCGATGCCAGCGGCCTGTACGAAACTTACCTGGCCTCCTTCACCGATCCCGACATTCGCCAGCAGCACAGCTGCGCCTGCTGCCGTACCTTCATCGAGCGCTTCGGCGGCCTGGCGACGGTCGGCGATGACGGTGTGCCGGTGTCGGCCATCTGGGATCCCGATGCGGCGCCGGCGACTTACCGCGCAGTGGTCGATACGCTGGGGCGCCGGGTGAGCCAGGCCCGCATTGCCATCCTGTTCCTGTCGAGCGAGACCCGCTACGGCAAGCCGGCCAGCGGCCCGTGGCAGCACCTGGCCATCGAACCGGCCACGGTATTCAAGAGCGCCGGACTGCACAACGCCTGGCAGACGGCCTGCGCCAGGCGCGAAGCGTACGCGTCGGTGCTGCGCGCCTTGCGCCAGTACAGTGCGCCAGTCTGTGCGGCGGCGCTGCGCCTGCTCAAGGGGGATGCTCTGTTGACGCCGGAAGCGGCGCTGGGCCAGGCCCGCTTCCTGGTCGAGCTGCACGCCGCGCGCGACGCGGTCAGTCGCCAGCAGCAGGACAACCTGACCTACCGCATGGTGGCAACGGCGCCGATGGGCTTTTGCCATCCACGTTCGAGCATGATCGCCACCTTGCTCGACGATATCATCGCCGGCAAAAGCAGCGCGGAGACCGCCGCCGGCTGGGCCGCCAGGATGGATGTGCTGCAGTATCAGCGGCCGCAGGCGGCGCCGACGGCGGGAGCCATCAAGGCGGCCGAGGCTGCGTTCGAGAAGCTGGGCGTGGTCCCGGCGCTGCAACGCCGCTTTGCCACCATGGCCGATATTCAGGAGACCGTCTGGCTGCCACGCGCGCCAGCGGCCGGCCCCACGCCGCCCGCCGCAACGCCGCCCGCCGCGCCAATCGTGATGACGCTCGAGGCATTCCGGCGCACCGTGTTGCCGGCGGCCGAGCGCATCGAGATGGCGGCGCCCGCCGGAAAACAGCCATTCGTTGCCTTCACCTCGGTAGTGCATGCGGATGCCCGTCCCATCCTGCAATGGGATACGCCAGAGCGGCGCAACCCGGTCGCTTGGTATACCTATTCGGCCGGCTCCTTGGCGGCCGAATTCAATCTGTCCGGCAGCTATTACGAAGTGACGGCGATCATTCTGCCGCCCTGGGCATGGGCAGGCCGGACCCATCCCCAACTCGGCGAACACCTTGCATTCCTGCTCAAGGACGCGCGCGATCTGCGTGGATGCGAGGAGCATTCCGCGCTGTTTCCCGTGAATATGAAAAGCGAATTGCGTGAGTTCAGGTCCACCATCGAAGCCTATAGCAAGGCGAATGCACTCGCAGGTTTCGGGGAAGACAACGTGGCAGGCCTGGCGCTGACCAAGGGCCATCCGTGCGACGTGCGCCTGCGCGTGACATCCAACGGCCAGGCCAGCCAATATCAGCTCGTTCGCTGGGCCTGAGCGATGCCGGACGGGCGCGGCGCCGGGTTGCCTGTGCACGCCAATCGCGCCTGCGCCGGACGCGGCGGCTCCTCACGCCTCGCTCTGCGGCAGCGGAAACTCGAAGCAAATCGACTTGACCGGCATGCTCGCGTGCGCGGCCGTATCCCATTTTTTGCTGTAGTCCGCCGAGTCGGCCAAATTTTCGACGAAGACGGTGATTTCGGACGCTTGCCCACCCTTGAACATGTCCAGCAATGAGCTGAAGCGCTCGGGCGACTGATGGATGTCGATCACGCATTGCGATTTGCCTGCGCGCGCGGAGTAATTCATCCAACCGGGTGGTTCAGTGGGCGGGACGATGCCCGGCTTGTGGCGTCGGATCGTCATGCTCCAGGCGGCATGGTTGATCATGAACGAATCGGAAGCGTAGATTTTCGGTCCGCCCGTCAGCTCCAGCTGAAGTGCAATGACAGGATCAAGCTCGACGGTCCCTTCCTGGCGCAACACGTGGTAGCTCAGCCTACTCTCGAACACTAATTCGGCAGTCATCAGCTCTCCTCCTCAACGCACTCTGGGCAATGTTACTCGCTACTGTGCTCAGGTGTGGGCCATATTGCGTCCAGGTCACAGGAATTGGGTATGGCCGCCAGAACATGGCAAGCATGAAACAGGCGTAGACTGTGTTCACGAGGATCGCTTAGTTAAATGATTCAGCCCATTAAGAATGCAATTTTTCGCCTTATATCAGGATGTCATGCGCCTTTCTAAATTCATCAGCGAAAATATCGAAGTGATCTTGCAGGAGTGGGAAGACTTCGCCAGCACGCTGCATCCGCTTAACTCCGCCACCAAAGTACAGTTGCGGGACCACGCGAAAGCCATCCTCGCGGTGATTTGCCTTGACCTCGATGCCGACCAGAGCGTCGAGGCAGGCATCGAAAAATCGAAGGGAAAAGGCCCTGACGTGGCGGACGAAACGGCGGCCGAGGCCCATGCCGTCGATCGTCTGCAGGCCGGTTTTACTGTCGAGGAATTGATGGCCGAATTCCGCGCCTTGCGCGCCAGCGTGCTCAGGCTCTGGCAAGCCCGGGTCAGGACAGCGGATGAATCCGACCTTCAGGACATGTTGCGCTTCAACGAGGCGATCGATCAATCGCTCACGGAATCGCTGGCGCAGTTTTCCGCGATGCTGCGCGATTCCCAGAACGTCTTCCTCGCCATTCTTGGGCACGACGTGCGCAATCCGCTGGGAGCGATCAGCATGGGAACCCAGATGATTTTGCAGGACACCACATTGCCGCCGCGGCACCTGAAGGTAGCCGCGCAGGTCCTGCGCAGCACGCAACGGGTCACGGAGATTGTTTCCGACCTCCTGGACTATTCCACCAGCCACCTGGGGGGAGGGATTCCGGTCACGCTGGCCGAGTACGATGTATCGATGGAATTCCGGTCGGTCGTTCAGGAGATGAAATTGTTTCATCCGGAGCGCGATTTCAAGGTCGATATCGAAGACGGCATCAACGTCGCATGGGACCGCGCCCGCATGAGCCAGGCGCTGTCGAACTTGATGGCCAACGCGGTACAGCACGGATCGGCGACGAGTCCGGTCTGGGTGACGGTCAGCCGTCAGGGGACCGATGTGGTGATGGTGGTCCAGAACGAAGGGAACATCATTTCTCCAGACAAGCTCAGGGTCATGTTTGATCCTGGCAAGAGCTTTGTCATGAAGAGCACCAGCGAACGCAGCGCCAGCCAGACCAGCAATCTTGGCCTCGGCCTCTACATAACGCATGAGATCGTTATCGCCCATGGCGGAAAAGTCTGGGTGAGCTCGACCGAACTGGAAGGTACCAGCGTCAAGGTGCAGATTCCCCGGATCGCAACGACGCCGGTCAAATAAGGCTGCGCACCAATGAAAAACGCCTCTTGCGAGGCGTTTTGTCGTGAACCTGCGCCGCTTGCGGCGGCCTTACTCGTTCAAGCCATTCGCGCGCACGCCATCCTTGCGCTCGATCAGTTCGATCTTGTAGCCGTCCGGATCGGTCACGAATGCAATCACGGTGCTGCCGCCCTTGACCGGGCCCGGCTCGCGCGTGACGTTGCCGCCATTGGCGCGCGCCGCATCGCATGCGGCCACGATGTCGTCGGCCGAGATGGCCAGGTGGCCGTAGGCGCTGCCCAGCTCGTATTTGTCCACGCCCCAGTTGTAGGTCAGTTCCAGTTCCGCATGCTCCGGATTGCTGCCGTAGCCGACGAACGCCAGCGTGTACTTGTACTCCGCGTTTTCGCTGGTGCGCAGCAGCGTCATGCCCAGCACTTTGGTATAGAAATCGATCGAGCGCTGCAGGTCGCCGACCCGTAACATGGTGTGCAAAATACGCATCGTAATCCTTGGTAATCAAATCAAGCCACGATTTTAAGCGCTCCACCGATTCTCTGCCGGCCGCGCCCGCGTGCGGCAGGCGCGGCCGGTTCATCCAGCTCAGGAACCGAAGTGGTAATTGAGCTCGAGCCAGATCTGGCGTCCGACCGGGCTGTAGTTGCCGACCGGGTAGTTCGGCCAGCCGCCGGTGGTGTCGCGCTTGATGCGGTTGTTGACGTTATTGACCGCTACCGACACCGTGGCGCGCTCGCTGACCTTGTACACGCTCGACAGGTTGACCAGGGTGGTCGGCGACAGGAAGGCTGTCTGCCCGGAATTGGGCACCTTGCCGTAGCGCTGCGCGAACACGGTATTGGACCAGTTGCCCACGTTCCAGTTCAAGCTGGCGTTGAGCTTGTCGCGCCAGTCCTGGTTGGACAGGTCGTCCAGTTCATCCGTGAGCACGTCGCCGGCGAACTGGCGCGAGTTCTTGCTGAACGACTTGGAGTAATTGCCCTTGAGCGTGAATTTGCCCCAGTCCGCCGTACGCAGCGCGTAGCGTGCGCTCAGGTCGATCCCGTCGGCATCCTGGTAGGCGGCGTTGATCGGATTGACCCGGATTTCGCGGATCTCGCCCGGCTTGTTCAGCGCCGTCAGCGCATAGCGCTCGATGCGGCCGATGGTATCGAGGCAGGTCGGCGACGTCAGGTCGCCCTTGACGCGGCAGGCCGCTTCGTCGCGCAGCAAGGTATCGGCACTCAGGTTGGTGACCAGGTCGTCGATCTTGATGTTCCAGTAGTCGACCGACACGTCGAAGTCCGCGCTGGGCGACCACACCGCGCCCAGCCCGTAGGACTTGCCTTTTTCCGAGCGCAAGTCCTTGCTGCCGGTCTGGACGTAGTCGCTGCCCGGCGACACATTGGCGAACTCGCAGGTCTCGATGCTCTTGCCGGCCTGGGCGCAGCGGTAGTAATCGGTGCTCGACGCGTAATAGCCGGTGCCGCGCGCCTTGAAGATGTAGTTCATGTCCGGGGCGCGGAAGCTGGTGGCGTAGTTGCCGCGCACCAGCAGCGGCTTGACGGGACGCCATTCGATGCCGGTGTTGTAGGTCAGCTTGCCCTCGTTGCGGCCGGCAAAGTTGTAGCGGTCATAGCGGCCGGCCAGGGTCGAGTTCAGGTCCTTGAGCAGCGGCACGCTCGCTTCCACGCCCAGGGCGTAGCGGCGGCGCGAGCCTTCGGTGATAGCGCTTTTCGCCACGGTATTGAACACGCCCTGGTTGATGCGCGGGTCGGGCTTGTTGGCGAAGCGCTGGTGGCCGGCTTCGGCGATGGTGGCCAGCTTGACCGGGCCGGCCGGCAGTGCGAACAGCTCGCCCGTGGCGACCAGGCTCAGGGTCTGGTTGCGCGAAGTATCGTCGCTGTCGGCCTGGCCGGTGATGCTGTTGAATTCCTCGGGCGTGAGGCGCCGGGTCAGGCGCGCCTGATCCGGCGCGTAGATGGCGATGCCTTCCTTGTCGACGCCCAGTTTCGGTCCCAGGAAAAAGCTGTCGATATTGGCCAGCGCGCGCTGCACATGGCCTTCGCTCTTGTAGAACGAGGCGCTGTAGCCGGCTTCATAGCGCCAGCTGGTGCCCGGAATGTCGCCCTTGGCGCCCAGCGAAACCGAGCTGGCCTGGTCATCCCAGGTGCGGTTGTAGCGCTTCACGCCGCCCATTTCCTCCGGCGAGATGTACTTGGTCCAGGCTTCGTACACGCCGCTGTTCTTGTTGAAGAAATAGCTGTTGTCGGCCGAGGACGAGGTCCACGTCGGGCCGCGCGTGTTGTTGGCCGTCTTGTTCTGGCCGAGCAGGAATTCGGCGAACAGGTCGGTCGATGGCGACAGCGCATAGTTGGCGCTGCCGAACAGATTGGTGCTGCGGTTCTTGGTCTGGGTGGTCCAGTAGGTCGGGCTGACCTTGTTGCTGGCGCAGTAGCTGCCTTTTTTGACGGTATGCTTGAACTGGCTGCCGCCGAACAGGTCGCCAAGCGCATTGCAGGCGTCGCCCAGGTCATGGAAGTTGCCGGTGTTGACGTTCTTGCGCGACAGGGTATTGGTCGGCGTGCCCGCGCGCACGGCCATGAAGTCGCGCTGGTTGCTCCACAGCGGCTCGCGGTCGAGTACTTCCAGGCTGAACACGGTGTTGAGCTTCTCGAAGCTGCGTCCGCCGCTGATCTGCAGGCGCCGGTCGCCCCCGCCGCCGCGCGAGGTGGTGCCGGCCTTGAGGTTGACGTCGACGCCGTCGGCTTTTTTCTTGAGGATGATGTTGACCACGCCGGCGATGGCATCCGAGCCGTACACGGCGGAGGCGCCGCCGCTGAGGATTTCCACGCGTTCGACGATGCTCGACGGGATGTTGGCCAGGTTGGTGAAGTTGATCGCGCCTTCATAGGCCGTCGGGAAGTCGGCCAGGCGGCGCCCGTTCAGCAGGATCAGCGTGTGGTTCGGCCCCAGGCCGCGCAGGCTGATGGTGTTGGCCGATGGGGTGTGGGTATTGCCGAAATCGGCGCCGGTGGTAAAGCCGCTGTTCTGCGCCTGGTTGTTGAGGGCATCGAACAGGTTCTTGTAGCCTTGCTTGGTGATTTCCTCGCCGGTGATGACGACCACGGCGGACGGGCCTTCGACGCTGGCGCGCGCGATGCGCGAGCCGGTCACCACGACGGAAGTGGGGGGAGCGACTTGTTCGGCAGCGCTGGCGGTTTGCGCCTGCGCCTGCTGTGCCGAGCCGCAGAGCAAGGTGATTGCCGCCGCCGCCAGGGGCGTCAATGTCAAATTTGTGATTTTCATTGAGGTGCTTTTGGTAGTCAAAAACCAATGATACCAACCAAGAATCACCTGTTGAACGATTGTTTTTGCGTTTATATATGCGAATTGGCACAACCGTGGTGCATGCCTGTGCCAGCCGCCAGTGGTGTCGCGCCTGTCAGCCCTGGCCGGTCAGTGGCAGGAACGGCGAAGCTCGATGGGGACGGCGGCGGGGGCAGCTGGAAGGAAGCCGGTTCCGCCAATGGCGGGACCGGCGTGCCGGCTGTTACTCTTCCAGGCGCGCGTCGAGCGTAATGGCCGCATTCAGCAGCTTCGACACCGGGCAATTGTTTTTCGCGCGCAGTACCGCCGCTTCGAACGCTTCCTGGTTGGCACCCGGAATGGTCGCCACCAGGTTCAGATGCACGGCCGAGATCGTGAAGCCATCATCGGTCTTGTCCAGCGACACGGTCGCGGTGGTCGTCAGCTTTTGCGCGGTCATGCCGGCTTCGCCCAACTGTCCCGACAAGGCCATCGTGAAGCAGCCCGCATGGGCCGCGCCGATCAGCTCTTCCGGATTGGTCCCCGGACCATTCTCGAAACGGGTATTGAAACCGTACTGAGTATTGTCGAGCGCACCGCTCTGGGTCGAAATGCTGCCTTTGCCATCCTTGATGGCGCC
Source organism: Massilia scottii (assembly GCF_030846495.1). Taxonomy (NCBI): domain Bacteria; kingdom Pseudomonadati; phylum Pseudomonadota; class Betaproteobacteria; order Burkholderiales; family Oxalobacteraceae; genus Massilia; species Massilia scottii. Next base: position 396,616 of record NZ_JAVCWM010000003.1, on the reverse strand, counting down.
GCTCCAGACGGCACTTCCTGAACGTTTGATCATGGTGTTTCTCCTAAAATTTGTTTAAATTCAATTAACCCATCATGCGCTGCGGCCCGCGGTCCATCTGTTCGCCAGCGCACCATGGAGTTGCAGCAATGCTGCAGCGCAGCTATTTTCCAGTGGGCGTGATGCGCCAGACCGTATTGCCGACATCGTCTGCGACCAGAATGCCGCCGCCCTGATCGACCGCAACGCCGGCCGGCCGTCCGAACGCTTGCCCTTCGGCGCTGAGAAATCCGGTCAGCACGTCCTGCGGCGGACCGCTCGGCTTACCGTCAGTGAACGGCACGTAGATCACCTTGTAGCCCGAGTACGGCTTGCGGTTCCACGAACCGTGCTGGCCGATCAGCGCGCCATTCTTCAATGCCGGCATCAGGTCGGCGTTATAGAACGCCAGCCCGAGCGACGCGGTATGCGCGCCGAGCGCGTAATCGGGCGTGAGCGCCTTGGCCACCAGGTCGGGACGCGCCGGTTCGACCCGCGCATCGACATGCTGGCCGAAGTAGCTGTACGGCCAGCCGTAGAAGCCGCCATCCTTCACCGAGGTCATGTAGTCGGGCACGAGATCGTTGCCCAGCTCGTCGCGTTCGTTCACGCTGGTCCACAGCGCTCCGCTTTGCGGCTGGAAACCCATGCCGACCGGATTGCGCAAGCCCGTGGCAAACAGGCGCGACTTGCCGTCGGCCGGGTTGAATTCCCAGATCGCGGCGCGGCCTTCTTCCTTGTCCAGGCCGTTTTCGCCGACGTTGCTGTTCGAGCCGACCGAAATGTACAGGCGCGTGCCGTCGGGACTGGCCACCACGTTCTTGGTCCAGTGGTGATTGATCCCGGCCGGCAGGTCCATCACCTTGACGCCCCTGGCGGTGATCCTGGTCTGCCCTTCCTGGTACGGAAAGCGCAGCAGCGCGTCGGCATTGGCCACGTACAGGTCGTTGCCCACCAGCGCCATGCCGAACGGCGAGAACAGGCCGTCGATAAACACCGAGCGGTTGGCTGCCTCGCCACTCGGACCAGCCCCGCGCAGCAGGGTGATGCGGTTGGCGGACGGTACGGCCGCGCCGGCCTTTTTCATTGCATGCTTCATCACCATGCCGCGCAGGCTGAAGCCTTCGTCGGGCTTGGGCGGCTTGTTGGTTTCGGCCACCAGCACGTCGCCATTGGGCAGCACGTACAGCCAGCGTGGATGCTCCAGCCCGCTGGCATAGGCCGCCACTGCCAGGCCCTGCGCGACCGCCGGTTTCGTGCCCTTGGGCCAGGGATCGGCCGGGGCGATGTTCATGGTCGGCAGCAGCGAGCGCGATGGCGCCGGCAGCGCCGGATTCGGGCCGAAGCCGGGCGGCATGGTCTGCGCGTGCGGGCTCAGCGCGGCCGCGGCCAGGCCGAGCGCCAGCACCAGGCGGGCACGTCTCATGCTTCGTCCTTGCCTTTGCCCTTGGTCAGGTCGGACGGTTCGTGATGGCGCATGCCGTTGCCGGCGTCCGGTTTTGGCCGGGCCTGGCCCGATCCGGTGGTGGGCGCGACTTCCTCGACGCCGCGCATGCCGTGCATGTCGGTATCGACCAGGCCCTGGGCCAGGTCGTCGGCGGCCTGCTTCATGACGCCGCGCGGTTCCTTGTCGTGGCCGTCGGGCGACTCGTCGCGCTCGTGCGGCAGGCGCTTGACGTCGTCGTCATGGATCTTGGCGTCGGTGTTGATTTTGCGGTCTTGTGTTTCGGCTACCATGGTGCTGCTCCCTGTGGGTGAACTCATTGTGCAAATGGTATCGCTTCGTTGGGAAGGTGGCCGTTCAATTGACATGCCTGGATACGGCGCCGATGCGCATTGCATGAACGCGCGACTTGCCCGCGCGCGCCGCCGCACTTATACTGCGCCACTGTGGATGCATACAGTATTGCCGCCGACAGCGGCCGTATGGCAGAAGCAGGCATTATGGGGTAATCTCCTGCGTGTCGCCCCTCAACCGCCGAGAAGTCTATGCCCGCTACGCCTGAATCGCACCAAACCATCGCGCTCGTCGTGCGGCATAACACGGCCGGCATCGGCGAACCGGTCGGCCGCCTGCTCGCCTTCCTGCAGGAGGCCGGCTACCGCGTGGTGTTCGAGAGCGAAACCGCGGCCCACCTCGGCCTGCCCGGGATCGAGGCGATGAGCGTGAGCGGCATCGGGGCGGTGGCCTGCGCCGTCATCGTCATGGGCGGCGACGGCACCATGCTCGGCATCGCGCGCCAGCTCGCGCCCTTCGATGTGCCGCTGATCGGCATCAACCTGGGCCGCCTGGGCTTCATGACCGATATTCCCGTCGAGCGCATGATCCCGGTCGTCGGCGACATCCTCGGCGGCAAGGCGCGCGCCGAAAAGCGCACCCTGCTCGAAGGGCGCGTGCTGCGCGGCGGCGTCATGATCGCCTGCGGGCTGGCGGTCAACGACGTGGTGGTCGCGCGCGGCGCCGGCGCCGGCATGGTCGAGCTGAAAGTGGCCGTGGACGGCAACTTCATGTACAACCAGCGCTCCGACGGCCTGATCATCTCGACCCCGACCGGCTCGACCGCCTATGCGCTGTCGGCCGGCGGCCCGCTGCTCCATCCCAGCCTGGGCGGCATCGTGCTGGTGCCGATCGCCCCGCACGCGCTGTCGAACCGGCCGATCGTGGTGCCCGACAGCAGCGAAATCGTGATCGAGATCGTCAGCGGGCGCGACACCAGCGTCAATTTCGACATGCAGACCTTCGCCAGCCTCGCGCATGGCGACCAGATCGTCATTTCGCGCTCGCCGAACCACATCACCTTCCTGCATCCGGAAGGCTGGAGCTATTACGACACCCTGCGCGAAAAATTGCACTGGAACGAATATCCGTCGGGCGAGGGCAAGCTGCGCTAACGGCGCTGTCCCGCACGCCATTCCCCATTCGAATACTGGACTGACACACCTTCATGCTGCGTACCCTTACCATCCGTGATTTCGTCATTGTCGATACCATCGAGCTTGAATTTTCCAGCGGTTTTTCCGTCTTTACCGGCGAGACCGGGGCCGGCAAGTCGATCCTGATCGATGCGCTGCAGCTGGCGCTGGGCGGGCGCGGCGACGCCAGCGTGGTGCGCGAGGGTGCGCCCAAGGCCGACATCACGGCCGATTTTTCGGTCAGCGAGGTTGCTCGGGCCTGGCTGGAACAGAATGAATTCGCCGTCGAGGAGGGCGGGGCACTGCTGCGCCGCGTGATCGACAACGCCGGGCGCTCCAAGGCATTCATCAACGGCGTCGCCGCCACCGCCGCCCAGCTGCGCGACCTGGGCGACATGCTGGTCGATATCCACGGCCAGCACGCGCACCAGTCGCTGCTCAAAAGCGACGCCCAGCGCGCGCTGCTCGACAACCAGGCCGCCTTCAAGGATGCCGGGGCCGGCGCCGATGCCCAGACCGTGGCCGCCACCCACAAGGCGTGGCGCGCCCTGGCCCGCCAGCGCGAGGAATTCGAAACCAATGCCAAGAACGTGCTGATCGAGCGCGAGCGCCTCGAATGGCAGGTGGCCGAGCTGCAGAAGCTGGCCGTGAAACCGGGTGAATGGAGCGAGATCACCAACGAGCACAGCCGCCTGTCGCACGCCGCCAGCCTGCTCGAAGGCGCGCAGGAAGCGCTGGCCGCCATTTCCGAATCGGACCATCCGATCCTGTCGCAGCTCTCTTCGCTCAACCAGAAGCTGGGCAAGCTGGTGGCCGTCGATGCGCAATTGCAGACCGTGCTCGACTGCATGGAACCGGCCCGCATCCAGCTGCAGGAAGCGGTGTATGCACTGAATAATTACCTGGACCGGGTCGACCTCGATCCCGAGCGCCTGCGCCAGGTCGACGCGCGCATGGAAGCCATCCACACGACGGCGCGCAAGTTCCGCGTCACGCCCGACGCGTTGCCGGACGAATTCGCGAGCCTGTCGGAGCGTCTCCAGCAACTGGCCGACGCCAGCGACCTGGACGGCCTGCGCGAGCAGGAAGAGAAAATCAAGGCCAGCTACATGACGGCGGCGGCGCGCCTGTCGGCCACGCGCGCGGTGGCGGCCAAGCTGCTGGGCACGCAGGTGACGGCGGCCATGCAGGAGCTGAACATGACCGGCGGCAGTTTCGTGGTGGGGCTCAATGCCTGCGAGCCGACCAGCAATGGCGTCGAACAGGTGGAGTTCCTGGTGGCGGGCCATGCCGGCGTGGCGCCGCGTCCGCTGGCCAAGGTGGCCTCGGGCGGCGAGCTGGCGCGGATCGCGCTGGCCATTTCGGTGATCACCTCGAATGCGACCACCACCCCGACCCTGATTTTCGATGAGGTCGACAGCGGCATTGGCGGCGCCGTGGCCGAAGTGGTGGGGCGCCTGCTCAAGCGCCTGGGCCAGGAGCGCCAGGTGCTGTGCGTGACCCACTTGCCGCAGGTGGCCAGCCAGGCCAACCAGCATTTCCAGGTGGCCAAGGGGACCACGGGGGAGGGCAAGACCGTCTCGCACATCGACGTGCTCGACAACAAGGCGCGGGTGGAAGAGGTGGCGCGCATGCTGGGTGGGGTGGAAATTACCGCGACCACGCGCAAGCATGCGCGCGAGTTGCTGGCGTTGTAAGCCCTGGCGCGGGAATGACGGCTATACGGTCGGGGGTCAGTTTTCCACCGGGTCACCCCACCTGAAACCGGTTCAACACGCCTAAATAATGCTGGGTTTTAACCCGGAACCCTATAATATCGGCTCTCCTTCTCACGATCGCCGCTCCCATGTCCTTCCGCAAAGAACCCCCCTTCACCCACGGCACGCCAACCCGCAACGCCGTGGTGCTGGTCAACCTGGGCACGCCCGACGCGCCGACCACGCCGGCGGTACGGCGCTACCTGAAGGAATTCCTGTCGGACCCGCGCGTGGTGGAAATTCCGCGTGCCATCTGGTGGCTGATCCTGCACCTGATCATCCTGCCGTTCCGGTCCAGCAAATCGGCCGCCAAGTACGCGTCGATCTGGACCCAGGAAGGCTCGCCCCTCAAGGTGCATACCCAGAAACAGGCCCTTCTGCTGCGCGGCCTGCTGGGCCAGCGCGGCCATGATTCGGTGAAGGTAGTGATGGCGATGCGCTACGGCTCGCCGTCGCTGCCGGAAGTGCTGGACCGGCTCAAGGCCGAAAACTGCGACCGCATCGCGATTTTGCCGGCCTACCCGCAGTATTCGGGCACCACCACCGGCTCCATCAGCGACGCCGTGTTCGCCCACTACGCCGGGGTGCGCAACGTGCCCGAACTGCGCATGATCAAGCACTACCACGACCAGGACGGCTACATCGACGCCCTGCGCGACACCGTGCTGGCGCACTGGAAAATCAATGGCCGCGGCGACAAGCTGGTGATGAGTTTCCACGGCGTGCCGAAGCGCACCCTGATGCTGGGCGACCCCTACCACTGCGAGTGCCACAAGACCGCGCGCCTGCTGGCGGCCAGGCTGGGCCTCTCAAGCGAACACTACCTGGTGACCTTCCAGTCGCGCTTCGGCAAGGCCGAGTGGCTGCAGCCGTACACGGCGCCGACCCTGGTGCAGATGGCCAGGGATGGCTTGAAACGCGTCGACCTGATCTGTCCCGGCTTTACCAGCGACTGTCTGGAAACGCTGGAAGAAATCGCGATGGAAGCGAAGCACGATTTCGAGGCGGCCGGCGGACGCGAGTTCCATTACATCGCCTGCCTGAACGAGTCGCCGACCTGGATCGCCGGCCTGGCCGACATCACCGAGCAGCACCTGCTGGGCTGGGACACCAGGGCCACGCCGGCGCAGCGCGAGGCGCAAAAGCAGGACAGGGATGCGGGACGCCGCAGCGCAGCCGCGCTCGGCGCAAGCTGAGGCCGGCACGCCTCGCGGGCGCGAAATTGACAGGCTCTAATTGCCGCCTGTTAAAATAGCGACCCGTGCCCACTCAGACCGGCGTAGCAGATCATGACCAGCGCAAGCACGGTGTAGGCAACAACGCTGGCGGCAATCAACGGCAACTTCATGTCGAACTCCCTGAAACAGCTTCGCGCGAGCGGGATTCGCGCGTGCAAGCTGGATAACTTCATGGTAGTCCGGGCCGTCCTGAAATGAATCTCCTTATTGGTAAGATTTGTAACATTGGATGAAAAAGCAACGCCGCAGGATTCCCCTTGAAAATGTAGGTTATAGCCCCATCTGGGTGGCTGTGTGGTTAGCAAGACACGTCAAACAAATCGCTAAGTCATTGATTCCAGGAGTTTTTCCGATGCAAGACCAAGAAAATCAGGAAGTGCAACAACCATCCGACGACGCCGTGCAGGCGGCAGCTCCGGTCAACGGCGAGCCGAGCCTCGAAGAGCAGTTGAGCGCCACCGAAGCCAAACTGGCTGAAATGCACGACGCCTTCATGCGCGCCAAGGCCGAAGGCGAGAACATCCGCCGCCGCGCCCAGGAAGACGTCAACAAGGCGCACAAGTTCGCCATCGAGAGTTTCGCCGAGGCCATGGTGCCGGTGCGCGACAGCCTCGAAATGGCGCTCAAGGTCGAAACCCCATCGGTCGAGTCGCTGAAAGAAGGCGTTGAAATGACCCTCAAGCAACTGACCTCGGCGTTCGAGAAGAACAAGCTGGTCGAAGTGCTGCCGGCCCAGGGCGACAAGCTCGATCCGATGAAGCACCAGGCCGTCGCCGTGGTCCCGGCCGATCAGGAAGCCAATACCGTGGTCACCGTGCTGCAAAAAGGCTATATGATCGCCGACCGTTTGTTGCGCCCTGCCATCGTTACCGCAGCGCAAGCAAAATAAATACAGCGTGCTCTCTTGCAAGGTCTTGAAAGCACGCAGTTTTTCCACATATTCAAGTCATCTGAAACTAAGTAATTAAAAGGAAAACATCATGGGCAGAATTATCGGTATTGACCTGGGCACGACGAACTCTTGCGTCGCCATCATGGAAAACGGTCAGCCAAAGGTAATCGAGAACGCAGAAGGCGCGCGTACGACGCCTTCCATTATTGCTTACCAAGAAGATGGCGAAATCCTCGTTGGCGCGCCGGCCAAGCGCCAGGCGGTCACCAACCCGAAGAACACGCTGTTCGCGGTCAAGCGCCTGATCGGCCGTAAGTTCGACGAAAAAGAAGTCCAGAAAGATATCGGCCTGATGCCGTATTCGATCATCAAAGCCGACAATGGCGATGCATGGATCGGCGTGCGCGACAAGAAACTGGCCGCACAGCAAATTTCCGCCGAAGTCCTGCGCAAGATGAAGAAAACCGCCGAAGACTACCTCGGCGAAGAAGTGACCGAAGCGGTCATTACCGTGCCTGCGTACTTCAACGATTCGCAGCGCCAGGCGACGAAAGACGCCGGCCGTATCGCCGGCCTGGACGTCAAGCGCATCATCAACGAGCCGACCGCGGCAGCGCTGGCGTTCGGCCTGGACAAGACCGACAAGGGCGACCGCAAGATCGCCGTGTATGACCTGGGCGGCGGCACGTTCGACGTTTCGATCATCGAAATCGCCGACGTCGATGGCGAAAAGCAGTTTGAAGTACTCTCGACCAACGGCGACACCTTCCTCGGCGGCGAAGACTTCGACCAGCGCATCATCGATTACATCATCGACGAGTTCAAGAAGATCAACGGCCTGGACCTGAAAAAAGATCCGATCGCCCTGCAGCGCATCAAGGCGTCGGCCGAGCGCGCGAAGATCGAACTGTCGTCGTCGCAGCAAACCGAAATCAACGAGCCGTACATCGCCATGGCGAACGGCGCGCCGGTCCACCTGAACCTGAAAATGACCCGCGCCAAGCTCGAGTCGCTGGTTGAGGAACTGATCGCGGCCACCATCGAGCCATGCAAGATGGCGATCAAGGATGCCGGCGTAAAAGTCTCCGACATCGACGACATCATCCTGGTCGGCGGTATGACCCGTATGCCGAAGGTGCAGGAAAAGGTCAAGGAATTCTTCGGCAAGGATCCGCGCAAGGATGTGAACCCGGACGAAGCCGTCGCTGTCGGCGCCGCCATCCAGGGCGCCGTGCTGTCGGGCGAGCGCAAGGACTTGCTGCTGCTGGACGTGACCCCGCTGTCGCTGGGTATCGAAACCATGGGCGGCGTGATGACCAAGATGATTCACAAGAACACGACCATCCCGACCAAGTTCAGCCAGGTGTTCTCGACCGCCGAAGACAACCAGCCTGCGGTGACGATCAAGGTATTCCAGGGCGAGCGTGAAATCGCGTCCGGCAACAAGGGCCTGGGCGAATTCAATCTGGAAGGCATCCCGCCGGCATCGCGCGGCACGCCACAGATCGAAGTGACCTTCGACATCGACGCCAATGGTATTCTGCACGTCGGCGCGAAAGACAAGGCCACCGGCAAAGAGAACAAGATCACGATCAAGGCCAACTCCGGCCTGACCGAAGCGGAAATCCAGAAGATGGTGAAAGACGCCGAAGTCAACGCCGAAGAAGACAAGAAGGTCAAGGAACTGGCCGAATCGCGCAACCAGGCCGATGGCCTGGTGCACTCGACCCGCAAGTCGCTGACCGAATACGGCGACAAGCTCGAAGCGGGCGAGAAGGAAGCCATCGAAGCGGCCATCGCTGAAGTGGAAGCCTCGATCAAGGCTGGCGACAAGGCCGAGATCGATGCCAAGATCGAAACGCTGTCGACCGTCTCGCAGAAGCTGGGCGAGAAGATGTATGCCGACATGCAGGCCAAGCAAGCCGCGGGTGGCGCCGAAGGCGGCCAGCAGTCGGGCGGCAACGAAGGCAAGCCGGCGCAGGACGATGTCATCGATGCCGACTTCAAGGAAGTCAAAGACGCCAAGTAATGCCGGAGCCGGGTGCGGGCCGCTGCAGCTAAGCGGCCCGCACCGGATCGAGCAAAGGCCACGACAAGCCGAGCCCCCCAGCGGCTCGGTTTTTTGCATAAACAGTAGCGTAGTAGCTAGACAGCAAGGTGCCGACAAATGGCAAAGCGTGATTTTTACCAGATCCTCGGGGTCGCCAAGAATGCTTCTGAGGAAGAGATCAAGAAGTCGTATCGCAAGCTTGCGATGAAATACCATCCGGACCGCAATCCGGACAGTAAGGAATCGGAAGACAAGTTCAAGGAAGTCAAAGAAGCGTACGAAATGCTGACCAATCCGGAGAAGCGCGAAGCGTACGACCGTTACGGTCACGCGGGCGTCGATCCGAACATGGGCGGTGGCGGCGGCTTCGGCGGCGCCGGTGCGGGTGGCTTCGCGGACAGTTTCGGCGATATCTTCGGCGATATTTTCGGCGGCGGCGCGCGCGGACGCAGTTCCGGGCCGCAGGTGTACCGCGGCACCGACTTGCGCTTCAACCTCGAAATCACGCTGGAGCAGGCGGCGCACGGCCACACCCAGGATATCCGCGTGCCGAGCTGGGAAAAGTGCGACACCTGCCACGGCAGCGGCGCCAAGCCGGGCACCTCGCCGGTGACCTGCACCACCTGCGGCGGCAACGGCCAGGTGCGCATGCAGCAAGGCTTTTTCAGCATCCAGCAGACCTGCCCGAAGTGCCATGGCAACGGCAAGATCATCGCCGATCCATGCGCTCCGTGCGGCGGCGAAGGCCGGATCAAGCGCAGCAAGACGCTGGAAGTGAACATTCCGGCCGGTATCGACAACGGCATGCGCATCCGTTTCACCGGCAGCGGCGAGCCGGGCACCAACGGCGGGCCGCCGGGCGACCTGTATGTGGAAGTGCACATCAAGCCGCACGCGGTATTCCAGCGCGAAGGCGACGACCTGCATTGCGAAATGCCGATCTCGTTCGTCAAGGCCACCCTGGGCGGTGAAATCGAAGTGCCGACCCTGTCCGGCAAGGTCTCGTTCACGATTCCTGAAGGCACGCAATCGGGCAAGACCTTCCGCCTGAAAGCGAAGGGCATCAAGGGCATGCGCTCCGGTTACGCGGGCGACCTGTTCTGCCACGTGGCGGTCGAAACGCCGGTCAAGCTGACCGACAAGCAAAAAGACCTGCTGCGCGAATTCGAGCGCCTGACGGTCGAAGGTGGCGGCAAGCACAGCCCGCAGAGCAAGGGCTGGATGGACAAGGTGAAAGATTTTTTCGAATAAGGCGGGCTTAAGCACGCCTTGTCATCCGAACCGCTGAATTCGGCCCTTGGGCCTCTCAGCGGTTTTTTTTGAGCAAACAGGACTTCATATGACTCTAGCACAACAAGAAATGGACGCGCTATTCAAACGCAATCGCGACTGGGCGGCGGCGATGGTGGCCAGGGATGAAAACTTCTTCAAGGCGCTGACTGCCCAGCAGTCGCCGCAGTATCTGTGGATTGGCTGTTCCGACAGCCGCGTGCCGGCCAATGAATTGCTGGGACTGGCACCGGGCGAACTGTTCGTTCATCGCAACATCGCCAACGTGGTCGTGCATTCCGACCTGAACTGCCTGACGGTGCTGCAGTTCGCCATCGACGTGTTGAAGGTCAAGCATGTGATCATTTGCGGCCATTATGGCTGCTCGGGCGTGCATGCGGCCATGATCAACAAGCGCGTCGGGCTGGCCGACAACTGGCTGCGCCATGTGCAGGATGTGCAGCAAAAGCACGACAAATACCTGGGCGATGCCTTGCCGTCGCGTGCGCGCGCGGACCGTTTGTGCGAGCTCAATGTGACGGAGCAGGTGGTCAACACCGCGCAGACGACGGTGGTGCAGGATGCGTGGGAACGCGGACAGGCGCTGACCGTGCACGGCTGGGTGTACGGCTTGCACGACGGCTTGCTGCGCGACCTGGGCATGAGCGTGAGCGGGGCCGATGAGCTGGCGCCGAAGCTGGCGGCGCGCTTGCAGGAATATCAGGAATAATTTTTGCCCAGACGCCTTTGTAACACCGGCGGTTGCGACCGTCGCGTAGCTAACTTAAAGACCGTCGCTCCCGCCGAGGGCCGCCTTGGCGCGGGGGCGACGGCGTCGAGATGCAGCTGATTATTTGCTTTCTTTTACCACGCGTCCGTTCAGATGCTGCACCGGACGCGCATTGTGCTTGTACAGCTTGTGAAACTGCGCCAGTTGCGCCTTCGACATGTCCACCGGCGTCTTGAGCACGAACCAGTTCGCTTCCTCGCTGCATGGCGGCGTGGTCAGCGATCCCGGGAAATTGTAATACCCCTGGGTCGGCGGCAGAATCTGCATCGTGTCGATCGTCACGCCCTCGACGGTCTGCTCGACGTCGGCTTCCTTGGGCAGGTTGTTGAAGATATTGGTCAGCGCCGGGTTTTCCTTGCCCAGCTTGAACAGCAGCGCGACCACGGCCAGCTTGTTGTCGGCATTCCTGTGTACCAGGTGTAATCCCAGCGGATACTGCTTGCCATTGATGCGCTCTTCGCTCGGCGTATGGAAGTGGAACTGCAGCAATTCGTGCCGCACGCCACCAATCGCCATCCCGCTGCCCGGCGCATAATTGACTTGCACCGTGTGGCCGTTGTCGATGATTTTCAGGGGCGATGGCTGGTACTCGAACACGATCGGATCGAGGTCGGCCTTCGTGGTCGTCCTGGTGTGGATATCGATCGGCGACTGCTGGTGGCCCGTCTTGCAGGTCACATAATCGGACTTGATGGCGCCCCATTTCGCCGGTCCGGTGGCGCCCGCGTAAGTCCATTCGTGCTTGGCATGCTGGGCGTGTTGCGCCTGGGCGGACAGCGGAAGAAGGGCGGCCAGCGCCAGCGAAACGACGGTCATGCGTGAAATCATATTCTTTCCTTGTAGTCGAATGGGGTACCGTAACGGAGTAGCCTCGTTGCGCGCTCTGTCTGGTCATAATATCTTTCCTCGCAACAAGTAAATGCAAAAGAACTACACTTGCTGCAAGAAAGCAACAAGATGCTGTCTTCTTCCATCCTGGCCAAGTGTGGAAAATACTTAATGGAGTTGAAATTTGAATCACGGAAACAACCACCTGCACGAGATCCGCGCCCTGGCGCGCACCTTTGTCGCCGAGCGCGACTGGGGACAGTTCCACACACCGAAGAACCTGTCGTCGGCACTATCGGTGGAGGCGGCCGAACTGCTCGAACATTTCCAGTGGCTCAAGACGGGCACGCAGGAAGAGCTCGGCGCGGACAAGCTGGTGCAAGTGCGGCATGAAATGGCCGATGTGCTGGTCTACCTGGTGCTGCTGGCGGACCGGCTCGATGTCGACCTGGGCGCGGCGGTGGAAGAAAAGATGGCGCTCAACCGGGCCAAGTACCCGGCCGACAAGGTGCGCGGCGATGCGCGCAAATACCACGAATACCCGCCGGACTGAGCCGGCGGGGGGATTTCAGGGAGGGCTTACAGTCCGGCCATGCAGATGTACTTGATCACCAGATAGTCATCGATGCCGTAGCGCGAGCCTTCGCGCCCCAGTCCCGACTGCTTGACGCCGCCGAACGGCGCCACCTCGGTCGAAATCAGGCCCGTGTTGACCCCGACCATGCCCGACTCGAGCGCATCGGCCACGCGCCACACGCGCCCGATGTCGCGCGAGTAGAAGTAGGCCGCCAGCCCGAATTCGGTGTCGTTCGCCATGGCGATGACATCGTCCTCGGTATCGAAGCGGAACAGCGGCGCCAGCGGGCCGAAGGTTTCCTCGGTCGCCACCTGCATCGCGGACGTCACGTCGGCGATCACGGTCGGCTCGAAAAAGCTGTGTCCCAGCGCGTGGCGCTTGCCGCCGGTCAGCAGGCGTGCGCCTTTCGAGAGCGCGTCGGCGATATGCTGCTCGACCTTGAGCACGGCCTTTTCCTCGATCAGCGGGCCTTGCGTCACGCCCATATCCTGTCCGTTGCCGACCTTCAGTTTCTGCACCGCCGCCACCAGTTTCTCGGCGAAGCGCTCGTACACCCCATCCTGCACGTACAGGCGGTTGGCGCACACGCAGGTCTGGCCGGCGTTGCGGTACTTCGACGCGATGGCGCCTTCGACCGCCGCATCGAGGTCGGCATCGTCGAACACGATGAAGGGCGCATTGCCGCCCAGTTCCAGCGACAGCTTCTTGATGGTCGGGGCGCACTGTTCCATCAGCACCCGGCCGACCTGGGTCGACCCGGTGAAGCTCAGTTTGCGCACCAGCGCATTGCCGGTCATTTCGCCGCCAATCGCCTTCGAATCGCCCGTCACGACGCTGAACACACCCTTGGGCATGCCGGCGCGCTCGGCCAGTTCGGCCAGGGCCAGGGCCGAGAACGGGGTCAGCTCGGCCGGCTTGACCACCATCGGGCAGCCGGCCGCCAGTGCGGGCCCGGCCTTGCGCGTGATCATCGCCGCCGGAAAATTCCACGGGGTAATTGCCGCGCAGACCCCGATCGGCTCCTTGGTCACCACCAGGCGGCGGTCGGCCCAGGGCGACTGCAGGGTATCGCCCTCGATGCGCTTGCCTTCCTCGGCGAACCATTCGATAAAGGAGGCGGCGTAAGCGATTTCGCCCTTCGATTCGAGCAAGGGTTTGCCCTGTTCGGCGGTCATGATCACGGCCAGGTCGTCGGCGTTCTCGATGATCAGGTCGTTCCATTCGCGCAGGATGACGCTGCGTTCGCGCGCGCTCTTCTTGCGCCAGGCCGGCCAGGCCGCGTTGGCCGCCGCGATGGCGCGCGCCGTTTCCGCGGCGCCCATGCGCGGCACCGTGCCCAGCGTTTCGCCGGTGGCCGGATTGGTGACCGTGATGATGGCCGCATTGTCCGCATCGCACCATTCGCCGTCGATATAACATTGCTGCCGCAGCAGCGCAGGGTCTTTCAGATTCAACATAGTGAGGCTTTCGTCAGAGGCTTGGCGCGCAGGCCGGGCAACCATCTTAGCGTTTTTCGTCATCGATTGCCCGGCAGCGCGCGCGCCGGCGTGATGATGCCAACGAGCAGCATCGAGCCACCGGCGTCTTGACCCGGCGCAAGCCGCACGCTCTCCGCGCGGAAGCCTTTGTGGCCGCACAAGCATGGCCGCGCTGCCGGGGCCATGCTCGACGGTGACGGCACCGCGTCCGGCGTTGCCGCCGATAAAGCTTTCCTAACCGGGGTCAGACCTCCGATTAGAAATAAAAGTGTTTCGATTCGGAGGTCTGACCCCGGTTAGGAAACTAGTTGCCGCAGTGGAAGATGGAGCGTCCCGGCGGTTCGTGTTGGCATGTTTGACAACTTGCCGGTAAGCTCTAACAGTGGTTCGATGCATTGATCTGCGTCAAACCTATGTCGTCCATTTGAGATGGATCAAGCAGCACTCGCCATCAGGCCGATTAGCCATTATGATGAAACGAGTGCGTCATTCGTTCTTATACCGACAATCATGCGCCGCCCTATCGTCCTCGTTCCTGCCTGCACGCGCCAGATCGGACCTCATCCGTATCACGCCGCGCAGCTTAAATATGTCGACGCCGTCGTCCTCGGCGCCGACTGTGCCCCCATGATCCTGCCCGCGCTCGGCGCCGCGCTCGACCTGGAAGCATCCCTGTCCGTGTGCGACGGCATCATGCTCACCGGCTCGGCTTCGAACGTGCATCCGAGCTACTACGACCAGGACGTCCTCGACCCGACCCTGCCGCAGGACCCGGCGCGCGATGCCACCACCCTGCCGCTGATCCGCGCCGCCCTCGAACGCGGCATCCCCCTGATCGCGGTATGCCGCGGTTTCCAGGAGATGAACGTGGCCCTCGGCGGCAGCCTGCATCAGGCGGTGCAGGAAGTCGAAGGCAAGATGGACCACCGCGAAGACCCCGATGCGTCCATCGACGACCAGTACGGCCCGGCCCACGACGTCATCCTCACTCCCGGCGGCGCCTTCCAGCGCATGCTCGGCGGGCTTGACCGCATCGCCGTCAATTCGCTGCACGGGCAGGGCGTGGACCGGCTCGCACCCGGCATCGCCATCGAAGCGGTGTCGCACGATGGCCTGGTGGAAGCGTTTTCGGTGCCGTCCGCGCCCGGCTTTACCCTGGCCGTGCAGTGGCATCCCGAGTGGCAGATCCTCGAGAACCCCGCTTCGATGAACATGTTCGGCGCCTTCGGCCAGGCTTGCCGCGCTTATCAGGCCAGGCGCGAGGGGCGCGCATGAATACGCAGGCCACCAGTCATTACGAAAAGTGGGCCCTGCGCTGCGTGCCGTAGCGCCGCTTGCCATCCTCGGTTCCACAGCACGCCGGCGGCATCTGCCCGCGCGCGTATGAGCAAATTACAGAGCGCAAACTACAGAGAGAACATCATGGCAATTCGCGAAAACTTTACCTATACCGACATGGACCTGTGGCTCAACGAGAAACGGGTCACCGAAATCGAATGCCTGATCCCCGACTTGACCGGCGTCGCCCGCGGCAAGATCCTCCCGCGCGGCAAATTCACGCAGGAGCGCGGCATGCGCATTCCCGAGGCGGTGCTGGGCATGACCGTGACCGGCAACTACCCCATCGACGACGAGGCCTACGACCGCGCCATCTCGGCCACCGACCGCGACATGATCCTCAAGGCCGATCCGACCACCATCACCATGGTGCCATGGGCGGTCGACCCGACCGCGCAGGTGATCCACGACTGCTATTTCGCCGACGGCAAACTGGTCGACTTCGCCCCGCGCACGGTGCTGCGCCGCGTGCTGAAACTGTACGCCGACAAGGGCTGGAAGCCGGTCGTCGCGCCCGAACTCGAGTTCTACCTGACCGCCAAGAACATCGATCCCGACCTGCCGCTCAAACCGCCGATCGGCCGCAGCGGCCGCGCCGAAACCAGCCGCCAGGTCTACAGCATCGACGCCGTCAACGAATTCGATCCGCTGTTCGAGGATATCTACGACTACTGCGAACTGATGAACCTCGACGTCGACACCCTGATCCACGAGATCGGCGCCGGCCAGATGGAAATCAACTTCCTGCATGGCGATCCGCTCGGCCTGGCCGACAAGGTGTTCTTCTTCAAGCGCACCTTGCGCGAGGCGGCACTCAAGCACGACATGTACGCCACCTTCATGGCCAAGCCGATGGCGGGCGAACCCGGATCGGCCATGCACGTGCACCAGAGCGTGGTCGATGCCAGGACCGGCCTGAATATCTTCAGCAGCGAGGACGGTTCGGCTTCGCCCCTGTTCAAGCAGTACATCGGCGGCCTGCAGCGCTACATGCCGTCGGCCATGGCGATCGTGGCGCCGTACGTCAATTCGTACCGCCGCATCGTGCGCCACACGGCCGCGCCGATCAATATCCAGTGGGGCCTGGATAACCGCACGGTGGGCTTCCGCGTGCCCGAATCGGGCGTGCAGGACCGGCGCGTGGAAAACCGCATCATCGGCGCCGACGCCAATCCCTACCTGGCATTGGCCGTCACGCTCGCCTGCGGCTACCTCGGCATGACCGAGCAGCTCGAACCGACCCCGATGATGAACGGCAGCGCCTACGAAATGCCGTTCGAGCTGCCCCAGGGCCTGCCCGAAGCGCTGCACCTGCTGCGCGCCGAGGACAAGCTGCGCACGGTGCTGGGCGAGCGCTTCATCGACGTGTATGCGGCCATCAAGGACCTCGAACACCAGGAATTCATGACCGTCATCAGCCCGTGGGAACGCGAGCATCTGCTGCTCCACGTTTAATTTGCTGCTGCACGTTTAATCAGTACGACCACCGACAATAACTAGAACGAGGTTCATCATGACAGCCAATCCAATGGTCCCGAGCGCCGCGCTGGTCGCGTCGGTCAAGGCCGCCACCCACGACGTCTACGACACCGCCGAAATCCAGCGCCAGGACGCGGCGCACTACATGCATCCCTTCACCGACCACAAGGCGCTGGGCGAGCGTGGCGTGCGCGTGATGGTGCGCGGCGACGGCATCTATCTGTGGGATTCGGAGGGCAACAAGATCCTCGACGGGATGTCCGGCCTGTGGTGCGTCAATGTCGGCTACGGGCGCACCAGCATCTCGGATGCGGTGTACCGCCAGATGCAGACGCTGCCCTTCTATAACAGCTTCTTCAACACCACCAACGTGCCGGCCACGCGCCTGGCCGCGCTGCTGGTGGAGATTTCGCCGCCCCAGTTCAACCACGTGTTCTTCACCGGTTCCGGCTCGGAAGCGAACGACACCAACCTGCGCATGGTGCGCCGCTACTGGGACCTGAAGGGCTTCCCGAACCGCCACACCATCATCAGCCGCTACAACGCCTACCACGGCAGCACCGTGGCCGGCGCGGCGCTGGGCGGCATGGCGGGCATGCACGAGCAGGGCGGCATGATCCCCGGGATCGAGCATATCGGCCAGCCGAACTACCTGGAAAACGGCGGCGGCATGAGCGCCGACGAATTCGGCATCGTCGCCGCCGGCTGGCTGGAGACCAAGATCCTCGAGGTCGGCCCCGACAAGGTGGCTGCCTTCATCGGCGAACCGGTGCAGGGCGCCGGCGGCGTGATCATTCCGCCGGCCACCTACTGGCCCGAAATCGGCCGCATCTGCGACAAGTACGGCGTGCTCCTGATCGCCGATGAAGTCATTTGCGGCTTTGGCCGCCTGGGTACATGGTTTGGCTCCGAGTTGATGCAGATCAAACCAGACTTGATTACATTCGCGAAGGGTGTGACCTCGGGATATGTTCCTCTGGGTGGCGTGCTGGTCGGCGACCGCGTGGCGGACGTGCTGATCGAGGAGGGCGGCGACTTCAATCACGGCTTCACGTATTCGGGCCACCCGGTGGCCTGTGCGGCGGCGCTGGAAAACATCCGCATCCTGATCGACGAGCGGCTGGTGCAGCAGGTGGCGCAAGATACCGGCCCGTACCTGAAAGAGAAGTTCGAAGCGCTGATGGACCATCCGCTGGTGGGCTACGCCGACACCTGCGGTTTCGTGGCGGGGCTGAACCTGGTGCGCAAGAAGGCCGAATCGGTGCACGACTGCGAGTTCTTCGATCCGGACCAGGGCGTGGGCATGCTGTGCCGCGGCTACATGTTCGCCAACGGGATCATCATGCGCGCCGTGGGCGACCGCATGATCATCGCGCCGCCGCTGGTGATGACGCGCGCGCAGATCGACGAAATGATTTTCAAGATCAGGTACTGCCTCGAGGCCACCCTGATCGACTTGCAGCAGCGGGGCTGGGTAGTTTGAACCGACGTTGAACCGGAGGCAGGATGAAGACGATACGCCGCATCGCACAGTGCTTCATCCTCGGCCTCGCAGCCGCCGCCAGTATCACTGGTCCGGCGTGGGCCGCCCCGCCGGAAGAAAAAATCCTCAACATCTACAACTGGTCCGACTACATCGCCGAGGACACGGTCCGCAACTTTGAAAAAGAAACCGGGATCAAGGTCCGCTACGATCTGTTCGACAGCAACGAGGTCCTGCACGCCAAGCTCACCGCCGGCAAAACCGGCTACGACATCGTGGTCCCCACGGCCCACTGGGCGCGCCTGCAGATCGACGGCGGCCTGCTGCGCCCCCTCGACAAGGCCAGCCTGCCCAACCTGGCCAATCTCGATCCGGCGCTGCAAACGCTGCTCAAACGGCTCGACCCCGACAACAAGCACCTGGTGGTCTGGCTGTGGGGCTACACCACGCTCGGCATCAACGTCGACAAGGTCAAGGCGGCCCTGGGCAGCTTGCCCATGCCCGACAATGTGTGGGACCTGGTGTTCGATGCGCGCTACGCCAGCAAGCTCAAATCGTGCGGCATCTCGTTTCTCGATTCCCCGTCCGAGGTGCTGCCCGCCGCGCTGCTCTACATCGGCAAACCGGCCTACTCGAAAAACAGCGCCGACTACCAGGATGCCGCCCGCATGCTGCAGGCGATCCGCCCATCGGTGACCCTGTTCAGTTCCGCCGGCTACATCAACGACCTGGCCAACGGCGCCCTGTGCGTTTCGCTCGGCTGGTCGGGCGACATCAACATCGCGCGCCAGCGCGCCATCGACAGCAAGAACGGCCAGAACATCGTGGCGCTGGTGCCGAAGGCCGCCGCCCTGATGTTCGACACCATGGCCATTCCGGCCGACGCCCCGCATCCGGGCAACGCCCACCTGTGGATCAACTACATCCTGCGCCCCGACGTGCATGCGAGCCTGACCAACAAGGTCTTTTACGCCAATCCGAATGCGGCCGCCACGGGCCTGGTGCGGCCCGACATCGCCGGCAACCGCACGGTCTACCTGCCCGACGCCGACAAGCAGCGCATGGTGGTGCCCGAGCCCCTGAGCGCCGACGCGCGCCGCACCATGACGCGCGTGTTTACGCGTTTTAAGACCGGGATGTAATCATTTTGTCTGCATACCGGCGTATGTCCGATAAAATTGCGGCTTTGCCTATTCTTTCATCATTCATATGACGATTGCACAACCCGCAAGCCCGCAGCCTTTTCTCCTGATCCGCAACCTCGTCAAGGACTTCGACGGCGTGCGCGCCGTGAACGACATTTCCCTCGCCATCGACAAGGGCGAGATCTTCGCGCTGCTGGGCAGTTCCGGCTGCGGCAAATCGACCCTGCTGCGCATGCTTGCCGGCTTCGAGACCCCAACCGCGGGCGCGATCGAACTGGCCGGCCAGGACCTGGTCGGCGTGCCGCCCTACGAGCGCCCGGTCAACATGATGTTCCAGTCGTACGCGCTGTTCCCGCACCTGACGGTGTGGGACAACGTCGCCTTCGGCCTGCGCCGCGACGGCCTGGCCAAGGCCGCCATCGCCGAACGGGTCGACCAGATGCTGGCGCTGGTGCAGCTGGGCGCCTACGCCAGGCGCAAGCCGCACCAGCTCTCGGGCGGGCAGCAGCAGCGCGTGGCGCTGGCGCGCAGCCTGGCCAAGCGCCCCCAGTTGCTGCTGCTCGACGAGCCGCTCGGCGCGCTCGACAAAAAACTGCGCGAGCAGACCCAGATGGAACTGGTCAATATCATCGAGCAGGTCGGCGTGACCTGCGTGATGGTCACCCACGACCAGGACGAGGCCATGAGCATGGCCACCCGCATCGCCGTCATGAGCGAAGGGCGCATCCTGCAGGTGGGCGCGCCGGGCGACATCTACGAAACGCCCAATTGCCGCTTCGTGGCCGACTTCATCGGCAGCGTCAACATGTTCGACGGCCACGTGCGGGTCGACCAGCCCGACCACGTCATCGTCGAAACGCCGGAATGCCGCCACTACGTCAGCCACGGCATCAGCGGCACCAACAACATGCCGGTCAGCGTGGCGGTACGGCCCGAAAAAATCGCCCTGCAGCGCGACATGCCGGGCGTGCAGCAGCGCGCCTCGGCCGCCGAAGACGGCTACAACTGCGTGGCCGGCGAGATCGTCAACGTCTCCTACTTCGGCAACGAGACCCACTACCAGGTGCGCCTGGCGCAGGGCGGCATCCTCAAGGTGGCGCGCACCAACGCCGCGCGCCATGAAGAGGCCCGCCTCGAACGCGGCCAGCGCGTGGTCGCGTGGTGGGACGGCAGCGACATCGTGGTCCTGACCAATTGAGGCGGCCATGAGTACAATCCTGCGCCCCCCGGCGGCCGGCCGCCGCTTCGTCATCGGCCTGCCCTTGGTCTGGCTGACGATCGCCTTCCTGATCCCGTTCCTGATCGTGCTGCGCATGAGTTTTGCGGAACTCGACGACACCGGCAGCCCGTTCGGCCCTTTGCTCACCTTCAGCGATGGGGTCATCAGCATCAAGGCCAAGGTCGTCAACTACGTCGCCCTCACCGAGGACGACAACTACCTGTGGACCTTCCTGCGTTCGCTCGCCTACGCGGGCCTGACCATGGTCCTGTGCCTGGTGACCGGCTACCCCTTCGCCTACTTCATGGCGCGCGCCAAACCGGCGTATCGTCCGGTGCTGCTGATGATGGTGATGCTGCCGTTCTGGACCTCCTTCCTGCTGCGCATCTACGCCTGGAAGGGCATCCTGGCCAACCAGGGCCTGCTCAACAACCTGCTGCTGTGGCTCGGCGTGATTACCGAACCGCTGAAAATGATGAACACCCCGTTCGCGCTGGTGCTGGGGATGTTCTATGCCTACCTGCCGTTCATGATCCTGCCGCTGTACGCCAACCTGGTGAAGATGGACGTGCGCTTCCTGGAAGCGGCGGCCGACCTGGGCGCCACCCCGTGGCAAGCCTTCTGGCGCGTCACCGTGCCGCTCTCGAAATCGGGCATCATCGCCGGCGCCATGCTGGTGTTCATTCCGGCGGTGGGAGAATTCGTCATTCCCGAGCTGCTCGGCGGCCCCGAGACGCTGATGATCGGGCGCCTGCTGTGGGACGAATTTTTCGTCAACACCGACTGGCCGCGCGCCTCGGCGCTGGCGGTGGTGGCGATCATGCTGATCCTGGTGCCGATGGCGATCTTCAATAAATACAAAGCCGAACAGGAAGCGGAGGGCCGCGCATGAGCAAGCAAATGAACAAGCGAATGGACAAGACCGCGCTGGCCCGCTGGTTCGGCCGCGGATGGCTCTCGCTGGGCTACCTGTTCCTGTACCTGCCGCTCGTGGTGCTGGTCGTGTTTTCGTTTAACAGCTCGCGCCAGGACATGGTGTGGAGCGGCTTTTCCACCCAGTGGTACCCGGAGCTGTTCAACGATGCGGAACTGGTCAGCGGCTTCGTGCTGTCGCTGAAAATCGCCCTGATGAGCGCCACGTCGGCCGTGGTGCTGGGGACCTTTGCCGCCTTTGCCCTGAACCGCTACAAGCGCTTTCCCGGCCGCCTGCTGTTTTCCGGGATGGTCAGCGCGCCGCTGGTCATGCCCGAGGTGATCATCGGCCTGTCGCTGCTGCTGATGCTCGTATCCGTGCAGAAGATGTTCGGCTTTCCCGAGCGCGGCGCCTTCACCATCTGGATCGGCCACACGCTGCTCGGCATGGCGTATGCGGCCGTGGTGGTGCAGTCGCGCCTGCGCGAAATGAACCGCTCGCTCGAAGAAGCGGCCATGGACCTCGGCTGCCGCCCGCACCAGGTGTTCTTTCTGGTGACGCTGCCGAACATCACGCAGTCGCTGGCTTCGGCCTGGCTGCTCACGTTTACGCTCTCGCTCGACGATGTGGTGCTGTCGAACTTCCTGTCCGGTCCGGGCGCGACGACCATGCCGCTGGTGATCATGTCGCGCGCGCGCCTGGGCCTGGACCCGCGCGTGAACGCGGTGGCTGCATTGACAATTCTGGTGGTGTCGACCGGCGTGATCGTCGCCGCCATCATGATGGCGCGCGCCGAGCGGCAGCGCCAGAAGCAGGTGGCGGCCGCAGTCAAGTCATAGCACGCTCTTCGGCCGCTGTTTACGGTGGTGGGCACGGCGTGCCCGCCACCCTCACCGTTGGCCCGAGGAGTGATCCATGCACGTCTACCGCAACGCCGTCATCGCCATCGCCGCAGCTTGTCCCGTCATCGCGCAAGCCCAGACCACCCAGGAACTCAAGGCAGAACTCGACGCCCTCAAGGCGCACGTGCAGAGGCTCGAAGCGATGATCGAGCGGTCCGAACGGTCCAAATCGGACGACTCGGCCGAACTGGCGCGCCTGCGCGTCAAGAGCGACGCCGCCGACGATGCCGCCGAGACCAGCGGCTTGAAGGGACTGAAGATCTCCGGCTACATCGATCCGACCTACATCCGCAACCGCAACGCCAGCACGTCGAGCTTCGTCTTCCTGAACAATAACAGCTCGGTCAATGGTTCCGGCGAGAGCTTCGGCTACGACAATACCTACTTCGGCAGCGCCATGCTCAATGTCGACAAGGAGCTCGAAGGCGGCACCAAACTGAAAATCTCCCTCATGCCCAGCAAGGGCACGGCGGCCGGCTACAACTTCGGCAACCTGGTGCACGAAGCGTCGGTCTCGATTCCGCTGGGCGGCCTGTCGACGCGCGTGTTCGCCGGCCAGATTCCCGACTGGAGCGGCTACGAGGTCATTGCCTCGACCCAGAACAAGCTCATTACCCATAACCTGTTGTTCGATTTCTCGGCTGCGAACTTCTATACCGGCGCCGGCCTGCAGTTCGTGCGCGGCAAATGGGATACCAAAATCATGGCCGGCAATATGAACAGCGCCCGCATCGACCACGCGCGCGAGAAAACCCCGGGCCTGTTCTATCGCGTCGATTACGCCAAAAGCGAGTTCGCCGGCCTGGGCATGTCGGGCACCCATTCGGGCTTCGACGACGACAGCGCGTTTGGGCGCCTCGACCTGCTGGAAGTGGACGGCTACCACACGCGTGGCGACTGGAATTTCCAGGGTCAGTTAAGCTATGGGCGCCAGCAGGCCACCCCCGCCAATCGCTACAATGTGCCGCGCCAGCGCTGGTACGGCCTGTCGTCGCTGATGTCGTACAAGGTCATGCCGCGCCTCGAAGCCGTCGCCCGGCTCGACTACATCCACAACAGCAGGGGCGGAGGCGGCGTGTTCGGATCGACCCTGGGCGGCGGCTGCAAGGACCTGGGCGGTCTGGATGCGAACTGCCCGGACGGGCGCAACGGCTTCGGCGCCGGCATGGTCTGGAGCGGCGAGGACTGGGTGGTGCTCGACCCCAGCCGCGGCGCCAATCGCGCGGCGCTCTCGCTGGGCACGCAGTACCTGCTCATGCCGGGCGTGAGCGTGAAGGGCGAATACCGCTACGACCGCGCCACGGCCAGGGTATTCAAGACATCGGACGACCAGTACCGCCGCGACAATCATGTTATCGGCGTATCGACAGTAGTGAGTTTTTAGGGAGCACAGCATGGCAATGACGCAAGCGAACAAGCAATGGCACGAACGGGCGGCAGCCCTCGGCATCGACGGGCGCGCATTCATCGGCGGCGAGCGCGTCTGGGCCAGATCGGAACAGCGGTTCGATAATCTCTCGCCCATCGACGGCCGCCAGCTGGGCCTTGTCGCGCGCTGCGACGGCCTCGATGTCGACGCGGCCGTGGCGGCGGCGCGCGCGGCGTTCGAGGACCGGCGCTGGGCCGGCCAGGCGCCCGCGGCGAGGAAGCGCGTCCTGATCAAGTTCGCGGACCTGATCCTGGCGCACGCCGGGGAGCTGGCCTTGCTGGAGACGCTCGACATGGGCAAGCCGATCAAGTACAGCCAGAGCGTGGACGTGCCGGCCGCGGCCAACTGCATCCGCTGGTACGGCGAGGCGATCGACAAGATCTACGACGAAATCGCCCCCACGGGCGACAATAGCCTGGCGCTGATCACGCGCGAGCCGGTCGGCGTGGTGGCGGCCATCGTGCCGTGGAACTACCCGATGATCATGGCGGCCTGGAAGATCGCCCCGGCGCTCGCCGCCGGCAACAGCGTGATCCTCAAGCCGTCCGAAAAGTCGCCCCTGACGGCGCTGCGCCTGGCCGACATCGCGCTCGAAGCCGGGCTGCCGGCCGGCGTGTTCAACGTCGTCCCCGGCTACGGCCATGAAGCCGGGGCGGCGCTGGCGCTGCATATGGATGTCGATTGCATCGGCTTTACCGGCTCCACCAAGGTCGGCAAGCAGATATTGCAGATGGCCGGGCAATCGAACCTCAAGCGCGCCTGGACCGAATTAGGCGGCAAATCGGCCAACATCGTCTGCGCCGACTGTCCCGATCTCGATGCGGCGGTGAGCGCGGCCATCGGCTCGATCTATTTCAACCAGGGCGAAAGCTGCAATGCGCCTTCGCGCCTGTTCGTCGAGGCCTCGATCAAGGACGCCTTTCTGGAAAAGGCGCTGGCGCTGGTGCCCGATTTTGCGCCGGGCGACCCGCTCGACGAGGCTACCGTCATGGGCGCCATCGTCGATGCCGCGCAAATGAAGACCGTGATGGGCTACATCGAAGAGGGCAAGCAGGCCGGCGCCAAGTTGCTGGCCGGCGGCGAGGCCGCACGCCTTGATACCGGCGGCTTTTACGTGGCGCCGACCCTGTTCGACCAGGTGGACGGCAGCATGAGCATCGCGCGCGAAGAGATCTTCGGGCCGGTGCTGTCGGTGCTCAGTTTTACCGACATCGACGACGCCGTGCGCCAGGCCAATTCGACCCAGTACGGCTTGCAGGCGGCGGTGTGGACGGCCGATTTGAGCCGCGCGATCAAGACCGCGCGTGCCCTGCGCGCCGGCACCGTGCACGTGAACCAGTACGATGGCGACGACATCACGGTGCCGTTCGGCGGCGTCAGGCAGTCGGGCAACGGACGCGATAAATCGCTGCACGCCTTCGACAAGTACACGGAACTGAAAACCACATGGATCCAGATTGGATGAGCGTACAGCAGCGCCGCGCCTGAAGTACCGGCTGGTCATTTTCGACTTCGACGGTACCCTGGCCGACTCGTTCTCCTTCTTCCAGAGCGTGTACAACGGCCTGGCGGACAAGCATGGCCTCAGGCGCATCGAAGGCGACCAGGTCGGGCATTTGCGCGCCATGGGCACGCGCGAGATCATGCGCTACATCGGCATGCCTGCCTGGAAGATGCCGGTGGTGTCGAAAAGCTTCATCGGGATGATGAGCGAGAATGCCGCCAGCATTGTGCTGTTCGATGGCGTGGCCGATGCCTTGCAGGCGCTGTTCGACGCCGGCGTGATGCTGGCGGTGGTGTCGTCCAATTCGGAGCACAACGTACGCCGTGTGCTGGGGCCGGAGTTAAGTGGGCTGTTCAGCCATTTCGAGTGCGGCATGTCGGTGTTCGGCAAAGCCTCGCGCATCCGCAAGGTGGTCAAGCAAAGCCAGGTTGGCGCGGGCGACGCGCTGTATGTGGGCGACCAGGGTACCGATGCGGAGGCATCGGCCAAGGCAGGCGTGGCGTTTGGCGCCGTGGCGTGGGGATATGCGCCGCCCGAGGTATTGCGCGCACATGGCCCGGTCGAAGAGTTTGAATCGGTATCGGCGATGTTGGCGATATGTTTAGCTGCCGGCGCGATGCTCAAGCTCAATACACCTGCGTCGGACGCAGTCCGCGCGCCTCGAAATGCGGGTCGAGCCGGCGCGAGAGGCGCCGCAGGTTCATCGTCGGCACTTGCGGATACAGGTGATGCTCAAGGTGGTAAGTCAGGTTCATGAACAGCGCCGGCACGATGGCGCCGCGCATGGTGCGGGCCTGTTCGAGCGGCTTGCTGCCCGGTTTGTAGTGCGGCAGGTACGCCGTCGCCAGCGGATAGAACCAGCCGCCGATCCAGGCCATGGCCACATAAACCAGCGGCCCGCTGCTCCAGCGTGCCAGCCACAGGGCCAGCAGCGCCAGCGCCAGTGC
Source organism: Massilia scottii (assembly GCF_030846495.1). Taxonomy (NCBI): domain Bacteria; kingdom Pseudomonadati; phylum Pseudomonadota; class Betaproteobacteria; order Burkholderiales; family Oxalobacteraceae; genus Massilia; species Massilia scottii. The sequence continues at coordinate 370,447 of NZ_JAVCWM010000003.1, read as the reverse complement.
GGTGGCCAGTTCGGCGACCATCCAGCGGCGGTCGCGCGCCGGCCGGATCTTGCGGAACGATTCGCGCCACAGGCGTGGCAGGTACAGCGGGCCGCACAGCAGCGCGCCGAGCAGGCTTGCGCGTGCCGGTGCGCCTTCCAGGTCGTCATCTTCCAGGCAGTGGGCATGGTGGTGCAGATGCGTGTAGCGGAATGAATGCCCGCTTTGCAGCACCACTACACTGACGATGAACAGCGCCCAGTGCGTGGCGCGCGCGTCCAGGCCCGCCGAGCCGTGCGCCACGTCGTGCAGGTAGGCCACCGTGACCACGAAGTGCATCAGCATCACCAGCGGCAGCGCCAGATAAGCACCGTGCGCGTAGAGCGCCGCGAACGCGGCCAGCGTCAGCGCGGGCAGGGCGGCGAGGGCGATGCGCTGCCACGTGGCGACCGTCAGCAGGTCGCCGTCGAGCGTGCCCAGTTGCGGCATGCCGGCATTGCGCCTTGTCAGTGACGGGAAAACGAAGTGATGTGGTGCTGCGGTAAAGGCAAACATGATGGCGACTACCTGATCAGGTTAATGTACGACGACAGGAAAAAGAAGATGACGATCGAGACAGCCACGCTGCCCGCGTTCTTGCGCATGCCCCAGCGCCGCAAGGCCTGGACGATGGACGGATCGAGGTGCTGGAACAGCGTCACCGGCATGCGCAGGAACGGCCAGAGGGCGATCAGGGACGATGGAACGGCAACAATCCAGAGCACGCCCAGGTAGGCGAGGTAGCTGGAAAAGGGGATGAGGCGCAGCGCCGCGATCAGCGTTGGCACCAGCAACAAAAGCAGCAGCGTCAATCCGACCCGGTACCCGCTCAACAGAAACCGGTTGCGCGGGCTCAGGTCTGGCGGCTGCCCGCCGAAGACATGCATCGCCGCGCTGAAGCGGCGCGCCGGCGCTTTGGGCACGCCGAACAAGGCCAGCGACATCGCCGCATGCGCCACCAGAATCACCAGGTCGAGCGCCAGCCCGCGCAGGAACGCGGTTCCGAGCGCCCACTGCGCCAGCGGCGAGACGATCAAGGCCCATGCCAGCACGCGGTTGACCCGCATCCAGACGATCTTGGGTGGCACCAGTGCGTCGATGCCGGGGAAATGCAGTGTTTTCATGATGTTTCGATGCCTTTGCCGAGTCGCTCCGGCCTGCGCCGTCCTACTCATCAATACGCAAGCCGCATGCCACCCGCGACACGTCGCTAAGCTGCTGTTTTTAAACAGAAAATTACCGGGTGATACGCACTGGCTGTCAACTTGCTATATAGTTAGCCCGTTGCAACTATCAAGCTGCCTTACACTTGGGCCCGCATGGACATTTATCGCGTTTACTATTTCTCGCTGGTGTTCCAGAGCTGCATCAGCCTGGGACTGGCGGCCTGGCTGTGGGCCAAGGCGCCGCACCAGAGCGGCATCAAGCCGCTGGCGCTGTTCTGCGTCGGTATCGGCTGCTGGGCGCTGGGGCAGCTGGGCATGCACCTGGGTGACGATACGGTGGCCGCGCTGGGCAAACGGCTGGTCAACTGCGGCCCGATCAACGCGGTGTTCTTCCTGCACTTCGTGTTCCGCTTCCTGCAGCGCGACCGCCCGCGCCAGCTGCTGGCCGTCTACCTGCTCGGCATCGTGACCCTCGTGCTGATACAACTACTCGACATGGGCACGCTGGCGCCCTGGCTCGGCTTCCGGCGCTACTACTTTTTCCCTGTGTGGGGCTGGATACCCGGCATTGTCGTCAGCTCGATCAGCATCTGGGCCTACCTGCTGCTGCTGGCGGCGTGGCCGGCCGCTGCACCCAAACAGCGCGGCAAGATCCTGGCGATCTGGTTTGCGGGGGTCTGGGGATCGGGCGCCTCGCTCATGTTCCTCAACGCCTCGCTCGGAATCGACATCTTCCCGTACAGCGTGATCCTGCTGCCGGGCTACGCGCTGCTGCTGGTGTTCGGCATCCTGCGCTACGACCTGATGGTGGTGAACCTGTGGGCCAACCGCCTGCTGGCCTGGCTGGTGCTGATGGCCATCGCGGTGGCCCTGGCCAGCCTGCTGCTCAGCGTGGCCGCGCGCACCGGCTTCGCGCCGCTGGCCGCCATGCCGCTCTGGCAGCTATGGCTGCTCGGCACCGCGATGCTGGGCGTGATGCTGGTGCTGGAAGGCCCGTCGCGCCGCGCCATGGAGCGGCTGGTCTTCCCCGGCGCGCATCTGGAAGCGGGCGTGCTGGCCGACTGGCGCCTGCGGCTCGACGCCGCCAGCAGCTGGCAGGAGCTCGAGCGCATCGCCGCCTCCACCCTCGGTGCGCACCTGCGCCAGCCGATGCGGGTGGTGCTGGGCGACGCCAGGCCGGCCGGCGACGGCGCGGGCAAACCGGGCGTGCACTGCTATCTCGCCGCCGGCAAGGACGGCAAGGCGCCGCACTGGCGCAGTGACCTGATGGCGTGGGAAGGCGCGACCCCGAGCGTGACCCGCGTGGGCGAAGTGTTCGGCGCCCTGCTGGCGGCTGCGGCGGCGCGGCTGGACCAGTTGCTGCGCTATGCGGAGCATGAAAAGGAGCGCCTGCAACAGGCCCACCTGCTGGAACTGGGCGGCCTGGCGGCGACGGTAGCGCACGAACTGCGCAATCCGCTCAACATCATCAGCATGGCGGCGGTGATGGCGCCGCCGGAGGTGCGCGCCGAGATCCGCGCCCAGATCGAACGCGCCGACCATCTGATCCAGGACTTGCTCAGTTATTCGGGCGAAGTGCGCCTGAACCGCCAGCGCGTGCCCGTGGCCGAACTGGTGCAGCGGGTCGCCGCCGGCCATCCCGCGCAAGCCATCGCGCTCGATGTGGACGAGGCCCTGTGCCTGCACATCGACCCGATGCGCGGCGAACAAATCCTCGGCAATTTGATTGGCAACGCCATGGCCATGCTGCGCGGCCGCCCGGACCCGCGCATCCTGGTCGCCGCCGAAGCGCATCCCGACGGCTGGGTACTGCTGCGCGTGTGCGACAACGGCCCGGGCGTGCCCGCCGATCTGGCCGCCGACCTGTTCCAGCCCTTCACCACGCGCCGTCCCGGCGGCACCGGCCTTGGCCTGGCGATCGTCAGGCGCCTGGTCGAGGCCCACGGCGGCAGCGTCAGGCTGGGCGAACGGGCCGGCTGGACCTGCTGCTTTGAACTTCTTTTACCAGGCTCGCCATGACTACCGAACGCATTCTTCTCGTCGACGACGAACCCGCCTTCCAGCGCCTGTGCGGCAACTGGCTGGCCAGCCTTGGCTACGACGTCAAGGTCGCGGCGTCAAGCGAACAGGTGCTGGCCTTGTCGGCCGACCACACCTTCGACCTGGTGCTGCTCGACCTGGCGCTGCCGCCATCGTTCCGCCCCGATGAAGGGCTGGCGCTGCTGCCCGGCCTGGCCTCGGCGCCGGTGGTGGTGATGACCGGCCATGCCGACCGCGAACTGGCCTTGCGCGCCATGGCCGCCGGTGCCTGGGACTTTTTACCCAAGCCGCTCGACCCGGACCTGCTGCGGGTGGTGGTCGAGCGCGCGCTGACCAAGCGCCGCCTGGAACGCGAGCTGGCCGAGTGGCGCGCGCGCGCCGGGCCGGACGACGCCACCATGGGCCTGATCGGCATCAGCACCGACCTGCGCGACCTGCGCGCGCTGATCCGGCGCATCGGCCCGACCGAGGTACCGGTGATGATCACGGGGCCGAGCGGCACCGGCAAGGAGCTGGTGGCGCGCGCGCTGCATGCCAACGGCAAGCGCAGCGCCAAGCCGTTTGTGGCGGTGCACTGCGGCGCGATTCCGGCGGAGCTGTTCGAGAGCGAGTTGTTCGGACACTGCAAGGGCAGCTTCACGGGGGCGGACCGCGACCGCATCGGCTTGATCGCGGCGGCCAACGGCGGCACCCTGTTCCTCGACGAGATCGGCGACATGCCGCTGGCGATGCAGGTCAAGCTGCTGCGCTTTTTGCAGGCCGGGAGCTTTTTCGCGGTCGGCGCGCGCAGCGAAACGCGGGTCGATGTGCGCGTGGTGGCGGCCACCAACCGCGACCTGGCGGCGATGGTCGAGGAAAAATCGTTTCGCGATGATTTGTTTTATCGGCTCAAAGGCATCCAGGTCAGGACCACGGCGCTGGCCGAGCGGGCCGAGGATGTGGCGCTGATCGTGCAGGCGGTGGCGGCCAGGCTGTCCCCGCCCAAGCGGCTGGCGCCCGATGCGCTGGAATGGGTGGTGTCGAGGAACTGGCCGGGCAATGTGCGCGAGCTGCAGCATTCGGTGTCGACGGCGGCGGCGCTGGCCGGCAATGCCGATGTGATCACGGTCGACGACCTGGCGCTGGCGTGCGGGGAAGCGGCCGCGCCGATGGCGGTGGAGGGGGATGGTTTGCTCGATGCGCAGGTAGCGGCGCTGGAAAAGCGCCTGATCGTCGCCGCGCTCGACGAGACGGCGCATAACCACACGCATGCGGCCAAGCAGTTGGGGATCTCGCGGGTGGGGTTGTTGAATAAAATGAAGCGGTACGGGTTGCGCTAATCCCCGTCGTTCCTGGTATTGCCCGGAACGACGGAGTGGGGTGCGGTGGCTTAGAAACAGTGCTCCAGCGCCGGAAAACTGCCATCCTTGACCGCGCTCACATACGCGCTGACGGCGGCATCGATGCTGGTCTGCCCGTCCATGAAGTTCTTCACGAAGCGCGCTTTGCGCCCCGGGAAAACGCCCAGGATGTCGTGCATCACCAGCACCTGGCCCGAGCAGTCCGGCCCCGCGCCGATGCCGATCGTCGGCACCTTCAGCGCCTCGGTCAATTCCTTGCCCAAGGCGCTAGGAATCGCCTCGAACAGCACAATGGCCGCACCGGCCGCTTCCAGCGCCAGCGAATCGGCCTTGAGCTGGGCCGCGCTCTCGATGCTCTTGCCCTGCACCTTGTAGCCGCCCAGCTGGTGCACCGACTGCGGCGTGAGCCCCAGGTGCGCGCACACCGGCACCGCGCGGTCGGTCAAAAAGCGGATCGTCTCGGCCAGCCACGCACCGCCCTCGAGTTTGACCATGTGCGCGCCAGCCTGCATCAGCTGCACCGCGTTGTTGAACGCCGCTTCCGGCGTGCCGTAGCTGCCGAAAGGCATATCGGCCAGCACCATCGCGCTCTTGTTGCCGCGCGCGACAGCGGCGGTGTGGTACGCGATCTCGGCCACCGTCACCGGCAAGGTCGATTGATGTCCATTGCAGACCATGCCCAGCGAATCGCCGATCAGCAGCACTTCCACGCCGCAGCGGTCCATCAAGGTCGCAAAGCTGGCGTCGTAGCAGGTCAGCATCGTGATCTTGGCGCCCGAAGCACGCATCGCGTTCAGCGAAGGAATCGTCACCGCCTTCGTCACCACCGGTTTGACAGGCGCCGGAGTGTCGCCGCCCGCCATGTCCTTACCCTGCAGATAACCGCTCATAATAGTCCTTTGATATCAAAATGGTCGCAACGGCGCATAGTGTAATCTCAACCGCCGTAATGTGCTTGGATCGGCTGGGGGAGATGAGGTCGAGCGCGCCTGGCACGCGCAGGCCGGACTTGGGGATTGGTGCGGCGCGGTAAACCATGGGCGTTGACCGTGTCGGATGAAATAGATATCATCAAAGGGCAAGCAGGAACAGGCGCGCCGAATACAATGGGCGCCAAGGTGGATCCAACAAACTTCAAAGGATTTTCGACGTGCTCAAGGCAATTGCAAAAGGCGCTCTTCATTAGGTAATTAACTAATGGAGAGTACAGTGAAACGACATGCACGCTTGATAAAGGCTTACGGGTACAACGAATACGGCTTGGCGGATTTTCCCCGAAAAATATCCGGCACAAGTGTCTCTCGGGTAATGATTAGGAACGACAACGGTTGTTCTCGTTGTTTTCCACACGGATACGAAACCGTCAATAGCCACCTCCACAACCGACAACGCTGCTGGAAGCGTCAGCGCAAGACGCAGTGGAAATGATGCGGCGTTCCCTCTTGCCGACGCATTGCATGCAGGGGCGCGCGCGATCGATTCAAGATTGTTGATGACAGGCGAACAGGGGCCGACCGGATTGTACGGAAGGCCGATGTCTCTCCCGCTTCCCGCAAAATCGGTCCGGCGTATCGATTTTTATCCGCCTGCGCGCCGCATCGTTACAGCCAAGCGCAGGCACGTGCCGGTCAGCTGCGGAAGATGAAGTAGACGGCGCCCACCAGGCATAGCCCGGCCCATACGTAATCGAGCTTGAACGGTTCGCCCATGTAGAACATCGCGAACGGGACGAACACCGTCAGGGTGATGGCTTCCTGCAGGATCTTGAGCTGCGCCAGGCTGTATTGCGTATGGCCGATGCGGTTGGCCGGCACCTGCAGCAGGTATTCGAACAGGGCGATGGCCCAACTGACCAGCGCCGCATACCACCACGCCTTGCTCGACATGTTCTTCAGGTGGCCGTACCAGGCAATCGTCATGAAGATGTTCGACAGGACCAGCAGGCCCGCGGTCTGCACAAAAATCGGAATCTGCATATCAGTTCAGTCGTTCGATGGCCTGGCCGGCGACGGCGGCCAGGTAATCGCGTGCCGGGCCACTTCCCGGCACCTCGATATCGGGTGCGATTTCCAGCAGCGGCACCAGCACGAACGCGCGCTCGGTCATGCGCGGATGCGGCACCTGCAGGCTGGCGGTGTCGATCCGTTCGTCGTTGTACAGCAGGATGTCGAGGTCGAGGGTGCGCGGGGCGTTGCGGTAGGGCCGTTCGCGCCCGTGCGCCAGTTCGATCGCCTGCAGGGCGGCCAGCAGCGCTTGCGCGCTCAGGTCCGTGTCGATGCAGGCGACCGCGTTGATGTAATCGTCGCCCGAGGAGTCAATCGGCGCGGTGCGCCAGGCCGACGATTGCGCCAGCAGGCGGCTGCCGTCCAGCACGGCCAGGCGCGCCAGAGCGTCGGCCACGTTGGCGCGCGCATCGCCCAGGTTGGCGCCGATGCCGACGTACGCGATCATTCGTCGCCGCTGGTGCTGCCGGTGGTGCTGCTGGTGGTGGCGGTGTCGCCGCCTTCGCCACTGGCGCGGTTGCGCGGAGCGCGGCGCGGCGGGCGCTTGCGCTTGGCGCCGGCCGGTGCCGCGACGGCGGTGGTGAGCAGGGTTTCGCGCTCGACCGCGTCGCCTTCATAGAAGGCGGTCCACCATTCGCCGATTTCCATCTCGATCTCGCCCGACTCGCAGCGCAGCAGCAGGAAGTCGTAGCCGGCGCGAAAGCGCGGGTGTTCCAGCAGCTTGTACGGGGCCTTGCCGTTGCGCCGCTCGAAGCGCGGCTGCATCGACCAGATATCGCGCATGTCCGAGCCGATCTTGCGCTGCAGGGCCAGTTTTTCGGTCTGCGAATCGAGCACGTCGTCGGCCGCGAGGTGCAGCGCCGGAATCGGCGACTCGCCCGCCGCGCGGTAGGCGGTCCATTTCTCGACCACCTGGTGCCACAGCAGCGAGGCAAACAGGAAGCCGGGCGAGACGCCCTTGCCGGCCTTGACGCGGTTGTCGGTCGATTCGAGCGCCAGGGTGACGAACTTCATGCCGATCGGCTGCTCCAGCACCACGTCGAGCAGCGGCAGCAGGCCGTGATGCAGGCCTTCCTTGCGCAGCTGCTGCAGGCAGGCCAGCGCGTGGCCGCTCATGAGCAGCTTGAGCATTTCGTCGAACACGCGCGCGGCCGGCACGTTGTTGATCAACGGCGCCATGACGGGGATCGGTTCGCGCGTATGCGGCTCGATGGTGAAGCCCAGGCGCGCGGCGAAGCGCACCACGCGCAACAGGCGTACCGGGTCTTCGCGGTAGCGCGCTTCCGGCTGGCCGATGATGCGCAGGGTCTTGTCGCGGATGTCGGCAATGCCGCCGTGGTAGTCCAGCACCACCTGCGTGGCCGGGTCGTAGTACATGGCGTTGATGGTGAAGTCGCGCCGCATGGCGTCTTCGTGCTGGGGGCCGAAGTTATTGTCGCGCAGGACCCGTCCGTGTTCGTCCTTGGGTGCGCTGGACTCGCCGGCGCCGCGGAAGGTGGTGACCTCCAGCAGGTCGGAACCGAACATCACGTGCACGATCTGGAAGCGCTTGCCGATGATGAAGGCGCGCCGGAACAGGCGCTTGACCTGTTCGGGCGTGGCATCGGTGGCGATGTCGAAGTCCTTCGGTTTGACCGACAGCAGCAGGTCGCGCACGGCGCCGCCCACCACGAACGCCTTGAAGCCCGCCTCCTGCAATGTCTGGGTCACGCGGATCGCGTTCGACGACAGCAGCTTGGGATCGATTCCGTGCTCCGCCGCTCCCAGGATGATGGGTTCGGTCAGGTCGCGCACTGGCTGCTTCTCTTTGACGCCGAGCATTTTGCGGATGAATTTTTTAATCATTGAATAGATGGAGTAAAGGCCAGCCAAGGCGTGTGGCGTGGGTCGCCAGCACGGCGTTCGGGTTGGTCGCGACGGGATGGGTGACGACGGACAGTAGGGGGATATCGTTGTGGGAATCGCTGTAGAAGTGGCTGCGCCCGAAACCATCCAATGGCGTGCCCACCTGCGCCAGCCAGGCATGGGTATGGGTGACCTTGCCGGCGCCCGATGTCGGCACGCCCAGCAGTTTGCCGGTCAGGTTGCCGTCGGCATCTTCTTCGGGCACCGCGGCGATCAGGTGCTCCACGCCCAGCGCCCTGGCGATCGGCGCGGTGACGAAGCGGTTGGTGGCGGTGATGATGGCCACCAGGTCGCCGGCATCGAGGTGCTGCCGGAGCAGCGCGCGCGCGCGCGGCAGGATGGCCGGCTCGATCACGTCGGCCATGAACTGCGCGTGCATGGCGTCGAGTTCCTTGCGCGGAAAGCGCGCCAGGGTGCCGAGCGCGAATTCGAGGTATTCGACCGGGTCGAGCGTGGCGGCCTGGTACTGGGCAAAAAATTCGTCGTTGCGGCGCTTGAATTCGACGGGATCGACGGCGCCGGTGCGGACTAAAAATTCGCCCCATTCGTGGTCCGAGTCGATCGGCAGCAGGGTATGGTCCAGGTCAAACAGCGCCAGGTTCTTCATTCTTTGGTGTCCGCTTGCGGGTTGGCTTGTAATAGTAAATCGCGCAGCAACGGCAGGGTGACCGGTCGCTGGGTTTCGAGGGAGTACTGATCGAGTGCGTCTAGCATCGTCGACAGGGAGCGCATGTCGCGCTTGAAATGGGACAGCAGATAGGGTAACACGCTGGCCGACAAGGTCAAACCGCGCGCTTCGGCGGCATGCGTGAGCGCGGCGATCTTCTGTTCGTCGGCCAGGCCGTGGATCTGGTAGATCAGGCCCCATCCCATGCGCGTGCGCAGGTCTTCGCGTACCGGCAGCACCACCGGCGGCACCGGCCCGGTGCTGACCATGTAGGCGCCGTGTTCGCGGATCTGGTTGAACAGGGCAAACGCGTCGATCTGGGCCTGCGGCGAAAGCTTCTCGCAGTCGTCGAGCAGGTACAGGGTGGTTTCGGGCGCGTACGTGAATTCGGATTCGGGGGCGTCGCAGGCGATGTAGCGCGAGCGCGGCGTGGCGGCCAGGGCTTGGAGCAGGTGGGTCTTGCCGGCGCCGGTTTCGCCCCACAGGTAGGCGAAATGTTCGCGCGAACGACGCTCCGCGAACTGGTGCATCAGATGCGCCAGTTCGGCATTTTGCCCTACCTCGAAGGTATCGAGGCTGTGCGCCTGCTCTGCGCCCAAATCGAGTACCAGCTGTTTCATGAGTTCATTCTTGCGCCGTCGTATACATCAGGCATTATAGAAGCTGCCACGCACATCGTGGTGGCGGTGATGGTGCTGGCAGGGTGCCGACGCTGTGCTGGGGTGCCGTGACTGTGAAAAAAAGCATCTTATTGTTGTAATGTGGGTTAAATCGGCTCAGGACGGGGCATTTTGATAAAATAGCGGATTGACCAGTTTTGGCCGCCCGCGGCTCGAATCGGTTCGCCGCCTTCTATTTTACCGCCTCCGCTGCCAAATACACCATGAGCCAACTTTCTAATGTTTCCCTCTCCTACCGCGACGCCGGTGTCGATATCGATGCCGGAGACGCCCTGGTCGAAGCGATCAAGCCGTTTGCCAAGAAAACCATGCGCGAAGGCGTGATGGGCGGCATCGGCGGTTTCGGCGCGCTGTTCGAGATCAGCAAGAAGTTCAAGGAGCCGGTACTGGTGTCCGGCACCGATGGCGTGGGCACCAAGCTCAGGCTCGCGTTCGAGCTGAACCGCCATGACACGGTCGGCATCGACCTGGTCGCCATGAGCGTGAACGACATCCTGGTGCAGGGCGCCGAGCCGCTGTTCTTCCTCGATTATTTCGCATGCGGCAAGCTCGACGTGCCGACCGCCACCGCCGTCGTCAAAGGCATCGCCCAGGGCTGCGAGCAGGCCGGTTGCGCGCTGATCGGCGGCGAAACGGCGGAAATGCCGAGCATGTACCCGGCCGGCGAGTACGATCTGGCCGGTTTCGCGGTCGGCGCGGTGGAAAAATCGAAAATCATCGACGGCACCAAGATCACCCCGGGCGACGTGGTGCTGGGCCTGGCATCGTCGGGCGTGCACTCGAACGGTTACTCGCTGGTGCGCAAGATCATTGAAGTGGCCAAGCCGGACCTGAACGCCGACTTCCACGGCCGCCCGCTGGCCGACGTGCTGATGGAGCCGACCCGTATTTACGTCAAGCCGCTGCTGGCGCTGATGGAATCGATGGAAGTCAAAGGCATGGTGCACATCACCGGCGGCGGCCTCGTCGAAAACGTGCCGCGCGTGCTGCAGCCAGGGCTGACGGCGGTGCTCGATTCGAAGGCATGGACCATGCCGCCGCTGTTCCAGTGGCTGCAGCAGCACGGCGGCGTGGCCGACGCTGAAATGCACCGCGTGTTCAACTGCGGCATCGGCATGATCGTCATCGTGTCGAAAGAAAATGCCGATGCGGCGTTTGCACAGTTGCAGGCCGCCGGCGAGAGCGTCTCGCGCATCGGCGTCATCCGTGCGCGCGAAGGTGACGAGCACCAGACGATCGTCAGCTGACCCGTTTGCGGTCACTCAAAAAACGGACGGCGCCTTCGGGTCCCGTCCGTTTTTTTTGATCTTTCTCATGTCGAATCGCCGATGCCCGATGCCACCATCGAAAGCTTGATCCTGACGTACGCCATATGCAGGGCGTTCGCAGCGAATCAAGTGCTGGTTGTCGCTTGACAACCGGATTTTTGGTGACGACAATCGGAGAGACAGATGACGCGCACGTCCCACCCCAAAAAAGAGATAGAGCAGGCCCTGAAGCACGCTGAAGCAAACGGCTGGCGCATTCAAGTCGGTGCCAGCCATGCTTGGGGCCATATGTTTTGTCCCTACAACGACAACACGTGTCGAGGTGGGGAATACTGCATGTCGCCCGTGTGGAGCACGCCCAAAAGTAGTGGCAACCATGCCCGATTTTTGAGGCGCGTAATCGACAATTGCACCACCCACAAAGCAGCGCCGTGATGAAAGTGCTGGAGGAGATGTGATGGATTTCGTCTTTGAATTTAGGTATCGCTTGTCGGGCGATGATGACAATCAGGATGACATTGTCGGTCGTCTGGAAAAAGAGGATTGTACCGATGCCTTGGTCGGTATCGGGCGACCGGGGCGCATTGCACTGGAATTTTGCCGCGAGGCTGATAACGCGTTTGATGCCATGACCAGTGCGCTAGCCGACGTCAAGCGCGCCATTCCCACAGCGCAGCTCATTGAAGTGCGTCCCGATCTGGTCGGACTCACTGACATTGCGGAGTTCGCCGAGGTAAGTCGCCAAAACATGCATAAGCTGGCCTGCAACAACGCCGAGACGTTTCCCGTGCCGGTGCATACAGGAAGTACGACCTTATGGCATCTCGATGATGTTCTGCGCTGGATGATGCCGCGCGGGACTTACCCGATCGAGCCGGGTACGCTGGAGGTGGCGTCGATCGCCAAGCAGCTTAATTTTGCCATCCAGGCGCGGCAGATCGAGCCTGAATTATTCCGCCAAGTGCAGGCGTTGCTGGCCTGATACCTGACTGACGAAAACGCAGGCGGCGCTATTGCCACCTGCGTCCGCCTACAGCTTGCGCACAAAGCCGCAGTACACCGGACCCACGTCGGGATGCGCCAGGATGCCGTTGTGGCTCGCTCCCCTGGCCACAAACCACTGCTTGTTTTCGCCCGGGATCGCGTCGTACACCTTGCGTGACATCGCCACCGGGATCAGTTGGTCCTTCTCGCCCGACAGCACCAGGCTGGGACCATGCCAGCCCCTGACGAGCGCCTGGTTGTCCACGCCGCGCAGCGTGTCGGCGACGTTTACTTTCAAAAACAGCTTCAGATACCAGGGCACGTTGGCGTCGGTCCATTCCTGCACGGTGGTGGCGGTCGCTTCGAGCACCATGCCCCTGGCAAGCGGCCGCTGGCTTGCCACGTAGGCCGCCATGAAGCTGCCCAGCGACTGGCCATGCACGGCCACCTTGCCCGGATTGATGGCATTGACATGGTCGAACACGCGCAGCGCGTCGGCCCGCATGTTCTCCACCGTCGGCACGCCGCTGCTGCGGCCATAGCCGCGGTAGTCGAACACGGCCACGTTGCTGCCGCAGGCGGCCAGCAGCGGCAGCAGTTCCCGCGCGTGCTGGTCGAGGTGGAAGGCGTTGCCGCCGAAGTAAAGCACGGTGATGGCCGCGCCGGCACGCGCCAGATACACCCCGCGCAAGGTGGCGCCGTCCGGCGTGGCGACCGTTTCCCCGGTCATGTTGTAGGCGGGCAGCAGCGCCGCGACATCGACGCGCGCCAGCGCGGGTGCGTCCTTGCCGTCGGGATGGATGAAATTTTTCTCTTCGATGTGCATGGTGCCGCATCCGGCCAGGCCGATGGCGAGCAATAAAGCAAGAAAACGCATGGGGTTTCTCGGTGAGGGATGTGAACAGGGACGTACCCGTCAGGGACGCACCCGGGCATTATCGGCGATTCCAATCGGGGCCGCCAGCGGGCGGCCCCGGTACGGCGGGGAGATTACTTCTGGTTGTTGGCGAGTTCCTTGCGGCGCGCCGCGATGGCTTGTTTGACGGTCATCTTGTAATCGATGTCCTGCGCCATCGTATGCTGCGCCACGTAGGAAACGAGCAGCTCGGCTTCTTCAGGCGACAAGGCCTCTTTCACTGCCTTGCCCTTGACCGGGTCGCCGGTCTCGGCCAGCGTGACGTCGAGCGGCCCGTTGCAGGCGGCCAGCAGCAGAGGGAAACACACACACGCCATGAACAGGTTTTTCATCATCGTTCCAGTCTAATGAAAGTAACCATAACTTAACACAGCCTTCTTAAAAATGCCTTTTTAAAAACATTTAGTTTTTGTTAAGCAACACGTGTGTTGTTTGTGCGTTACTGCCCGGCCTTGGCCGCGCTCTTGCCCTTGTGGCTGATGGCGATGCGCTTGTACGCCGGATCGGCCGCGATCTGCGTTTCCGTAAAGGGCAGGGTGGGCCAGGATTTACGCGAATACAGCTCGGTCTGGTCGGCGTAGTGGGGCGAGGCCGGGTCGACCGACTGGCCATACGCGAGCACGGCTTGCGCCTGCGGGCCGTTGCGGTCGAACATCACGGTCTGCACGTAGCTGCTGCCGTCGGTCACCTCGCGTCCCCCGCCGGCCAGCGCTTCGCTGGCAATCACGTTGTAGATCCCGTAATAGTAGCGCCCGCCGTGGATCGGAATGCGTTTGCCGCCGCGCTCGCTCTGCTGCAACTGGCCCCAGGTGGTATCGAGCCCCCAGCCGTTCGCTTCCATCTCGAGCACCGCGTTGGCCAGGGCCGTGCGCAGGGTGCTCATGCTGGCCGCGTCGTCCAGACGCAGCCCGCGCGGCGTGTTGACCGGATCGGCCGGGTTGAAGGGCACCGCCCAGAACAGGGGCGTGCCGTACAGCTGGTCCCACATGCTGGCGAAGTAGCCGAAGCCGATATTGGCGTCCAGGTTGGCCGTGTGGTCCCAGGTGCGCAGCCTGGCGCAGGGCAGCGTCAGGTCGACCATGGTGCCGTCGGCCGCCGCTGCCAGGCGAGGGCCATCGCAGGCGCGCAACATGTCGGCCATGTTCTGGCTGGCGTAGTAGGCGCGGTTGCTGAACAACAGCCCTTGCAGCTGGCTCACCGACATGCGCCGTCCGGCCAGGCCGTCCGTGCCCGCCAGGCGCGCCTGCAACTGGGAAATGCCGATCCGCGTGCGGCCGCTTTGTTCCCGCGCGTCGATACTGACGATCGAGGGGAAGCCGGTCAGCGGCGCCGCCGGATTGCTCAGCCAGGCGCTGTCGTTCGAGTTCTGGACGTAATCGTCGCGTTCCAGGCGCGGCAGGCTGGCGCCGGCGAAGATGCCGCTCTGCGGCGCGCCCGGGTCATTGCCGGGATTGCAGGCGCTGGTCGAGGCGTCGAGCACCAGCACGCCGCCGTCCGCCAGCTCCCTGAACGCGGCCGGCACGCAGGCTTTTTCCTTGGCCAGCGGGACGTTCGGCACCACGGTCACGTCCATCAGCAGGGTCTTGCCATCCTTGTCCACCGCCACGGTGTTCACCCATGGCAAGCCGACGATGCGGTCGATGCCTTCGCGCAGCTCGCCCAGGCTGCGCGCGCTGTTCATCGCGCGCCATTGTTCCAGCATGCGGTGATTGCCCATGTTGGCGTCGAGCAGGGTGTAGGCGTTCTTGCGGTTCCATTCCAGCATGTTCGGCAAATGCATCACCACGCCCAGCGGGGTCTGGTAAAAATCATGGCTGCGCGTGGCCAGGCTGCCGTCGGCCTGGCGCACCTCGACGTCGATCCGCTTGCGCGTCATGTTCTGGACCTTGCCGTCGACCACATAGCGGGTCGGATCGAGCGGGTCGAGCTGCAACTGGTGCAGGGTGAAGTGGCTGGAGGTGTTGTTGGTATGGGTCCAGGCCACGTCCTTGTTGAAGCCGATGCTGACCATCGGCATGCCGCCGAGCGAGGCGCCCATCACATCGAGCTTGCCGGGAATGGTCAGGTGCAGCTGGTAGAAGCGCAAGTCGCCTTTCCACCAGTTATGGGGATTGGCCAGCAGCATGCCTTGTCCATTCTCGGTGGCATCTTTACCAAGCGCCACGCCGTTGCTGCCGGTGCGGGCGTGCTGCTGTTGCCAGTATTGCGGATCGACCGCGCTGGGGCCGCCGCGGCGCGGGAACGCCGCCCGCGACGATGCCGGTGCCGTGCCCGGCGGCGCGGCGGCGACCAGCATCTCGATGAAATGGCTGCCCGCGCCTTCGGCGGCATAGCGGCGCACGATTTTCATCATGTCGCTGGTGGTCATGCTGCGCACCCAGGCGCCGTTCTTGCAGGCTTCCGGCAAGCCGCCCTTGCCGCGCTCGTCGAGGTACTGGTTGTAGCCGGCCACATAGCCTTCGACCAGTGCGCGCATGGGCGCCGGCTGTTCGCGCCAGGCGGTAGCCACCGCTTCCGGTTCGTTGATCAGGCGATAGAAGTAGTCCGACGCCAGGTTGGGGGCCGTGTCCTCGGTCGCGCCGCGCGCGTCGGCACCGAAATACTTGGCGCGTTCGCCGTTGGCGGTGACGATGCGCTCGGCCATCAGGCAGATATTGTCTTGCGCGTAGGCGTAGCCGATGCCGTAACCGAGGCCGCCGTCGTCTTCGGCCTTGATGTGTGGAACGCCATGGGCGGTGCGGCGGATCTCGGCGGCGTAGCTTGGCGCGGCCGGGTCCGTCGGATTGTCGTTGCTGCAGGCGGACAGCGCCAGCAACAGGGCGGCGCTGCTGGCGCGCAGCAGCGGAGCGGATGAAACAGGCAGGCGTGGGGTCATGGCGGTCCGGTGTCGTGATGGTTGACGGGACCGCAGTGTTGCGACTCGGCCTTGCTAAAACAATCAAAATGCACAAAGGACAAGCGGATGCGCCCGGATGGCGCATCTGACGGTACCTGGCCGCCGGCCAGGACCGGCTTACTTCTTGTTGAGGATCTTTTCCACCGGCGCGGGCCGCAGGCGGAAGGCGTCCGGCATGCGCGAACCGAGCAGCGGGCGCAGGTACAGGCGGAAGGCGTCGGTGACGTCGGTACCGCACTCGCTGATGAAGGCCTCGTCCATCACGCGCGTCTTGCCGGCCACGCTTTCCAGCGGCACCAGTTCGTAGTCGACCGAGTAGTAGCCGGTGCGCTTGATCGCCACCGAACCGTCGCGCTCGCCCCACATGGCGAACTGCACGGCTTTTTCGCCCACTTCGCGCGCCTCGCGCTGGTCCACGTCCGACACGCAGCCGATGAAGGAGCGCTGCAGGTAGCCGAAGGTGTCGCCGCGCACGCGCTTGATGCCGAGCCTGGATTTGATTTCGTCGCACAGCAGGTCGGCCAGCGCGCCGGTGCCCGACAGCTGCACATTGCCGTGCGCATCGCGCTCGACTTCGCTCGAGAGCAGGCTGGCGACCGCTTCGCCCGAGGCGTCGTGGATGCCTTCGGAGACGGCGATCACGCAGCGCCCGTGGCGCTCGTACATGGTCTTGACGTCGGCCAGGAATTGTTCGAGGACAAAGGTGCGTTCGGGCAGGTAAATCAGGTGCGGACCATCGTCCGGAAACTTCTTGCCGAGCGCCGCGGCGGCGGTCAGGAAGCCGGCGTGGCGCCCCATCACCACGCCCACGTACACGCCGGGCAGGGCCGCGTTGTCGAGGTTGGCGCCGGCGAAGGCTTGCGCCACGAAGCGCGCCGCCGAGGGAAAGCCGGGGGTGTGGTCGTTGCCGACCAAATCGTTATCGATGGTTTTGGGAATGTGGATGCAGCGCAGCGGATAGCCGGCTTTTTGCGCTTCGAGGCTGACGATGCGCACCGTGTCGGAGGAATCGTTGCCGCCGATGTAGAAGAAGTGCTCGATTTCGTGGGCGCGCAGCACCTCGAAAATCTTGTGGCAGTAAGCCAGGTCGGGCTTGTCGCGGGTAGAACCGAGCGCCGAGGAAGGCGTCAGGCCGACCAGCTCCAGGTTATGGCTGGTTTCCTGGGTCAGGTCGACGAAGTCTTCGTCGACGATGCCGCGCACCCCGTGCATGGCGCCGTAGACGCGCGTGACGTTGCGAAAACGGCGCGCTTCGAGCACCACGCCGACCAGCGACTGGTTGATCACGGCGGTGGGTCCGCCTCCCTGTGCGACCAGAATTTTTCCTGACGACATGTGCATCTCCTTGATATGTTGAACAAGCAGCTTGCAGGCAGTCTACCGCCATGGCGGCAGACTGCCGGTTTCGTTACGCCGGACGGCTTATGGTTTTGCGTTCGGCTTGCCGTTCGGCGTGGCGACGGCCTTGCGCGACACCGTCATGGTCGAGAACGCCGGATCGGCCTTGATCTGCGCTTCCGTGTACGGCTGGGTGATCCATTCCTTCTTCGAGAAGCGCTCGGTCTGGTCGGCGTAATGCTTCGAGGCCGGATCGGTCGATTGCGAGTAGGCCAGCATGGCTTGCGCCTGCGGGCCGTTCTTGTCGAACGACACGGTCTGGATGTAGCTGGTGCCGTAGATCACTTCCAGCTTGCCATCCGCGCCCGGCACGCTGCCGATCGCGTTGTACACGCCATCGCTGCCCTTGCCGCCGTGGATCGGGATCTGCCTGGTGCCGCGCGTGGACACCTGCAGGTCGCCCCAGCGCGCGTCCTGCGACACGCCCATGCGCGCCACGTCCAGCGCCGACGAGGCCAGCGCCTGGCGCACCGTGTTGGCGGTAAACATGTTATCGATGTTCAGGCCGCGCGGGGTATTGACCGGATCGGCCGGGTTGAACGGCACTGCCCAGACGCCCGGCAAGCGCTCGATGCGCTCCCACAGGCCGGTGAAGTACAGGTAGCCGATGTTGCTGTCGAGGTTGACCGTGCGGTCCCACTGGTTCAGGCGTGCGCAGGCGCTGGTGAGGTCGACGCTGCTGCCGTCGGCGGCCTGGGCGTTCCTGTCGCCGCGGCACAGGGTCAGCACGTCGTCCATGATCTGTTCGGCGTAGTAGACGCGGTTGCTCAGGGCCAGGCCCTGCAGTTGCGCGACCGTCATGCGGCGCCCGGCCAGGCCATCGGTGCCGGCCAGGCGTTTTTCCACCTGCGAGATGCCCAGGCGCGTACGGCCGAACTGCTCGACATTGTCGACGCTGACGATGTCCGGAAAGCCCGCCAGCGGCGCTTTCGGGTTGGAGAGCCAGGCGCTGTCGTTGGAGTTTTGCACGTAGTCGTTGCGGGTCAGGCGCGGCAGGCTGGCGCCGGCGAAGATGCCGCTCTGGGGCGCCGTGCTGTCGGTGCCGGGGGCGCAGGCGCTGGTTGCGCCGCTGAGCACGAACAGGCCGCGCGCGGCCAGCGGTTTGAACGGCGCCGGCACGCAGGCGTTCTGCTTGGCGCTGCTCACGTGCGGCACGACAGTGACATCCATGAACAGGGCGCTGCCTTCCTTGTCGACGGCCAGGGTGTTGACCCATGGCAGGCCGACGGTGCGGTCGATCGATGCCTTGAATTCGTCCAGGCTGCGCGCGCTGTTCATGCCGTACCACTGTTCCAGCAGGCGGTGATTGCCCAGGTTGGCATCATTGATGGCGTAGGCCATGCCGCCGGTCCAGTCGAGCTGGCCGGGAATGACGACCATCGGGCCGAACTGGCTGCTGTAGAAGGTGCGCGACTGCGGGCGCACCACCCCGTCGGGACCCTTGACGTCGATGGTGACGCTCTTGCGCTCCATGCTCTGCGGCTTGCCGTCGAACAGGTACCTGGTCGGGTCGGACGGGTCCAGCGGCAGCGCGTGCACGGTGAAGTGGGCTGAATTGTTGACCGTGTGGGTCCACGCCAGGTTCTGGTTGAAGCCGATATTGACCATCGGCATGCCGCCGAGGGCGGCGCCCATGGCGTCGAGCTTGCCGGGGATGGTCAGGTGCAGCTGGTAAAAGCGCAGCGCGCCGCGCCACGGGAAGTGCGGGGTGCCGAGCAGCATGCCCTGGCCGTTGTCGGTGGCATCCTTGCCCAGCGCCACGGCGTTACTGCCGGTGCGTTCGCGCATCGCGGTCCAGTAGTCGGGGTCCATCGGGTTCATGCCGGCCTTGGGCGGGAGGGCCGGCATCAGCGGATTCTGGCCCGGCGGCGCGGCGCCCACGATGGCGGGAATGAACTGGCCGGAACTGGCTTCGGCGGCGTAGCGGCGCAGCAGCTTGACCATGTCGGCCTCGTTCACCTTGCGCACCCAGGCGCCGTTCCTGCACGCGGCCGGCAGGTTGTTCATGCCGGTCTTGTCGAGGTAATCGTTGTAGCCGGCGACGTAGCCTTCGATCATCGCCTTCATCGGCGCCGAATGGGCTTCCCAGGCGGCCTTGACGGCGTCGTCATTGTTGATGATGCGGTAAAAGAAATCGGTCTGCAGGTTCGGCAGGTCCGAAGTCTGGCGCGTCGCGGTCGGGCCGAAGTGTTTCGAGCGCTCGCCGCTGACGGTGGTGAATTCGTCGGCCATCAGGCAGACATTGTCTTGCGCGTAGGCGGTGGCCACGCCATAGGCGAGGCTGCCTTCATCGTTGGCCTTGATGTGCGGCACGCCGAACGAGGTGCGGCTGATCTCGGCCTGGTATTTCAGCGCCGGGTCGTCCGGCTTTTTGGATTCGTCTTTTTTGTCTTCGTTGTTGCAACCGGCGCTCATGGCCAGGGCAACAGCGCCAGCCAGCACCAGCAGACGCGGCGCGTGGGGATTCTTGAATGGGATGGTCATGTAGGTCTCGTGTTAGATACATTGATGGCGCAGCAGTGCGATATTTTATATCGAAATTACATCAAAATTGCAGAAATAATAACTTTGCGCCACCGCTGCGGGCGTGGTAGAAATCGGCGTCCGGCAGGCGTCCGGCAGGCGCCGGACCCGAGCTCACTGTGCCTCGTTCTCCAATGAAGCGAGCTCCGCCTTGCTAAGCGCAGCGCGGGCTTTCTGGTACGACCATGCCAGCAAATCGGCCAGGAAATCGGCCGGAAAAGCGCGCACGTCGACGATCGTCACCCAATGAAACCGCCCCATGTAGCGGGCTGGCTTCACGCCAGGCATGCCGGTCAGTCCGAGGAACTGGTCGGGCGCGACACGGAGGCTGAAACGCCCCATTTCCGGTTCGCTAGTCTTGAAGTAGGCAAACTTTTTTCCGCCGACCGCATACACCAGGATATTGCCCGGATTCGCATGCAAGGTTTCAGTTGCATGCGCAAATGCCCGACAGCGTTGTTGTAACTGTTGCGTGTTCATGACAGTGGAACCGTTTCAGGGCGTGCCGATATGGCGGCCCAGAAATTTTTCGACCCGTCCCCAGAAGTCGATGCGGTTTTTTGGCAACGACCAGCCGTGGCCTTCCTCCTGGTACACCACCCACTCGACGTTCGGATTGTGGACCTTGAGCGCTTCGTAAAATTTCTTGCCGTGGTACAGCGGCACGCGGCGGTCGGCCGCGCCGTAAGCCATCAGCAGCGGCTGGGTGATGCGCGCCGCCTGCAGCAGGGGCGAGGTGGCGCGCAGCTGGGCCGCATCTTTCTCGGGGTCGCCGATCAGGGTCGGTGCACCGTACTTGAGGTAGGCGCTGCTCAGGTCGGAGGTGAAGCTCCAGTGGCCCGTGTAGAGCAGGTTGATGTCGGTCACGCCGACCCAGTTGACGCCGCACTTGTACAGGGTTGGATCGTTCGCCAGGCCCATCAGGGTGGCGTAGCCGCCGTAACTGGCGCCGGCAATGCAGATGCGCTTGGGGTCGGCAATGCCTTGGGCGATCGCCCATTTGGTGGCGTCGGCGATGTCGTCCTGCATCTTCAAGCCCCATTGCTTCCAGCCGGCCCGGTAGTGCTTGGTGCCGAAACCGGTGCTGCCGCGAAATTCGGGTTCGAGCACGGCGTAGCCGCGCGATGCCAGGAACTGGCTGTCGGCCGACCAGCCCCATTCGTTGCCGCGCACGTAAGGGCCGCCGTGGACCAGCACCACCATCGGCAGGTTCTTGCGCTTTCCGGTAGGCAGGGTCAGCCAGGCCGGCACCGTCAGGCCGTCGCGCGCCGTGGTGCGCACCAGTTCCTGTTCAGCCATCCGGGCCGGCACGATGCGTTCCTGGGTGCTGCCGACGCTGGTGAACTTGCCGGTATCGAGGTTGTACAGGCTGTAGTGCTCGGGTTGTTTGTCGGAATACGCTTGCACCAGCACCCACGGGCTGTCGGGGCGTGCGGGCGGATTGATCATGTTCGCGGTGGCGGGCAGGGCGGCGTCGATGGTCGCCTGCAGCGTTTTCATCTTCTCGTCGAACCACACGGTCGCGCGCGCGTCGCTCAGGTAGCGCACGCCGAGCATCTTGTCGCGCGTGGTGATCAGCCGGCCGCTGAAGTCGTAATCGGCCAGGGCCACCAGCGCTTTTTCGTTGACCTGGCTGGTCTTGAGGTCGAAGGTATGCAGCGCCGCCTTGTCCTTGCCGGCGTCACTGAGCACGTACAGGGTGCCGTCCGGACCGAAGGCCAGCGGCGTGAAGGCTTCCTTGCCGCCCAGGTAAGCGTCGAAGGAAGCGATCTTGCGCCATTCCTTGCTGGCCGGATCGAGATACCAGATGGTTTCGATGTTCTTTTCCAGCGCGATGCACAGGCGCGGCTCGCCCTTGTGGTCGAGCAGCCAGCCCTGGCACGGCCCCGGCCGCTTGACCGTTTCGGCGCGCCCGGTCACCGTGTTCACGCGCACCAGGTTGACGTACTTGATGTCGCCGGCTTCATCGAGGCCGTCGCGTTTGGGATTGATCACGTAGACATCGTCGGAGGCTTGCGCGCCTGATTGCTCGACCAGGTAGTGGTTGGCCGGCAAGGTGGTGCGGGCTACGCCATGCTCCTGCACGAAGTTGCCGCTGACCTGCACCAGCTGCTTGAAACCGCTGCCGTCACGATTGACCGCGAACAGGCCCGGGCCGTAGATGGCGTCGCCCGGGCCAATGGATTTGTCGGTCGAGTCCAGCACCAGGCGCTCATCGTTGACCCATTGAAAGCTGTCGACATCCCGATCGGCGAACTGGGCCACGACCTTGATCGCGTTGGTGGCAAGGTCGATCACGACCAGGCGGTCGCGCTTGTTGTCGTTGGAAAAGCGCACGGCCAGGTACTTGCCGCTGGGTGAGAGGTTGGCGGCGCTGAAAGCCGGGTTATCGAAGAAATCGGCAATCGGCGGCGGCGCCGCTGGCACGGCATCGGCGCTGAAGGCAGGCGTGATCAGGGTGCAGGCGAGCAGGGCGGCGCCGCGCAGGAAGGCTGGAAAGCGGGTGGACATGGGTCGGCTCGGTAGGATGGAAACAGGGTGGACAGTTGCTTCCTGTCCAGTCTGTCAATACTATCGTTTTGCCAACCTTGGCGCCAGCCTTATCGCTTGGCCGGGTGTCAGGGCGTGCCGATATGGCGCTGCAAGAACTTTTCGACCCGGCTCCAGAAGTCGATGCGGTTCCTGGGCAAGGACCAGCCGTGGCCTTCTTCCTGGTACACCACCCATTCGACGTTGGGGTTGTGTTCCCTGAGCGCTTCATAGAATTTCTTGCCGTGGTACAGGGGCACGCGCCGGTCGGCGGCGCCGTAGGCCAGCAGCAGGGGCTGGCGGATGCGCGCGGCCTGCTGCAGGGGCGAGGTGGCGCGCAGCTGGGCCGCATCCTTGACCGGGTCGCCGATCAGGGTGGGCGCGCCGTACTTGAGGAAGCCGGCCGAGGCATCCGACGTAAAGCTCCAGTGGCCCGTGTAGAGCAGGTTGATATCGGTCACGCCGACCCAGTTGATGCCGCACTTGAACAGGGCCGGATCGTTCGCCAGGCCCATCAGGGTGGCATAGCCGCCGTAGCTGGCGCCGGCGATGCAGATGCGCTTGGGGTCGGCGATGCCTTCGGCGATCGCCCATTTGGCGGCATCGGCAATGTCGTCCTGCATCTTCAAGCCCCATTGCTTCCACCCGGCCCGGTAGTGTTTGCTGCCGAAGCCGGTGCTGCCGCGAAACTCGGGTTCCAGCACCGCGTAGCCGCGCGAGGCCAGGAACTGGCTGTCGGCCGACCAGCCCCATTCGTTGCCGCGTACATAAGGGCCGCCGTGCACCAGCACCACCATCGGCAGGTTCTTGCGCTGTGCCGTCGGCACGGCGGCAGGCACGGCGGCAGGCACGGCGGTAGGCACGGCGGTAGGCACGGCGGCAGGCACGGCGGTCGGCAGGGTCAGCCAGGCCGGCACCTTCAAGCCGTCGCGCGCCGTGTAGCGCACCAGTTCCTGCTCGGCCATCCGGGCCGGGTCGACGCGTTCATGGGTGCTGCCGACCGGGTTGAACTTGCCGGTATCGAGGTTGTACAGCATGTAGCGGCCCGGCTGGCGGTCGGAATACGCGCGTACCAGGACCCAGGGCGCCTCGGCGCGCGCGGGCACTTCGACCAGGTTGACGGTGGCGGGCAGGGCGGCGTCGATGGCCGCTTGCAGCGCCTTCATCCTGGGATCGAACCACACGGTCGAGCGCGCATCGCTCAGGTAGCGCACGCCCAGCAGCTTGTCGCGCGTGGTGATCAGGCTGCCGCTGAAGTCGTAGTCGGCCAGCACCACCAGCGGCTCGGCGCTGAGCTGCCCGGTGGCGAGGTCGAAAGTATGCAGGGCTTGCTTGTCCTTGCCCCTGGCGCTGAGCACGTAAAAAGTGCCGTCCGGGGCAAAGGCGAGCGGCGAGAATGCGTCCTTGCCGCCCAGGTAGGTGTCGAACGCGGCGATCTGGCGCCACTGCTTGCCGGCCGGGTCCAGGTACCAGACCGCTTCGGTATTCTTGTCGAGGGTGACGCAGATGCGCGGCTCGCCCTTGTGGTCGAGCAGCCAGGCACGCGCCAGTCCCGGACGGCGCACCGTTTCGCTGCGGCCGGTGACGGTGTTGAGGCGGATCAGGTTGACGTACTTGACGTCGCCCGTTTCATCGATGCCGTCGCGCTTGGGGTTGGTGACGTACACATGGTCCGAGGTTTGCGCGCCTTTCTGCTCGACCAGGAAATGGTCGGCCGGCAGGACGTTCCGGGCCACGCCGTGCTCCTGCACGAAGTTGCCGCTGACCTGCACCAGCTGCCTGAAATTGCTGCCGTCGCGGTTGACCGCGAACAGGCCGGGCCAGTACACGACGTCGCCGGCGCCGATGGTCTTGTCGGTCGAGTCGAGCACCAGGCGTTCGTTGTTGACCCACTCGAAGCGGTTGACGTCGCGATCGCTGAACTGGGCCACGACCTTGACGGCATTGGTGGCCAGTTCGATCACGACCAGGCGGTCGCGCTTGTTGTCGTTGGAATAGCGTACGGCAAGGAACTTGCCGTTGGGCGAAAGAATGGCGCCGCTGAAGGCCGGGTTGTCGAAGAAATCGGCGATCGGCGGCGGGGCCGGGGGCGCCGCAGCGGCGCTGAAGGCGGGAGTGATCAGGGCGCAGGCGCACAGGAGCGCGGCGCGCAACAAGGGCAGGAGGTAGCTGGACATGTGTGGGCTCGATAGTCTCGACAGCGGAACGCGGAATGCGGGAACAACGGCGCCGGCAAACCGGCGCGCCGTCAATCGTAGCGCCTTGGCGGAGACGATGCCAGCGCGTTTCGCGACGGCGCTGCGTTATCGCGACAATTCGTCATTCGGGCGCGCGCAAGTGGTCGATCAGGCTGCCCGAGCGGGCGTCCGGGGCGGGTGTGAGCAGGCTGACCACGATCAGCACCAGCACCCCGGCCGGCACCCCGAACACGCCGGCCGACATGGGCGCGATGTGGAACCACTGGCCGGCCGCGCTGCCGCCGAGGATGGGGTTGGTGTGCAGCATGTAGTACAGGCACACGCAAAAGCCGGCCGCCATGCCGGCCAGCGCGCCGGCATGGTTGGCGCGCTTCCAGAACACGCCCAGCGCCAGCGCCGGGAACAGGGTCGAGGCCGCCAGCGAAAAGGCGGCGCCCACCAGCGACAGGATGTCGGCCGGCTTCTGCGAAGCGGCGTAGGCGGCGATGAAGGCCACCGCCAGCAGCAGCAGCTTGGAAATGGTGACCCGCTTCTGGGTCGAGGCGCCCGGGTCGATCACCTTGTAATAGAAGTCGTGCGAGAGCGCGTTCGAGATCGCCAGCAGCAGCCCGTCGGCGGTGGACAGGGCCGCGGCCAGCCCGCCGGCCGCCACCAGCCCGGAAATCACGTAGGGCAGGCCGCCGATTTCCGGCGTGGCCAGCACCAGCATGTCGCCGTCGATGGCGATTTCGGCCAGCTGGACGATGCCGTCGGCATTGATGTCGGCAATGCTGATGAGGGGATTCGTCTTGTCCACATTGGCCCAGTAGCTGATCCAGGTGGGTAGCTGCGTGAATTTGGTGCCGACCAGCGCGTTGTACAGGTCGTACTTGATCAATACCGCCAGCGCCGGGATGGAGAGGTAAATGAGCAGGATGAAGAACAGGGTCCAGAACACCGATACGCGCGTGTCGTGCACCGAGGCGGTGGTGTAGGAACGCATCAGGATGTGCGGCAGCGCGGCCGTGCCCAGCATCAGGCAAAACACCAGCGCCAGAAAATTGTTGCGGCGGATATCGGACGCGGCGCGGTCGGCGCCCGGAAACGGCGTGGCGTGCGGCTGGGGCGGCCGGGCGCGCGCCAGGTTGGCCGCGTGCGCCGCGCTCCAGCTGCGTGCGGCCTCTTCCTCGCTCTTGGGCCAGGCGACCAGGGCGCGCTCGGCGGCGCGGATCTCGCCCAGCGCGGCATTGCGCAGGCGCACCGCGTCGAGGCGGCGCTGCACATCCTGGCGCCCGTTTTCCCACGAGGCCGGCAGGGCCGTCACCAGGGCGTGGTAATACTCGGCGCGCCGGGCGAAGATGGCGCGCACCTCGCGCTCGCGCGGGTCGCGTTCCAGTTCGGCCTCGCGCGCGGCCAGCTTGGGCATCACGGTGCCGTACGCCACCTGCGGCACCGGGTTGTCGGCATGCTTGAGCGAGAGCCACATGGTGGGCAGCAGGAACGCCACGAGGATGATGATGTACTGCGCCACCTGGGTCCAGGTAATGGCGCGCATGCCGCCCAGGAACGAGCAGACCAGGATGCTGGCCAGCCCGAGGAAAATGCCGACCGAAAAATCGACCCCGGTAAAGCGCGAGGCGATCAGCCCGACCGCGTAAATCTGCGCCACCACGTAGGTGAACGAGACGATGATGGTGGCGCCGACCGCCATCACCCGCACCGGACCGCCGCGCCCGCCCGCGCCGCCGCCGTAGCGCGCCGCCAGGAAGTCGGGGATGGTGTACTGGGCGAACTTGCGCAGGTAGGGCGCGATCAGCAGCGCCACCAGGCAGTAGCCGCCGGTCCAGCCCATGATGTAGGCCAGGCCGTCGAAGCCGTGCAGGTACAGCCCGCCGGCCAGGCTGATGAAGCTGGCCGCCGAAATCCAGTCGGCGGCGGTGGCCATGCCGTTGAACAGGGCCGGCACCCGGCGCCCGGCCACATAATATTCCGTCACGTTCGAGGTGCGGCTGATGACGCCGATGGCCGCGTACAGCACGATGGTGGCGAACAGGTACAGGTAGCCGAGCCAGACGCGCGGCATGCCTTCGCGTTCGAGCAGGGCCAGCGAGAGCACGAAGGCGATGAAACACACCGTGTACCACAGGTAATAGCGGCTCAGGCGCCCGAACTGCGAGCCGGGCGCGCTCATGCCGCCTCCTTGAGGGCAGCGACGAAGCGGCGGTCGGCGCGCCGCATGGCCAGCACGTAGACGCCGAGGATGGCCAGGTAGACCAGCGAGGCGCCCTGGGCCGCCAGGTAGAACGAGAGCGGCCAGCCGAACAGCGACCAGGTGGCCAGTTCGCGCGCGAAAAACACCGTGCAAAAGCCGGTGGCCAGCCACAGCAGCAGCAGGATGGCCGTGATGCGGCGCGTGCGCGCCCAGTGTACCCGGCGCGCGGCCACTAGGCGGCGGCGCTGGTCGGCCACGGCGTTCGTTTCCATCAGCCGGCCTCCTCGTCGGTGACGCGCGGCGGCGGGAAGCTCAGGCGGAACTGGCAGCCGGGCGCCTTTTTCTGCCCGCTGCGCGGATTGTTGAAGATGTCGATGACGGCGCCGTGCTGCTGGGCGATCTCGCGCACGATGGCCAGCCCCAGGCCGCTGCCGGGCGCGCTGTTGCCGAGGATGCGGTAAAAGCGCTCGAACACGTGGGCCCGTTCGTCCGGGGCGATGCCGGGGCCGGTATCCTCGACTTCCAGGATGGCCAGCTCGTCCTCGCGCCGCACGCGCACGGTGACGCTGCCGCCGGCCGGGGTGTAGCGCAGGGCGTTGTCGATCAGGTTCGAGAGCAGTTCGCGCAGCATCATCGGATTGGCCGCGATCAGCACCGGCTGGTCCGGCGCCTCGAAGCCGAGGTCGATGCGCTGGGCGAACGAGGCTTGCACCCAGTCCTGCACGGTATCGCGCGCGCTCTCGCACAGGTCGAGCTCCTCGTAGGCCAGGCCGGCGTTGGGCTGGTTTTCGGCGCGCGCCAGGGCCAGCAGCTGATTGACCAGGCGCGTGGCCGATTCGGAGCTTTTGGCCAGCTGTTCGAGCGAGCGCCGGATTTCCTCGGGGTCGAGCTGGCGCAGCGCCAGTTCGGACTGCATGCGCATGCCGGCCAGCGGGGTTTTCATCTGGTGGGCGGCGTCGGCGATGAAGCGCTTTTGCATTTCGATGGTTTGCGAGAGGCGTTCGAGCATGTCGTTGAGCGAGCCGACCAGGGGCGAGATTTCTTCCGGCACCTGGCGCGAATCGATCGGCGAGAGGTCGTCCGGACGGCGCGCGCGGATGCGTTCCTGCAGCTGGGCCAGGGGCGAGAGGCCGCGCGTCAAGGCCAGCCAGACCAGGGCCAGCACGATCGGCAGGATGATGAACTGGGGCAGGATCACGCCCTTGATGATTTCGTTGGCGAGCTGGGCGCGCTTATCCAGTGTTTCAGCCACCTGCACCAGGGCCGCCCAGGGCTCGTCGCCGCGCCTGGCCAGCGGGCGCAGGTTGACGTAGGAAAAGGCGATGCGCACCGGCGTGCCGTGCATCAGCTCGTTGCGGAAATGGACGCGCCCGTTGCGCAGGCGTTCCTCGTCGGGCGGCAGCGGCAGGTCGCGGTCGCCATCGATGTGCTCGCGGCGCGGGCCGATGATCTGGATATACACCTGGTCGACGTCGTCGGCGCGCAGCATGTCGCGCGCGCTGCCGGGCAGGCGCGAGAGCACCTTGCCGTCGACTTCGCGCACCTGCTGGGCCAGCACGGTGATGCTGTCTTCCAGCGCATGGTCGAAGGGCTGGTTGGCGATCGACTTGGCCACCAGGTAGGTGATGGCGATGCTCATCGGCCACAGCAGCAGCAGCGGGGCCAGCATCCAGTCGAGGATTTCGCCGAACAGGGAATGCTGGATGTTTTCGTCCGGCTCGGCGCCGGGCGGCACGTAAAGGGCGTCGGGCGCATCCGGCACGGCCGGGGCGGCCTCGCGCAGGCTCACTTCGATGCCACGCCCGCCTCGAGGCTGGCGCGGGGGGCGTCGGCGTATTTTTCCAGGCAATAGCCCAGGCCGCGCACGGTGGCGATGCGCACCCCGCCCACCTCGATCTTCTTGCGCAGGCGGTGCACATAGACTTCGATGGCGTTGTTGGACACTTCCTCGCCCCATTCGCACAGGTGGTCGACCAGCTGCTCCTTGGACACCAGGCGCCCGGCGCGCGCCAGCAGGATTTCCAGCAGGCCCAGTTCGCGCGCCGACAGGTCGAGCATCTGGTCGTTGATATAGGCGCTGCGCCCGACCTGGTCGTAGGCCAGCGGGCCATGGCGCACCACGGCCGCGCCGCCGCCGGCGCCGCGCCGGGTCAGGGCGCGCACGCGCGCTTCCAGTTCGGACAGGGCGAACGGCTTGGCCATGTAATCGTCGGCGCCCAGGTCGAGGCCATTGACGCGCTGTTCGATCGAGTCGGCCGCGGTGAGGATCAGCACCGGCAGGAGCGAGGCGCGCGCGCGCAGGCGGCGCAGCACTTCCAGCCCGGACAGCCGGGGCAGGCCGAGGTCGAGGATCAGCAGGTCGAACTCCTGGGTGGACAGGGCCGTATCGGCTTCCTGCCCGTTCTTCACACAATCGATGGCGTAGCCGGACTGGCGCAAAGAGCGCGTCAATCCATCGGCAAGCACGCTATCATCTTCGGCAAGTAAAATACGCATGAGGGCACCGGAACGTCTAATTAGGGCTATTGTGTTTCATTTGGCGCAACGCCGGGAATTTTTTTGAATCGGGGTCGCGTGCCGCTTGCATAAACCACTGTTTATTTGTACAGTGTTGTCTGTGACGTGACTTCTGCCCTGGATCTGGACCACTCTCTGGACTGAAAGAAAATTATGGATGATAAAAAAACCGTATTAAATGCTGGCGAGAAAGGCAAGGCGCTGGCCGCTGCCCTCGCGCAGATTGAAAAGCAGTTCGGCAAGGGCTCCGTCATGCGCATGGACGCCAACGCGCCCGTCGAAGACGTGCAGGTCGTCTCGACCGGTTCGCTCGGCCTCGACATCGCGCTGGGCGTGGGCGGTTTGCCGCGCGGCCGCGTGGTCGAGATCTACGGTCCTGAATCGTCGGGTAAAACCACCCTGACCCTGCAGACCATCGCACAAATGCAAAAACTGGGCGGCACCTGCGCCTTTATCGATGCCGAGCACGCGCTTGACGTCGGTTACGCCCAAAAACTGGGCATCAACCTGTCCGAACTGCTCATTTCGCAGCCGGACACGGGTGAACAGGCACTGGAAATCACCGATGCGCTGGTGCGTTCGGGCAGCGTCGACCTGGTCGTGATCGACTCGGTGGCGGCCCTGACCCCGCGCGCCGAGATCGAAGGCGACATGGGCGATTCCCTGCCAGGTCTGCAGGCACGTTTGATGTCCCAGGCACTGCGCAAGCTGACCGGTTCGATCAACCGCACCAACACCCTGGTTATCTTCATCAACCAGATCCGCATGAAGATCGGCGTCATGTTCGGCAGCCCGGAAACCACCACCGGTGGTAACGCGCTCAAGTTCTACGCTTCCGTGCGCCTGGATATCCGCCGCACCGGTTCCATCAAGTCCGGCGACGAAGTCATCGGTAATGAAACCAAGGTCAAGGTCGTCAAGAACAAGATCGCGCCACCGTTCAAGGAAGCGCACTTCGACATTCTGTATGGCGAAGGCACGTCGCGCGAAGGCGAGATCTTGGATCTGGGTGCGGATAACAAGATCGTCGAGAAGTCGGGTTCCTGGTACAGCTATAACGGCGAACGTATCGGCCAGGGTAAGGATAATGCGCGCATCTTCCTCAAGGAGCGTCCGGCGCTGGCGCGCGAGATCGAAAACAAGGTGCGCGTGGCCCTGGGCGTGCGCGAGCTGCCGCCGGTCGGTGGCGAGGAGCCTGTCAAGGTCGCCAAGCTGAAAGCAGTCCCCGAGTAATCGGCGGCGGCAACGATGGCAGCACCCCAACTGAGCCTGAAAGGCCGTGCCCTGCGCTATCTCTCGATGCGCGAGCACAGCCGGCTTGAACTGGGGCGCAAGCTGGCGCGCCATGCGGAGGAGGGCGACGACGTCGACGCCCTGCTCGATTTCCTCGAAAAGAACAACTGGCTGTCGCAGGAACGCTTTTCCGAATCGCTGATTCACCGCCGCTCCGCGCGCTTCGGCAACAGCCGCATCATGGCCGAGCTGCAAAGTCATGGGGTCAAGGGCGAAGCCTTGCAAGAGTTGAAAGCCGGAATGGCCGACAGCGAGACGGCGCGCGCCTGCGAAGTGTGGCAGCGCAAATTCGGTACGGTGGCGAGCGATCCCGCCGAGCGCAACAAGCAGATGCGGTTTTTGATGCAGCGCGGGTTTTCCCAACGCGCGGTCAGGGCGGCGATGCAGGGGCGCGATCCCGATGATGACTAGGTAATTCTCTGATTTGCTGTTCCGCTTGCCGCCTCCCCGGCGCCCGAGCGTGAGCAAGTGCGCCGCAACGCTGGCGCCGCTGCCTTGGGCGGAAAAGCGGAGCGCCTTTCGCCGTATGCCGGAGGTGTTACACCGGCATACTCCTCAACGGTGGAAGGCGCTACGCTTTTCCGCTCTGGAGCAAAGACTGTATTCCGTCCGCCTAATTTACACCGTAGTTTCTGCGGGTAAAAATGAGGTGGTGTGCCCAGTCAGCCTATTTGCTATCCCTTCCCACGCTGCTATGCGTCCATTCGATTGTTTTGGCTCGCAGCAACTCCAAACAACTTCGCGGCCGCGCCCCATTTTTCGCAAATAAGCACGGTTCGACGCGAGCATGCATTCGATTGGTGCGGGGCGTGCGGCGGCTCATCGCATGATGCTTATAGCACCGCTCGTTGATCGGCAGTGCAGTGGGAAGAGCGTGGACACTTGCAGGCCCGTAGCTGTCGTAGCGTTACGCGACTAAGCCAGGCTCGCCATGGGCGAGATTGCTTGGCGGATTCACGCACGGCCCGACTCGCAGACCGTGCCGGGGCCTCTTGCTCGCTCGTAGCAACTTGTAGCAATAAAACAACAATATGCCTCATAGTAAAATATAGTTACCAAAAGTAATTCTTCTCCTGTTGTTTATGAGACAATATCGTCCCTGTCAATACGCTCTTAGGAATGAAATGTCTTTATCTCTTGCGGGAGTGCGTGTCTGCGCACGCATCATCTCCCTCTGTCGAACGTTATGCGTATCTATTGCCGCATTCCTGGCCTGTTTACCCGTTATCGCTCACGCTGGAGATAGAGACACTATCGGTCCTTATAAATATCAGGGATACTCGGCGGTTTGGTACGAAAATGAGGGTGCGGCTAAGGCTTCTTGGATGGATATTTTTCTCCAAACCGCCGAATGTGCGGTTTTCTGGGACCGACCGGATGGCGATTGGAGGACGGATGAAAGTACTGCCGGGATCCCCTATTTGCAACATCGTAGCTGGTTGGCAGGATGGGACGGAATTTCGGGGGATAAATGTGTGTCCCGGGACGAGCGCACAGGAGTCAATTTCTACCGCAAGCGTTCCGTATGCGCGGAAGCGAACGGCGAGCGCTATTTTAGTCCGGCTGCAGAGTGTCGCGGTGGGTCCTATAAGGACCACCCAGACCCGAATGGCAGCAATGTCGGTCCACAGTGCCCCGATTGCGACGTCGGAAGACCCATCACGCCTGCAACTGGCAATATGTGGCACGTCATTACCGACTACCAGCCTCCAAAATCCGCCAACGATTTGACGCTAGGTCGGATTTATAATAGTTCTACTGGCTTAACGACTGTCTATGCAAAAAACGGCTTTGGGGGCAGGTGGACCCATTCGTATAACAAATCGATCCGAGCAGTATACCCTCGTAGGGCAGAGGTGGAAAACAAGTGCTGGCGGTATTATTCTGGTGAGTGGGACTGCAGTGACATAGTCGATAGCGTTAGTCGAATTCCGGCTCAAGTAGCGGTGATGCATTCAGACGGGAAGCGGTTTAATTTTCGCAGCAACACGGCCGGCGGCTACACTAGCCCTCCAAGCGTCGACGACAAGCTCACGGCAGTGATGTCGCCGGATAATCTGACCGTAACTGGGTTCACGCTTTACAGTGCCAAGAACGACCGCACCGAAAGTTTCGACAGCAGCACCGGGCTGCTTCTCTCGATCACCGAGCGCAATGGATTGACGCAAAAGCTGACGTATAGCGACGGCGTGAGCAACGATACGACAGTAAGCCGTTTTCCGGCGAGCGCGCCTGCATGCGCGAATGCGCATACCGGCGACGTTCTGCCCGCAGGCCGCTTGCTGTGTGTGACAAACCATTGGGGCCGCCAGCTTCAGTTTAAGTACGACGCAAAGGAACGGATTATCGAAATGATCGATCCGGCCAAGCAATCCTATCTTTACGAATACGATGGGCCGTCAGGTGGCTGCGTTCCGGGCAATGAAAAGACACGGGCGTGTGCAATGGACAATCTTACCAAGGTGACTTACCCGGACGGAAAAAGCCAGACCTATTTCTACAACGAAGCAAGCAAAATCAATGATGGAAAAATCTGCGAAAACACCTGGACGGTCATCGGCAACGGTTTCGGCCATGAGGTGTTTAGCGATTTGATGACCGGCCTGGTTGATGAAAACGACGAACGCCACAACAGCTGGACGTACGACTGCGCCGGCCGCGCGACCTCGTCGCAACTTGGTGATGGCATCGAAAAGGTAACGCTCGCCTATACCGACGGCGTAGATGCATCAGCGGCAGTCACTCACTACGTTGGCCCTGCCGAAAATGTCGCAACTACGGTACGAACTTTTAGCAAACAATATGTGCAGGGCATTGCCAAGCCAACCAAGATTGACGCGCCATGCGTCGAATGCGGCACGATCGCCGAACGTGCGTATGACACCGTCGGAAACGTCACGATGACGAAGGATTTCAACAGCAATTACAGCTGCTTCGCTTATGAAACCTCACGCAGTCTTCAAACGAAGCGCGTTGAAGGAGCATCGACAGACGCTTGCGCCCCGTTTCTCACCGCGCAGACGCTCGCGTTGCCATTACGCAAAACCACGACCGCGTGGCACGCCAAGTTCAGCCTGCCGGAAACCATCGCCGAACCCAAACGTATTACGAAATACAAATACGACGCGTCCGGCAACCTGCTCATCAAGACCGAGCAGGCCACGACCGACCTGACCGGTGCGCAGGGAGTCAGTGCGCCTGTCACGGGCAGCGTCAGGACCTGGACATACACGTACAACAGTGTGGGTCAAGTGAAAACCGTAACCGGTCCGCGTACCGACATCGTTGACGTCACCACGTATGACTATGATCCGCTCACCGGCTATCTGGTCAAGGTAACCAATGCCGCCAAGCATGAGACGACTTACGGGGGCTATGACGCTCACGGCCAGGTTCACACGATTCGCGCGCATAACGGCGTCACGACGACGCTGAGCTACTCCAAGCGCGGATGGGTTGAGTCGCAGATTGTCACGGACGGCGCGAACACACAAGCGACCGCACAGACGACCACGTACACCTACAAGCCTTCAGGTCAGGTCGAGACGGTCACGTTCCCCGACAAAAGCGTGACGACGTATACCTATGATGCAGCCCAGCGGCTCACTTCCGTCGCCAACAACCGCAGTGAGAGCATTGTGTATACGCTCGACCTGACCGGCAACAGGATCAAGGAAGAAGTGCGCGACCCCAACGGCAACCTTGCGCGCCAGATTACCCGTACTTATGACATTACCGGCCGTCTGACGAGCCAAACCGGAGCTGCACAATGACCCGCCGTACCTTTAGCCGTTTGACGTCCGGCGCATTCATCGTTGTCATGACGTATACCCCGCTGCTGGGTGCCTATACCGGAACCCTCGCATCGGCGCAGTCAGTGCCGGGAGCTGCCACCCGCTACGATTACGACCTGGGCGGCAACGTGAAGCAGGTAACCGATCCGCTGGGCCGGTCGACGAACCAGACCTACGATGCGCTCAACCGTGTAAAGCAGGTAGAGCAGCCGTTGACCAACGGCGCCCGTCCGACCATCAAGTACGGCTACGACGGCATCGACCAAGTGGCAACAGTGAGCGATCCCCGCAATCTTGAAACGCGTTACGCCGTCGACGGACTGGGTAACCGGAGCGAACTGGGTAGCCCCGATACGGGCCTCACAAAATCGACCTACGATGCCGCCGGCAACCTGAAGACGAGCACGGACGGTCGCGGAATGCTGAATACGTATTCTTACGATGCGCTAAACCGCCTGACCCGGATCGTCTATACGGGCACCGTCGGCACCACGTTCGAGTACGACGGCGGTGCTACCCCGACCCCGAATGCGGCCGGAAAAATGACGCGGATGACGGATGAATCGGGTTATACGACGTATACCTATGACGCATTCGGGCGGCTCGCGACCAAAGCCCAAACCACGACCGGCTTGGGCAGCTACACCAACACGCATACGCTTGTCTACGGGTACGATGCGGCCGGTCGGGTGGCGAGCGTCACCTACCCGAGCGGGAACCGCGTAAACTATGGCTACAACGATGCAGGCCAGGTCGCCAGCATCACGCTGAACCCGGTGGACGCCAGCGGCACCGGCACGGGCACCGGCAGTATTGTTTTGCTAAGCAATATCACCCACGCACCATTTGGCGGAACCACCGGCTGGACATGGGGCAACAGCACGCAAGCAGCCGCAAACACGCATGTCCGCACCTACGACCTCGATGGGCGCATCAGCAGCTATACCTTGGGCAACCCTTCGGCGAACGGCGTGGCGCGCACGGTAATTTACGATGCCGCCAACCGCATCAAGGGATATACCCACACTGGTACGGGCACGGCGCCGAGCCCTGCCAGCCTGAACCAGACCTTTGGCTACGATGAACTGGATCGCCTGACCAGCTATAGCGGCAACGGCACCACTCAGACCTACGCGTACGATGCCAGCGGTAATCGCATCAAGGCTGGGTTCGGAGCGCACATCTACACGAACACCATCGACCCGCTCAGCAACAAGCTGAGTGCGACCACCGGCCCGGGGCCGGCAAAGACAAATGTCTATAACGGCGCCGGTGATCTGACGAATGATGGCACGCTCGTCGTCACTTATAGCGGACGGGGTCGGCCGTACCGTCTCCAGAATGGCGCTGTCACGGCCCACCAGCTGTTCAACGGCTTGGATCAGCGTGTATTCCAGACTTACGGTGGTGGTATATTCGTCTATGACGAACAAGGGCAGTTGGTAGGTGAGTACAGCTATGTCAACGGCAAGGCGACGCGCGAGACGGTGTACTTGGGCAACCTGCCGGTGGCTGTGCTGACGCAGACAGTGACGGGAACGGCACCTGCCCAAAGCACGGCGATCAACGTGTTCCATATTCATCCGGATCATCTGGGAACGCCGCGTATGATCACGCGCACGCTCGACAACAAGATCGTCTGGCGCTGGGACAATGGCGATCCGTTCGGGCTGACACCGCCGATCGAATTTTTTAGTGGATCAGGTACCTTTACATTCAATTTGCGGATGCCAGGCCAGTATTATGACAGGGCTACAAACCTGTTTTACAACTATTACAGGGATTACGATCCGCAGACGGGACGCTACGTTCAGTCTGATCCAATCGGGCAGGACGGCGGGATAAACACCTACATCTATGTTGAAGGTAATCCGTTGTCATATGTAGATCCACTTGGTTTGGCGACGGAGTATTGTGGAACTATCAGTTATCCAGGTAGGCCAGGTGGTGCTACTCCATGTCGTCCGAAAGAACGTACGCGGGTTTGCGGGACTATTGGAACGCCAGGCAATCCGGGCCGCGCCACACCTTGTCCGCCAGTGGAGCCACCCACAAAGCCGGCACCGAAAGACTGTCAGGAATGTGAAGACGCGAAGAAAACCTGTGAGCAAGCTGGAGGAGGCGGCGCGGTGATCGCAACGGCCGCTCTCGGAGCAGGCATAGGATGGGTTGGCGGCCCGATCGGCTCCGGTTTTGGTGGTGTGATCGGCGGGGGGGCGGGTTACGTTGCTGGGAAACGCATAGACGCAGCGTGCGGCGTTGGGTATGCGGCTTGTATCAATCAATGCAAAGCAACAGAGGTATGTAAGGTTAAGTGAGGTTAAGATGATGGAATCTGAATACTGTCCAGTTTGTTGTACTTTAGTGCCCAGGGGAAATTTTTTTTCTCGTTATTCAGTTCAAAGAAAGTTTGTGTGTCGCAAATGTTCGACCGAATTGAAATGGACTGCAAACGGTGTCGGCCGGACGCTTCGCGTGACTTGGGGAATGGGCGTAGCGATTCTGCTGGGCGTAGCGCCACGAACCCAACCGCTAAAGACAATGTGCAATTTTGACGCTACATGCATTGATGTTATTTCGTGGACTGGCGCTGCTTTCTTTTTGCTGCTAGGTTTTTTATTAATTTCGAAATATTTTCGCGGAAAAGTAGAAATTATGGAGCGGTAGTGAAGCACACGGCACGGGTTCCATGTCCAGACCCGCCTGGTTAGATACGCGCTTTACAAATAGATCAGGCTTTTCTTCCTGCCATTTCTTGAGTGCTTGGACGGTGTCTGGTGGTTCAGGGCGCGCTGGGGACTGTTGTGGCTGTAGATTCTTGCCATAGTTGCTCAGCGTTATTTGTAAGCGTCCAACCCCTCAACCTAGGCGTCTCTGATCGGCCGGGCCACACTATCTGCTCATTCTTTCTGGGGGGATAGTATCGAATTCGGAACGCGAGATGGTATGGCAAGAGCGCATCGCGCAGTGGCAGGCCAGCGGCCTGTCGCAACGGGCATACGTACTCGAGCAAGGCTTTCCGGTGCGCCAGGTTAGCTACTGAGTACGGGCTTGGCTGTGCAGAGCTTGAGTCATGAATCGGAAGTTGTTGTTGAGCAGTGTACGCAAGACGTGCTTGGCTTTGAAGAGTGGCTAGCTACGGGTGGATATATGATTCCACGAGTTCCTCCACATAGGCAACGAGGCGGGGTGATGCAAGGAAGGCGAAGGGGCGGTCCGTACGAATGTACGTCACCGAGATTATGTCTACCCGCTTGCGTCTCGCCCCTGCGCCCGCAAGCGAGTTCCCCTCCGCCCGATACCAAAATCGCGCCAACCGATGAAATTTCGCGCATCTTTCCCCTAAAAACCATGTTGCAGCGCAACTGGCCTCCCGCATGTGCTAAACTTTTGGGGTTTAAGCAGCGCCGCATGAGCGGTTGTTGCCGTAGAAGCTGCGGCAACGTGCACGAAGTGCACACCGGCTGCAACTATTTACGCCGCAATTTCGGCATTGGTCTTGTCTTCATGCCCCTGTCTTCTCCCGTCCCTCGCGCACTACGGCATACGCGCGCCATCGAAGTCGAAGCGTTCGCGCGCGACGATGGCCTGTGGGATCTCGACGCCCGCATCAGCGATGTCAAAGTACGCGACGTGACCCTGGCGTCCGGCGTACGCAGCGGCGGCACCTATCTGCACAACCTGCACCTGCGCATCACCATCAACCGCGAACTGACCATTGTCGATGCCGAAGCCGCGTCCGATGCCGTTCCGTACCCTGGCTATTGCGATACCATAGCGCCGGCTTACAAAAAATTGATCGGCCTGTCCTTGATGAAGGGCTTTCGCCTTGGGGTCAAAGAGCGGCTGTCCGGCGTGCTGGGCTGCACGCACCTGAGCGAACTGGCGCAGATCCTGCCGACCGCGGCGATCCAGGCCTACGCCAACGACGTGATCCAGACCCGCGACGGGGCCGGCCACGACCCCTTGCCGGACAAGCCGTTCCAGATCGATAAATGCCATGCCCTGCGTGCCGAGGGTCCTGCCGTCGCGGTGTACTATCCGCGCTGGGTGGCGAAAGCTGTACCGGGTTAGCCTCGCTTTCCCGTTTTTTCTCGCATTTCAAACCGTATTTTCTACAAATCAGTATCAGAAGAAGGGAAGCCAGCATGAAAATCCATGAGTATCAAGGCAAAGAAATCCTCCGGCAGTATGGAGTGACGGTACCGCGCGGCATTCCGTGCTTGTCCGTGGAAGAGGCTGTAAAAGCAGCCGAGACGCTCGGCGGTCCGGTCTGGGTAGTCAAGGCACAGATCCATGCTGGCGGTCGCGGCAAGGGCGGCGGCGTGAAGGTCGCCAAGTCGCTGGAACAAGTCAAGGAATACGCGGAACAGATCCTGGGCATGCAGCTGATCACGCATCAGACCAGCCCGGAAGGCCAGAAAGTGCGCCGCCTGCTGATCGAAGAAGGCGCGGACATCAAGAAAGAACTGTACGTGTCGATGGTCACCGACCGTGTCAGCCAGCGCGTGGTGCTGATGGCATCCTCCGAAGGCGGCATGGACATCGAGGAAGTTGCCCACTCGAACCCTGAAAAAATCCACCATATCGCGATCGACCCATCGGTCGGCCTGACCGACGCCGAAGCGGACGACATTTCGGCCAAGATCGGCGTGCCGCCTGAATCGATCGCCGACGCGCGCGTTCAGCTGCAGGGTCTGTACAAAGCCTACTGGGAAACCGACGCATCGCTGGCTGAAATCAACCCGCTGATCCTGACCGGTTCCGGCAAGGTCATCGCCCTCGACGCCAAATTCAACTTCGATTCGAACGCCCTGTATCGCCAGCCGAACATCGTCGCTTACCGCGACCTGGACGAAGAAGACGCGGCCGAAGTCGAAGCATCGAAGTTCGACCTGGCTTACATCTCGCTCGACGGCAACATCGGCTGCCTGGTGAACGGCGCCGGCCTGGCCATGGCCACCATGGACACCATCAAGCTGTTCGGCGGCGAGCCTGCCAACTTCCTCGACGTGGGCGGCGGCGCAACGGCGGAAAAAGTGACCGAAGCGTTCAAGATCATGTTGAAGAATCCAGGCCTGAAAGCCATCCTGGTCAACATTTTCGGCGGCATCATGCGCTGCGACGTGATCGCCGAAGGCGTGATCACCGCATCGAAGGCCGTTTCCCTGACCGTGCCGCTGGTTGTGCGCATGAAGGGCACCAACGAAGATATCGGCAAGAAGATGCTGGCCGACTCCGGCCTGCCGATCATCGCCGCCGATACGATGGAAGACGCAGCCAAGGCCGTGGTAGCGGCTGCTGCTGCTCATAAAGCCTAATCCGGCCTAATTCGAAGGAACAAACATGTCGATTCTGATCAATAAAGATACAAAAGTAGTCACCCAGGGGATTACCGGCAAGACCGGTCAATTCCACACCCGCATGTGCCGCGATTACGCGAATGGCAAGGAATGCTTCGTTGCCGGCGTGAACCCGAAGAAAGCCGGCGAAGATTTCGAAGGCATTCCTATTTTCGCCAACGTCACTGAAGCGAAAAAAGAAACCGGCGCCAACGTGTCGGTCATCTACGTGCCGCCGGCAGGCGCTGCCGCCGCGATCTGGGAAGCCGTCGAAGCCGAACTCGACCTGGCAATCTGCATCACCGAAGGCATTCCAGTGCGTGACATGATGGCGCTCAAGGACCGCATGGCCAAGGCCGGCTCCAAGACCCTGCTGCTGGGCCCGAACTGCCCAGGCTTGATCACCCCTGACGAAATCAAGATCGGCATCATGCCAGGTCACATCCACCGCCAGGGCCGCATCGGCGTGGTCTCGCGTTCGGGCACGTTGACGTACGAAGCGGTCGGTCAGCTGACCGCGCTGGGCCTGGGCCAATCGTCGGCAGTGGGCATCGGTGGCGACCCGATCAACGGTCTGAAGCACATCGACGTCATGAAGATGTTCAATGACGATCCTGATACCGACGCGGTCATCATGATCGGCGAAATCGGCGGTCCGGACGAAGCCAACGCGGCTTACTGGATCAAGGACAACATGAAAAAGCCGGTGGTGTGCTTCATCGCCGGCGTGACCGCGCCTCCGGGCAAGCGCATGGGCCATGCGGGCGCGCTGATTTCCGGTGGCGCCGACACGGCACAAGCCAAGCTGGACATCATGGAAGCCTGCGGCATCAAGGCCACTAAAAACCCGTCGGAAATGGCGCGTTTGCTGAAAGCCATGCTGTAATTTGTAAGCAAGGCCAAAGGTAGTGAATAATGACGGGGAGCGCAGGCTCCCCGTTCTCGTTGGCGGGTCACCCCCACGGAGGGCAAGAGTGGCGAAAATTATCATATCGCGCGATCACGCGGTGATACGAGAGGTCGAACTCGACAAGGACCGGATGACGCTCGGGCGCAGGCCCGACAGCGATATCGTGCTCCCGCACCCGGCCATGAGCGGCGCCCATGCGGCGTTCACGTTCATCATGGACGATGTGTTTCTGGAAGACCTGGGCAGCACCAATGGCACCTATGTCAACGGCAGGCGCGTGGCCAAGCACATGCTGGAGGACCACGACACGATCGTGGTGGCGCGCTTCCAGCTCGAATTCATCGGCGGCCCGCGGCGTGCGGAGCCGGAACTGGACGCCAATGCGGCCCCGATGGTGGGCGCGATCGAAGTCAAGACCGGCCCCAATGCCGGCAAGCGCCTGCTCCTGACCAAGCCGCTGTCGACCCTGGGCAAACCCGGTGTGCAAGTGGTCGCCATCACGCGCCAGCATGGCGCCTATTATCTGGCCCATGTCGACGGCGACTTGGCCCCTCTGGTGAACGGCGTCGCTCCCGGAAAAACACCGCGCCGCCTGGCGCATGGCGATGCCATTCAATTGGGCGGTGCCGATATGGTGTTTTGCCTGGCGCCGGAGTAGGCAAGGCGATCGCAGCCTCAGCTGTTTAAGTTGTCATGTGGCAAAATTTGTCGCTCGTGTGACAAATTTTTGCCGGGCAGCAGCGAAAAGTGGCGCTTCTACCCCCAAGTCGAGCTGTAACGGTCGACAAAACACTAGAATGGACTGGCACGACAATTGCTGCATCTCTGGAATAGTTAATCACTGGCAATTTTGACTGCCCGGAGGAATACAATGAAAACAAACCTGACACCGACGGCCAAGCAGCGAGGTTTTACACTGATTGAACTGATGATTGTTGTGGCAATCATCGGCATTCTGGCTAGCGTGGCGTTGCCGGCTTACCAGACCTACGTGTCACGTTCGCAAGCAACAGCCGGCCTGGCGGAAATCGCCGCGGGCAAAGTCATTGTCGAAACAAAAATCTCGGAAGGGCTTGACAGCGCTATTTCGCTCCCTGATGAACTCGGCCTGATGAGCAGTACCAAACGCTGCGAGATCACGGTGGCGGTAGATGCCTCCGGTGTGGCAAAGCTGCAATGTACCTTGAAGGGGAACGCGAGCGTGGATGGTTTGGTCATCGCATGGGAACGCACTGCCGGCGTACCAGGCGTGTCCGCCAGCTGGGCGTGCACCTCCACGATACCGGCTAACGTGAAGCCAAAAGATTGTAGCTGATGTGATTTCTTGCCAGACAAGCCCCGGAGACCGGGGCTTTTTTTTATCACGGCTTCCCGGTAAGAGCACCGGAAGGGGCCGCAATGGCTGGCCTGGCCAAGGGGCGGCAGGCACCCGTCAAGCAGACCTGTATCTCTCCAGCATCATCCGTACGGTGCCGACAAGGCTCCCGCTCCATCAACTGCTGCTTTCCCCGCCCAACCTTGTGCTGCGGGAGGGAAGCGTACGCTATACCTGACGCGGATGAGTAGGCCGTGCCCTGTCGTGAATTTCTCATCATGGGGCTGGCTGCAAGGTCATCCATCGGCAAAGCCGCCTCGCCAGCTATCGAGGCGTGCTGCAAGCCGAAGCTTACCGCGGGCTTCAGCGCGCCGTACGAGGACGGCGCGATCCGGGAAGCAGCCTGCCGGGCGTACGCACGAAGCGCGCGGTGCTGCCGCATTTTCGCAAGGTGGGCCGCAGCTACCGCACGGCACTGCTTCACTATATGATGACATGGCGAATCCGCCGCCAACGATGATGCCCTTGAGCAGACCTTCGACAGCCTGCGCTAGCGTCAGCGACAGCCGGGGGGAAGTGGCGTCACTGTTCTTAGTGATAGCCGGCAATAGACGACCGTTGGTAGCCCTGTACAGCCGAACCTTGTCGGTGACAGTATCGATACTGACCGCCGTTGTGCACGAGCGCTGGCGCGTACGCCGCACCGCTCACCGCTCACTGCTTCCCGCGAGCTGCCGACAATATGCGCCGGGTGCCCCGCTGATGAATAGTTGCGATCTTGCCTCTCCTGGCGCGCAGCGCTGCGGCGTTGCCGCGGGCTCGCATTCCCCGCCGGATCCCCCCGTTACTGTTCAGTCGCGCCCGGTCGACGTCCTGTGCCGCCTGCTGCCGACCTTCCGACGGGCAAAAACGGGGGCTGCAGCATCGGCCAACACGCGCCTTAGGGGCAAAATATGTCAAACGACAAAAAGTGACACCCAGATTTGCCAAAATCTGTCACTACTGCAATCGAAACCGCGCGTGATTCGTGAAAATTCGGCCGCTCGCGGGAAAAATGCCGCCGGAGCGAGCTGGCACAGCAATTGCTTATATCCATGTACGGTCCAGTAGTTCCGAAAAATTCACAACTAGGAGTATTAAAATGAAATCGATG
Source organism: Massilia scottii (assembly GCF_030846495.1). Classification (NCBI taxonomy): domain Bacteria; kingdom Pseudomonadati; phylum Pseudomonadota; class Betaproteobacteria; order Burkholderiales; family Oxalobacteraceae; genus Massilia; species Massilia scottii. The sequence goes on along the minus strand of NZ_JAVCWM010000003.1, from coordinate 327,401 downwards.
AAAATGATGAAAAAAGCGCAAGCTGGTTTTACCCTGATCGAACTGATGATCGTTGTTGCAATTATCGGTATCTTGGCTGCTGTTGCACTGCCAGCGTATCAGGATTATGTTGCTAAGTCGCAAGTTGCTGCTTCCCTGGCTGAAATCACCCCAGGTAAAGTGCAGGTAGAAACCCGCCTGGCAGCTGGCGATCTTACTTCTACCCCTCAAGAAGTCGGCCTGGCACTGAACACCAAGCGTTGCTCGGCCATCGCCGCAGCCGTCACGATCAATGGCGCTGGTAGCATCGAGTGCACGATGATCGGCAATTCGGACGTCACCGGTCAAACCATCAAGTGGGAACGTACTGCTGGTGACGGCAAATGGGCCTGCACCTCGAGCGTTAATGACAAATTCAAACCAAAAGAATGCAAGGTTTAATACTAATTAATTAGTATTCCATACCCCCGAGCAGTATTGCTTGGGGGTATGTTGCAGATTCACCCAGCTTGTTCGCACGACATTGTCAATAACCTGTTCACAGCCGCTTCGGATTTCCCTGCAGTAAGGCGACGACACAGCGCAGCAGTACAGTTGCACAGTCTTCCAACGTGAAACCAAGCCACCGCGCTTCAAGATACATGCGGCAAATCCTGTCGTGCCTTGAACCTCCAGGTCTTTCTTCCCCAAATTTAATGACGCTGCTATCCTGTAATCGATAGCCCGCCCATCTCACCTGCCACCAATCGCGCCATGATGACATCTTTCAAGCACATCGCAGACCGTCGCCAGGCTGGTTTTACGCTGATTGAGTTGATGATCGTCGTTGCCATCATCGGGGTGCTGGCGGCGGTTGCCATGCCGCTCTACCTGGATTACGTGGCCAAGTCCAAAGTGTCCGTCGCGATCGAAGAATCAGCGGGAGCACGCACCGGTATCGATACCGAAATCGTCAACACGCCCAATCTGGATGCCGCAACCACCATGCTTGCCACCAAGCTCCAGTCCGAGTCGATTAATTGCACGATCAGCACCACGGCCGCGGTTGCCGGGGTAGTCGGTGTCAGCTGCGTGATCAAGGGCGGTCCCGCCAGTGTCACGGGCAAAAAGATAAGCTGGTCGCGTGCCAGCACCGGCGCCTGGACGTGCAGCGCCACCGGCGTCGACCCCAAACATACCAGCGCCTCTTGCCCTCCGTAATGCGACAAGCTTGCTGCGGCAAGTTGTTGTAATTCCCCCCGCCATACCGGTGCGCGCCGCATAAGTTCCCCGTTCGGCGCGCCACCACAAGCTACATCAACGTCCCTTGCTTAAAGCTGAACTGCCTGCGCCTGGCGCAGGTCGAACGGATTCGCCTGTCGAGGTTTATTTTCGGCCGGTCGCTTTCCCTGAGCAAAGTTCTCGCTCAAACGCAATTCCTTGTTTCACTGCTGGTGCTTCCGTTCGCCCATGGCGACGGTCGCGCCGTATCTCAATGCATGTCATCTCATTGGAGCAGCAACATGAAATCAATAAAATGGGCCCATTGTCGTTCGCAACGTGGCTTCACCCTGATCGAGCTGATGATCGTCGTCGCCATTCTCGCCATCCTCGCGGCCATCGCCCTGCCGATGTACCAGGACTATGTCGCCAAGGCGAAAGTAGGCGCGGCCGTCGCCGAAGCGGGCGGCGGCAAAATCGGCATCGATGCCGAAATTGTCATGACGCCCACCATGGATGCCGCCAAAACCATGCAGGCTACCCGGTTCAGCACACCGGAAACGGCGAACTGCACACTCAGCGTCGAGGCGGCTAATGAAGGTAAAACCGGTATCACGTGCACGATCAAAGGCGGTCCGGCCGGCGTGGCAAGCAAAAAAGTCACCTGGTCGCGCGAGTCCAACGGTGCCTGGAAATGTGAAGTGGACGGTATCGCGGCCGAGTACACCACCCCGGCTTGTCCGCTTAAAACCTAGCCGACGTCGTAGCGGCCGCCGATCATGGCGCGTAGGTCATGTTTGGCGGCTATGTGTCATGCTGGGGCGTGATGTCGGCGAACTGCGCGCTTACAGTGAGCACTTACATCCGTCCGGCGGATGGCAGCGCTTACTCATCGATCGGGGCATGCCAGTCGCCCGACTTGCCGCCCTGTTTTTCCAGCACCCGCACATTGGTCATCACCATGCCGCGGTCGACCGCCTTGCACATGTCGTAAATCGTCAGCAAACCAACTTGCACGGCAGTGAGCGCTTCCATCTCGACCCCGGTTTTGCCGACCGTTTCGACCTGGGCGCGGCAATGCACGCTGCTGGCCGCCTGGTCGACCTCGAAATCGACGGCGACCCGGGTGATCGCCAGCGGATGGCACAGCGGCACCAGCTCGCTGGTTTTCTTGGCGCCCATAATGGCGGCGATGCGCGCGATCCCGAGCACGTCGCCCTTTTTCGCGCTGCCCGACACCACCAGTGCCATCGTTTCCGGCTTCATGCGGATGGTGCCCGCAGCCACCGCGATGCGGTGGGTATCGCTTTTGTTGGCGACGTCGACCATGTGGGCCTGGCCGGTGGCGTCGAAGTGGGTAAGCTGGTCGTTCTGGGAGGTTGTCATCGGATCGAAAGAGGGTAGTAGGGAAACAAATCGAGTCAAGTCGCGGGTGCTGATGCGAGGCTGCGCAGTTGCGGCGCAGTTGCGGTTATCATAGCACCGTGAAATCCAAAACCGCTCCAGCCACCATCAGCCTGCCGCGCCGTTTCAAGGCGCGCCTGCTGCTGTCCATCGCCCTGATGTCGGCGCTGGGCGGCTTGGCGCAGCCCGCCGGCGCCCAAAACAAGCTGAACGCCGCCAGCTTGCCCACCTTGGGCGACACCGCGCGCGAAGACCTGTCTCCCGTGCTCGAACGGCGGCTGGGCGAGGAAATCATGCGCGACATTAAGCGCGACCACGATTTCCTCGACGACGATCCGATTCTCGAATACCTCAACGAATTCGGCGGCGGCCTGGTTGCCTCCTACCCGGGCGCGCGCGGCGAAACCAATGCCGACTACTATTTCTTTGCCGTGCGCGACCCCATGCTCAACGCCTTCGCGCTGCCCGGCGGCTTCATTGCCGTGCACTCGGCGCTGCTGCTGGCGGCCCAGACCGAGTCCGAACTGGCTTCGGTCATGTCGCACGAAATCGGCCACGTGGCCCAGCGCCACATTGCGCGCATGCTGGGCCAGCAAAAGCAGGATGCGCTCATTCCCCTGGCGGCGATGATCCTGGCCGCGCTTGCCTCCAAGGGCGGTGCCGATGCCGCGATCGGCGTGTTCATGGGCGGGCAGGGCTTGCAGATCCAGCGCCAGCTTAACTTCAGCCGCGACGCCGAGCGCGAGGCCGACCGCATCGGTTTCCAGATCATGGGCGCGGGCGGCTACGATACCTCCGGCATGGTGGCCTTTTTCGGCCGCATGCAGGCGGCCAGCCGCGTCTACAGCGACCTGATGCCGGCCTATCTGCGCAGCCACCCGCTGACCTCGGAGCGCATTTCCGACATCCAGGCGCGCATCCGCGAAACCCCGTACCGCCAGCGCGTCGACAGCCTGGAGTTTCACCTGGTGCGCGCGCGCGCCCGCGTGCTGCAGGATGAAAGCACGCAGGGAAGGGTGGACGCGGCCGCGTTTTTCGATGCGCAGCTGACCCAGCAAAGCCGCCAGCAGCAGGCTGGCGCGCAATACGGACTGGCGTTCCTGGCGCTCAAGAAAGGCGACCTGGCCAGGGCCCAGACCTGGCTCGACAAGGCGCGCGGCACCGTGCGTCCGGCCGAAGGCGCCGTGTTTTCAACCGGACAGGCCAGTTCCGACGGCGCCGCCATGTTCGCCAGCCTGGCGCTGGAAATCAAGCTCGCGTCCGGCCAGCCGGCGCTGGTCAAGCAGCAGGCGCTCAAGGATGCCGATCAGGCGCACCTGCGCTATCCGCTCTCGCGCGGCATTGCGCGCCAGTATGCGGACGCGATGATCGTCAACGGCAAGCTCGACGATGCCGCGCGCTTCCTGCGCGACCAGGTGCAGCTCTACCGCGAGGAGCCGAAATTGCATGAGTTGCTGGCCAAGACCTATGCGGCGCAGGGCAAGATCGCGTTGCAGCACCTGGCCCTGGCCGAATCGTATGCGCTCAGCGGCGGCATGCTGGCCGCGCTCGACCAGCTGACCATTGCGCGCAAGGCCAGCGATGCCTCGTTCTACGATATGGCGGTGATCGACGCCCGCGAACGCGAATTGCAGGCGCGCCGGCGTGAAGAGATGAAGGACGCGAAGAAGTAACCGGATGCTGACCGATGCGGCGCCGCGGGCCAGAAGCGAAACGCTGTGCCGCCCGATCATTCACGCGGCGTAAATGATGGCTCGTCTGCCCTCAGCCAGGCTGGCCTTGCGTATTGGCTGCATCATCGCCAAAGAGCGCTTGCAGGCCGGGGGCGTTGACGCTCTGCTCGATCCATCGATGCAATTCTGCTTGCGAGGCTTGCTCAATACGTTTCATGACCGGTTCCGGAACGTCGCGGAACTTGATGCGCAACAGACTTTCCAGTACCCCGCGCAGTGCTGCTAGTTCCCCTTCAGCCTTGCCTTCGGCACTTCCTCTTCGAAAGCCGATCTCATCGAGCTGCTCGGCCCAGGTTGCAAGTTTGCCTCCCATGTCAGCATCCTCCTCCATACTATCGAACGTGAACAATGCGGGTTTGCCGGTTCCGCGTGCCAGCAAACCGTTTACCCACACCTTTACCGAGCGCCGCAGGCTGGCCTGCGGGGCGCTATTGAACCATGTCGTCAGCGCAGGCGCGACATTATTTAAGACATCGGGAACGAGTGAAAGTTCAAGCCGAAACAGCAGCGCCAGCAAGCTGGCATTCGCTTCCAGCGCCGTTCTGTCGAGGCGTTGCTGGTCGATTAGCACGTAGCGCTGGGATGGCTGGAACGCCGCCAGCTCGGCGGGCGCTTGCATGAGGAGTCCGGCCAAGTCCATGCTGGCGCTCCAGTGCGGCGAACCGTTGTAGAACACCAGCGGCAGCACCGGCGGCAACAGCAAGCCTGGCGACAATTCGTGGCGCTTGACCAGATCCTGGTACAGCAAGCCGATGTAGGTTTGCATGCGCAGCGCCATCCAGCGGTCCACGCCGGACTGGCATTCCAGCAGGATGTACACGTACAAGAACTGCTCGCCGATCCGCACGCGCCAGACGATGTCGTCCTGGCGCGCCGACAAGCGCTCGCTCACGTAGGCTGGATTGACGCGCTCGAAGGCCGACAGCGCGACCTCATCGAGCAGCTTGAAGGAAGTGAAATCCGTGATCAGTTCGCGCACCAGTTCCGGGTGGGCGAACAGCGAACGGTATCCGAGGTCGTGAGGGGCGTGAGAGGCGGGCATGGCGCATTGTAGCGAGCGTCCCTGCCCAGCCTTTGCGCTGCCTCAGGCGTGCGCGACGCCCTGCGTGCCAGCTGGATGGGCCGCCAACGCATCGTCATGCCGGCAGCGGCGCCCTGTCTGGCAGTGAGGAGTGATCGTGCTTCAATCGACGCCAATACCGCCAATACCTTATGGCGCCGGCATCCGCACAAACTGCAACTGCGCCGCCACCTGCTCGTGCGCAATCCGTTCGACTGGCGCCGCCTGGTCCTTGTAACGCAGCGTCAACTGGCCGGCGCCGCCTTCCAGCCAGCCCATCAGCGCCTCATCGGACGCGCTGTTGCCGTCGATGTCAAGCGCCGCCATCAGCTGTGCCACGTCGCGGTCATCGACCTGCGCGATCTTGCCGGCGCAGGAGACGATCAACTCGCCATGCTCCGTCATCCACGCGCGCCCGATCGCCTCGACCGCCTCGCCCGTGTGCAGCACCAGCCCATGCGCCGGATCGGTGCGCGCAATGTACGGCGTCGCCTCCAGGTTGACGAACACGCGCTGCGGCCCGTTCTGGAAATACCAGCAGCCGCGCTCGTCGGCCATGTAGTTGCGGTTGATGAAACCGAGCAGCGCCGTCTGCACCACCTTGTCGCCGGGCAGGTTCAGATGCTGGGCCCGTTCGTCGCGCATGCGCCAGGCGCCGCGCGCATCGAGTGCCAGCCAGCCGTAGCAATGCGGCACATCCGGCCATTTGGCCATCGCTTTTTTAACAATATCATCCATGGGCGGCAGCTTCGCATAGTTCGTCCGCGCCTGGCGCGCGCGTCGCGTAGCTGGTCACGCTACGCGACCCGCTACGCGACGCCTGTACCGCGTCGAAAAAACGCAGGATGCGGCGCGGCAGCCAGTCCAGCCGCCCCGGCAGATTGCCCACCGCAAAACCCACATGTCCGCCATGCTCCGGATACTCCAGCGTCACCGCGCGCGAGGCTGTCTTCGGCAGATACCTCCCCGGCAGGAACGGATCGTTGCGCGCATTGAGCACCAGGGTCGGCACCGTGATGTCGCCCAGCACATGCCTGGCGCTGGCGCGGTGCCAGTAATCGTCGGTATCGCGGTAGCCGTGCAGCGGCGCGGTGACCACGTTGTCGAAGGCGTACAGGTCGCGCGCGGCCATGAGCGCGTCGCGGTCGAACAGTCCCGGAAACTGTTCCAGCTTGGCCAGGCACTTGGGCTTGAGCGTTTTTAGAAACATGCGCGTATATACCATGTTCAGTCCGGACGAGAGCGACTCGCCCCCGCGCGCCAGATCGAGCGGCGCCGATACCGCCACCGCCGCATCGACAATCCCGGCCTGATGCTGCGACTCGCCCAGCCAGCGCAGCAGCGCGTTGCCGCCCAGCGAGACGCCGGCCGCGTACAGCTTGCCTTCCGTGCGCGCGCGCAAACGCCGCACGATCCAGTCGACTTCGCCCGCGTCGCCCGAATGATAAAAACGCGGCGCCCGGTTCGGCTCGCCCGAGCAGCCGCGAAAGTGCGGCACCGCGCCCGACCAGCCGCGCGCGGCAATGGCCGCCATCAAGGCGCGCGCGTAGTGGCTGGCGGACGAGCCTTCCAGCCCGTGGAACAGCACCACCAAGGGTTGTCCCGGCTCGCCATCGACGAAATCGACATCGACGAAGTCGCCGTCCTGCGCCTCCCAGCGTTCGCGCCGGAACGCCACCGCCGGGCGTGCAATGGCCACGGCCGGATACATGGTTTGCAGATGCCCGCCGGGCAGCCACAGGGGCGATGTGTAGGGCATCGGCGAGGGCATCGGCAGCGCTGAAATCAGTGCAGGCTGGAGGTCGGATGCTCGTGCGCCGGCGCCACGCCCGGCGCGACCGACACATGGTGCAGCACGATGCGCCAGCCCTGCGGCGTTTTGATATACACGTTGGTGGCCAGCAGATGGGCCGGCTCGCTGCCGGTCGAGGTCACGCCTTCGATGACGGTGTGCACCGAACTCATCAAATTATGTGTCTCGTGCAGCTGCGACGGCCGGATCTGCAGCGCGCCCCGCTCCAGGATCGCTTCCCACGATGCCTGGATCGCCGCATGCCCGAGCAGGCGCGGCCCGCCCGGGTGGATGCAGACGATTTCCTCGTCATCGGCCCACAGCAGCATCAGCGCCTCGACGTCGGCACGGTTGAGCGCATCATAGAACGCGGCTTCGACCTCGGCCGCGCTACCGTTGAGTTGTTTGCGTCGTTTCATGCGGCCTCGGCAATGTGTGGGGGAGGGGGCCGGGAGGGACAGCTTAGTGGTGCGCCATCACCGTGCCCGGCTTCAGGCGGTATTCGGTGCCGCAGTACGGACACTTGGCCAGGCCATCATGACCGAAATCGAGGAAGACGCGCGGATGGGACGACCACAGCGTCATCGCCGGATTGGGGCAATGGGCCGGCAAGTCTTTGTCGCCGAGTTCTACCGCTGGCGTTTTCGTGGCGTTCATGGATTCTCCGTCAGGCATGCAAAACCTCGATTTTAGCGGATTCGGGCAATTAGCCGAAATGATCGGTAAAATAGTCTGACCAAATTACGGCCGTGTTCGCTTGTTTCCCTATGAAAACAAGCGTGTCGGCGCTCACACTGATTGCGCTTCATGCCAGACCGCATTGTTTCATTTGTACCAGTTGCCAGATCCTGTTGTGGCAAGAAAACCACATGAATGACGTGACTCCGCCACCGGCCGCGCTGCGTCCCGCCGATGAAGACCAGGCCATCTGGCGCGAAGCGTTCAAGACCGGCCTGCCGACCCTGTTCGGCATCGGCGCGTGGGGCCTGGTGGTGGGCATTGCGATGGTCAAGAGCGGCCTGACGGTGCCGCAAGCGCTGGGCATGACCCTGATCGTCTTCGGCGGTTCGGCCCAGCTGGCCTCGCTCCCCCTGATCGCGGCCGATGCGCCCATCTGGGTGGTATTTGCCACCGCGCTGGTGGTCAATTTGCGTTTCGTCATCTTTTCCGCCTTGCTGGCCCCCCATTTCGCCCACCTGCCGTGGCAAAAGCGCTTTTTGCTCGGCTACACGGCGGGCGACCTGACGGTGGCCCTGTTCCTCCAGCGTTTCCCCAGCGAAGAACCGGCCCACGGCAAGGTGTCTTACCTCAAGGGCTTGCTGTATCCGAACTGGGTCTCGTGGCAGGTTGGCTCGATCGCCGGGGTGTTTTTAGGCAGCGCGGTCCCGACCGAGTGGGGCCTGGGCTTTGCCGGCACCCTGGCCATTCTCTGCATCATGATTCCCCTGACCATCAACCGGGCCGCCCTGTGCGGCGTGCTGGTGGCCGGCGCCACCGCCGTGCTGGCCTACGAATTGCCGTACAAGCTGGGCTTGCTGGCCGCCGTCTTGCTCGGCATGCTGACCGCCATGACGGTGCAGGAACTGAACGAAAAACGGACCCGGAAAGCCCTCGCCGCCAAGGGAGAGCCCCATGTCTGACCTCGAAATCTGGATCACCATCGTCGCCCTGGCCTTTGCCACCGCCGCCACGCGCAGCTCGTTCTGGCTGATCGGCCACCACATCACCATCCCCAAGCGGGTCCAGGAAATGCTGCGTTTTGCCCCGGCCTGCGCGCTGGCGGCCATCATCGCGCCCGACTTGTTTCTGGGTAACGCCGGACAGTTGCACCTGGGCCTGGACAACTACAAGCTGATCGCCGGACTGGCCGCGACCGGCTATTACCTGCTGCGAAGAAATATGCTTGAAACCATCATTTTCGGCATGCTGTTCTTTACAGCATTGCGTATCTGCTTACAGTAGGGTTTTCGGGCTGGGCTTGCGGTAAAATAGCGTTCTTTCATCATTTGACTCGTGGATCGCCAATGCACGCTGTTCTGAATTTCACCCGTTTGCAAGACCTGATCGATCAACACGCCCTGCAGGGCAAGCGCGTGTTCATCCGCGCCGACCTCAACGTGCCGCAGGATGACGCCGGCAAGATCACCGAAGACACCCGCATCCGCGCATCCGTGCCGGCGATTGCCGCCGCCCTCAAGGCTGGCGCCGCCGTCATGGTCACCTCGCACCTGGGCCGTCCGACGGAAGGCGAATTCAAGCCGGAAGACAGCCTGGCGCCGGTCGCCGCGCGCCTGGCTGAACTGCTGGGCCAGCCGGTTGAACTCAAGCAAAACTGGGTCGATGGTGTCGACGTGGCCGCCGGCCAGGTCGTGCTGCTGGAAAACTGCCGCGTCAACAAGGGCGAAAAGAAGAATGCGGACGAGCTGGCCCAGAAGATGGCCAAGCTGTGCGATATCTATGTCAACGATGCCTTCGGCACCGCCCACCGCGCCGAAGCGACCACCCACGGCATCGCGAAATTCGCCCAGGTGGTGTGCGCCGGCCCGCTGCTGGCCGCCGAACTCGATGCGCTGGGCAAGGCGCTGGGCGCCCCCAACCGTCCGCTGCTGGCCATCGTGGCCGGTTCCAAGGTCTCGTCCAAGCTGTCGATCCTCAAGGCCCTGGCCGACAAGGTCGACAACTTGATCGTCGGCGGCGGCATCGCCAACACCTTCATGAAGGCCGTCGGCCTGAACATCGGCAAGTCGCTGGCCGAAGCCGATCTGGTCGCCGAAGCGAAAGCCATCATCGACATGATGGCCGCGCGCGGCGCCCAGGTGCCGATTCCCGTGGACGTCGTGTGCGCCAAGGAATTTTCGCCAACGGCGGCGGCCACCGTCAAGGATGTGGCCGATGTGGCTGACGACGACATGATCCTCGACATCGGCCCGAAAACGGCCGCCATGCTGGCCGAACAGATCGCCAAGGCCGGCACCATCGTCTGGAACGGCCCGGTCGGCGTGTTCGAATTCGACCAGTTCGGCGAAGGCACCAAAACCTTGGCGCTGGCCATTGCCGATTCCAACGCATTTTCCATCGCCGGCGGCGGCGACACCCTGGCCGCGATTGCAAAATACGCGATCAGCGATAAAATTGGCTATATCTCCACGGGCGGTGGCGCCTTCCTTGAATTCCTCGAAGGAAAAACCCTGCCGGCAGTTGAAATCCTGTTACAACGCAGTTCCCAGTAAGCCCACAGCGCAGCCCTCCCGGCTGCGCTTTCACTTCAAGGACACTCTATGTTTCGTGGTACCAAGATCGTCGCAACGATTGGCCCGGCTTCGACCGATTTCGATATTCTCGTCCGCATGATTGAAGCGGGTGTCGATGTCGTCCGGCTGAATTTTTCGCATGGCAAGGCGCAGGACCACATCGACCGCGCCAACCTGGTGCGGCGCGCCGCCGCCCAGTGCGGGCGCGAAGTGGCGATCATGGCGGACATGCAGGGTCCCAAGATTCGTGTGGGTAAATTTGAACAGGGCAAGATTTTCCTGGAAAACGGCGAGAAATTCATCCTCGACGCCAAGTGGGGCGAGAACGGCGAACTGGGCAACCAGGAACGCGTCGGCCTCGACTACAAAGCCTTGCCGCGCGACGTGCGTCCCGGCGACAAGCTCTTGCTCAACGATGGCTTGATCGTGCTGGTGGTCGAGCGCATCCTCGGCCACGAAATCTTCACCGTCGTCAAAGTCGGCGGCGAACTGTCCAACAACAAGGGCATCAACCGCCAGGGCGGCGGCCTGACCGCGCCGGCCCTGACCGCCAAGGACATGGAAGACATCAAGACGGCCATGAGTTTCCAGGCCGACTATCTTGCCATTTCCTTCCCGAAAAGCGCGACCGACATGGAAATGGCGCGCCAGCTGGCCAATATCGCCGGCGAACCGTTCCACCACAAGCCGATGATGATCGCCAAGATCGAGCGCGCCGAAGCGATTCCTGTGCTGCAGGAAATCCTGGACGCTTCCGACGGCATCATGGTCGCCCGTGGCGACCTGGCCGTGGAAGTGGGCAACGCCGCCGTGCCGGCGCTGCAAAAACGCATGATCCGCATGGCGCGCGAATCGAACAAGCTGGCCATCACCGCCACCCAGATGATGGAATCGATGATCGTCAACGCCGTGCCGACCCGCGCCGAAGTGTCGGACGTCGCCAACGCCGTGCTCGACGGCACCGATGCCGTCATGACCTCGGCCGAAACCGCGTCCGGCCGCTACCCGATCGAAACGGTCGAAATGATGGCCGCGATCTGCCTGGAAGCCGAGCAGTCCGAGTACAACAAGCTCGACGCCGACTTCCTCAACGTGACCTTTACCCGCATCGACCAGTCGATCGCCTACGGCGCCCTGTTCACCGCGCACCACCTGCGCGTGAAAGCCATCGTGGCCCTGACCGAGTCCGGTTCGACCGCCTTGTGGATGAGCCGTCACAGCATCGATACGCCGATCTACGCGCTCACGCCGAGCACCACCACCCACCGCAAGGCCGCGCTGTACCGCAATGTGCGCGCCTACAACCTGATGCAGGAAGGCGACAGCACGGCGGTGCTCAAGCAGGCGGAAGATTTGATGGTCGCCAAAGGAATCGTCAAAAAAGGTGACATGATCGTCGTCACCTGGGGCGAACCGATGGGGCAGGTCGGCGGCACCAACGCACTCAAGATCGTGCGCGTCGGCGAGTTTGGCTAATTGAATTTCGCCGCGCCCCGGGCGGGCGCGGCATGCATCGAATGTGCGGCCGCGGCTGAATCACAGCCCCCGCCGCCGTTGCCACAAGCGTTGCGCGCTACCCGCGCGGTCTGCGCTCCCGTGGCAGCAAACCGGTTTCTATTGTTTGGAGTATTACCATGTCCCTCGTATCCATGCGTCAACTGCTGGACCATGCCGCCGAAAACGGTTATGGCCTGCCTGCGTTCAACGTCAACAACCTCGAACAGGTGCAGGCCATCATGGCTGCCGCCGACGCGGTCGGTTCCCCGGTCATCATGCAAGCGTCCGCTGGCGCGCGCAAGTATGCCGGCGAAGCCTTCCTGCGCCACCTGATCGACGCCGCTGTCGAAGCGTATCCGCACATTCCGGTCGTCATGCACCAGGATCACGGCCAGTCGCCGGCGGTCTGCATGACCGCGATCCGCTCCGGCTTCACCTCGGTGATGATGGACGGTTCGCTCGAAGCCGACGGCAAGAGCGTTGCCTCGTACGAGTACAACGTCGACGTGTCGCGTGAAGTGGTGAAATTCGCGCACTCGATCGGGGTGACCGTCGAAGCCGAACTGGGCGTGCTCGGTTCGCTCGAAACCATGAAGGGCGACAAGGAAGACGGCCACGGCGCCGACGGCCTGATGACCCGCGAACAGCTGCTGACCGACGTTGCGCAAGCGGCCGACTTCGTGCAGCGCACCCAGTGCGACGCGCTGGCGATCGCCATCGGCACCTCGCACGGCGCCTACAAGTTCACGCGCAAGCCGACCGGCGACATCCTCGCCATCGACCGCATCAAGGAAATCCACGCGCGCATCCCCAACACCCACCTGGTGATGCACGGTTCCTCGTCGGTGCCGCAAGAACTGCTGGCCATCATCCGCGAATTCGGCGGCGACATGAAGGAAACCTACGGCGTGCCGATCGAAGAAATTCAGGAAGGCATCCGTCACGGCGTTCGCAAGATCAACATCGACACCGATATCCGCCTGGCGATGACCGCGGCCGTGCGCAAGTACATGTTCGAGAACCCATCCAAGTTCGATCCGCGCGACTTCCTGAAACCGGCGCGCGAAGCGGCGACCGAGATCTGCAAGGCGCGCTTCCTGTCGTTCGGCTGCGAAGGCCAGGCGGCCAAGATCAAGGTCATGACCATGGACCAGATGGCTGAGCGTTACAAAAAGGGCGAGCTGGCCCAGATCGTGAAGTAAACTGCAGGATGTTTTGCAGTACGAATAAACCGTAACACCGCACGCGCCTTTGGGCGCGTGTGTTTTTGTCCTGTCATTATCGCTGTTTTTTTGACCATCTTTCATCATGTACACAGGCAGCTGCCTCTGCGGCGCGGTCCGCTACGAAATCCACGGCGACGTTGAATACGCTGGCATCTGCTGGTGCACCATGTGCCAGAAGCAGCATGGCGCGGCCAACGGCCCCTATGCCAACGTGGCTTCCTCGGCACTGCGCATCGTCGCCGGTCTTGATGCGATCACGCGCTACGCGTCCTCGCCCGGCGTGGAGCGCGCGTTCTGCGGCGTGTGCGGCGCCAACCTGACCTGGCAGATGGCCGAGCACAGCAGCCGTATCGCCGTCACCCTCGGCACCTTCGACACGCCCTACGAAGGCTTGGTGACAGATGAATTGCACACCGATAGCAAGCCGGGCTGGCTGCCCTAACCACCTCAAGGATTCACATGTCTGGCGTTCTCGAAACAAACCTGAAGTCCCTGCCTTTCCTGCACCGTGGGAAAGTCCGCGACATTTACGCCGTTGGCGACGACAAATTGCTGGTCATCCAGACCGACCGCCTGTCCGCCTTCGACGTCATTTTGAATGAGCCGATCCCCGAAAAGGGCAAGATCCTGACGGCCATGTCCAATTTCTGGTTCGCCAAGTACAAGGACTTGATGCCCAACCACGATACCGGCATCGATCCGGTCTCGCTGGTCTCGCCTGAAGAGCGCGAGCAGGTCGAAGGACGCGCCATCGTGGTCAGGAAAATGACTCCGCTGGGCATCGAAGCCATCGTGCGCGGTTACCTGATCGGTTCCGGCTGGAAGGATTACCAGAAAACCGGCAAGGTCTGCGGCATCGACCTGCCGGCCGGCCTGCAGGAAGCGCAAAAATTGCCGAACGTGCTGTTCACGCCATCGACCAAGGCCCCGGCCGGCGCCCATGACGAAAACATTTCGTTCGACGAAGCCCAGAAGATCGTCGGCGCCGACATCGCCACCCAGGTGCGCGACTACGCGATCAAGCTCTACACCGCCGCCGCCGAATACGCGGCCACGCGCGGCATCATCATCGCCGACACCAAGTTCGAATTCGGCCTGGACGAGCACGGCACCGTGCACCTGATCGATGAAATCCTCACCCCGGATTCGTCGCGCTTCTGGCCGATGTCGAGCTACCAGGTCGGCATGTCGCCACCGTCGTACGACAAGCAGTTCGTGCGCGACTACCTGGAAACGCTGACCGACTGGAACAAGGCCGCGCCGGCCCCTGCCGTACCAAGCGAAGTCATCGCCAATACCCGCGCCAAATACGTCGAAGCGCTCGAGCGCCTGACCGGCGAAACGCTGAAGGCTTGATGATGAGCACTCCAGAAATCAAACCGTTGGTCGGCATCGTCATGGGTTCCTCGTCGGACTGGGAAGTCATGCAGCACGCCGTCAACATGCTCAAGGACTTCGGCGTGCCGTTCGAAGCCCAGGTCGTCTCGGCCCACCGCATGCCCGATGACATGTTCTCGTATGCCGAAAGCGCCCGTGCGCGCGGCTTGCGCGCCATCATCGCCGGTGCCGGCGGCGCCGCCCACTTGCCCGGCATGATCGCGGCCAAGACCATCGTGCCGGTACTCGGCGTGCCGGTGCCGTCGCGCTATCTGTCGGGCAAGGATTCCCTGCTGTCCATCGTGCAGATGCCCAAGGGCATTCCGGTCGCCACCTTCGCCATCGGTGAAGCGGGCGCGGCCAACGCGGCGCTGGCGGCCGTGGCCATGCTGGCATGCACCGACGATGCGCTGGCCGCGCAACTTGAGCAATTCCGCGCGCGCCAGACGGCCGCTGCCAAGGCTTCGGTATTGCCGGTATGAGCAAGCAGCACTCTCCCTTTTTGCCGCCGGCCCGTCTTGGCGTGATGGGCGGCGGCCAGCTCGGCCGCATGTTCGTGCACGCCGCCCAGGCCATGGGTTTCAAGGTGGCCGTACTCGAAGCGGCGCCCGACAGCCCTGCCGGGCACGCCGCCGACAGCCTGATCGCGGCCGATTACAGCGATGCCCGGGCGCTGGCCCAGCTGGGCCAGTCCTGCGTGGCCGTGACCACCGAATTCGAAAACGTGCCTGCCGACAGCCTGCGGCTGCTGGCCACGCACGCCTTTGTCGCACCGGGCGCCGACTGTGTGGCGATCGCCCAGGACCGCATTGCCGAAAAGCGTTTTCTGGCTGGCTGCGCGGCGCGTTCCGGGGTCCCCCCGGCGCCGCACAAGACGATTGCCACGCCGGACGATATCGACAGCATCGAGGACTTGCTGCTGCCGGGCATCCTCAAGACGGTGCGCATGGGCTATGACGGCAAGGGCCAGGCCGTGGTCCGCACCCGGGACGACGTGCGCGCGGCCTTTGCCGCCATGGGCGGTGTCACTTGCCTGCTCGAAAAAATGCTGCCGCTGGCCTACGAAGTGTCGGTCCTGACCGCGCGCGGCGCCGATGGCGAGTCGGTGGTCTACCCGATCGCCGAAAACGTGCACCGCGACGGCATCTTGTTCACCACCACCGTGCCCGGACCGAACGTGTCGTTTGATAGCGCCGCCAAGGCGCAGCATGCCGCCAAGGTCATCGTCGACGAGCTGGCCTATGTGGGCGTGCTGTGCATCGAATTTTTCGTGCTGACCGACGGTTCGCTGGTGGTCAACGAAATGGCGCCGCGTCCCCACAACAGCGGCCACTACACGATGGATGCCTGCGTCACCAGCCAGTTCGCGCAACAGGTACGCGCCATGGCGCGCCTGCCGCTGGGCGATGTGCGCCAGCATTCGCCGGCCGTCATGCTCAATCTGCTTGGTGACATCTGGTTTGCATCCGGTTCGGAAACCCCTACGGAGCCGGCCTGGGCCGAGCTGCTGGCGCTGCCCGGCGCCTGCCTGCACCTGTACGGCAAGGAAGCGGCGCGGCGCGGACGCAAGATGGGCCATGTGACCTTCATCGCGCCGACCCTGGCCCAAGCCCAGGCCCAGCTGGCCGCCGCCTGCGCCATTCTCGGCATTCCGGCATGACGGGCGCTGCGCTCGACCTGGCCGCCATCGAGGCGGCCGCCCGCCTGCTGGAGCAGGGCCGCCTGGTGGCCTTGCCGACCGAGACCGTCTACGGCCTGGGCGCCGACGCGGAAAATCCGGAGGCGGTGGCCCGCATTTACCAGGCCAAGGGGCGTCCGCAAGACCACCCGGTCATCGTCCACGTCGCGCCCGGCGCCGACCTGGGCTACTGGGCGACCGCCATTCCCGCCGAAGCGGAGCAACTGGCGGCCGCCTTCTGGCCCGGCCCCCTGACCATGATCCTCAAGCGCGCCCCCAACATTCCGGACGCCGTCTCGGGCGGCCAGGATACGGTCGGCCTGCGCTGCCCCTCGCACCCGGTCGCCATTGCGCTCTTACAAGCGTTCAAGGGCGGCAGGGGAGGGGTGGCGGCGCCCTCGGCTAACAAATTCGGCCATGTCAGCCCGACCACCGCCCAGCACGTCATTGACGAGTTCGGTGCTGACGGCACGGTCGATGCCGTGCTCGACGGTGGCCAGAGCGCGGTCGGGATCGAGTCGACCATCGTCGACCTGTCGCGCCTGGCAACGCACGGCCCGGTGCTGCTGCGCCCCGGCCACATCAGCGCCGAAGCGATCGCCGCCGTCATCGACGCGCTGCCGGCCGCCCCGGACGCCGCCGCCCCGCGCGCTTCCGGCACCCTGGAATCGCATTACGCGCCGCACACCCCGGTGGCCATGCAGGGCAGCCATGAGATTGCCGGCACCCTCGCACGATTGAAGAAGGCGGGAAAAAATGTCGCTTTGATACACTACTCGCACTTCCCGGATGTGTTCGCTGAGAGTCAGTTACCCACAAGCCCGGAAGGTTTCGCACACGCACTTTATGCGGCGCTGCGCGCGATGGATACGGCCGGGGCCGACCTGATACTGGTCGAAGCACCGCCGCAGGACGATGCCTGGCTGGGCGTAAACGACCGTTTGCGCCGGGCCGCGCATGGCTCGACCGGCATCGTGCACGGCCTGCTCAACCACGAACCATTTTCCTGACGGACTAATCATGCGCCTCGCTTTCGCTGCCCTCCTCACCCTATCATTAACGGCTTGTGGAGGCAGCGACGACGCGCCAGCCCCGACACCGACTCCCACCCCGACCCCGACCCCGACACCGACGCCAACGCCGACCCCGGCGCCGGCACGCGGCAGCGTGATCGGCGGCGGCGCCGCCGTGATGCCGGTCAGCGCCAACGGCGCCAACATCACGACCCTGGAGCCGGCCGTGTTCAGCAAGCTGCTCGACTCGCTCAAGGGCGGCACCACCGCCCTCACGGGCGACCTCAAGTGTTCCGTGACGACCTACAAGGTGCGCTACAACACCGTCGGCGGCATCAGCGAGGCGACCGACGCCAGCACCGCCATCATGGTGCCGTCCGGCAGCGCTGCCGAGTGCAGCGGCGCGCGCCCGGTGCTGCTGTACGCGCACGGCACCACGTCCGACAGGAAATACGACATGTCGACCCTGACCAGCACCGAGTCGCGCCTGGTCGCCGCCATGTTCGCCGCGCGCGGGTTCATCGTGGTCGCGCCCAACTACGCGGGCTACGACAGCTCGACCCTGGCTTACCATCCTTACCTCGACGCCGCCCAACAATCGAACGACATGATCGACGGCTTGCGCGCCGCGCGCAGCGTGTTCGGCGCCGTCAAGACCAGCGACTCCGGCAAGCTGTTCGTGACCGGCTACTCGCAGGGCGGCTACGTGGCCGTCGCCACCCAGCGCGCCATGCAGAACCTGGCCGGCGAATTCAAGGTCACCGCCGCAGCCGGCATGTCCGGTCCGTATGCGCTGGTCCAGTTCGGAGACGACATGTTCAACGGCAAGCCAGGCAAGGGCAGCACCGGTTTCCTGCCGGTGCTGATCAATGCCGGCCAGCGCGCCAACGCCGGTGTGTACGGCGCCGCCGGCGACCTGTACGAAGCCCCGTTCGCCGCCGCGGTCGACAAATTCGCCAGCGGCGCCATCACCGTGGACGAATTGCTCAAGACCCCGGGCTGGCCCGACAACGCCCTGTTCGCCAAGGATTCGCTGCCCCAGGCCGACGGCTATGCCGATTCTTTTGGCAGCGGCAACCTGTTCAAGACCAGCTACCGCAACGCTTACCTGGCCGATCTGAAAGCCCATCCGTGCAGCGTCACGGCCGGCGCCCCGCTGGCCTGCGCGCCCGGGCATCCGCTGCGCAAGCTGTTCGTCAAGAACGACCTGCGCACCTTCGCCCCGGCGGCGCCGCTGCTGCTGTGCGGCGGCCATGAAGACCGTACCGTCTCGTACCTGAACACGCGCGCCGCGGTCGACTATTTCCGGGCCGGCAGCGCGGCCTCGATGGTCACCGAAGTCGATCTCGACGATACCCCGGGCAGCACCGATCCGTACCGCTCGGTGAAGGTCAACTTCGCCACCGCCAAGCTGGCCGTCAAGCTCGACGCCATCAAGAGCGGCGAATCGGGCGAGCGTGCCGTGGCCGACAACTACCACGCCGGCCTGGTGGCCCCGTTCTGCCTGAGCGCCGCGCGCGGTTTCTTCAACGCCGCTATCGCGCCTTGATCCCGCTTTAAATGTCCGCACGGTTGCCGGAACGATTGATATAATCCGGCAACTTTTTTATAGCGGCTTTCTGTTGCATTCAACTGACATTTTGCTAAGGTGTTTTCCTATACAAGTAGGGGGAAGACTGGCATATTAGTTGGGTAGGGAAAAGCACGGCCGTTCGTTTATAAAAATTATAGATAATTCACCCAGGAGACACAATGCGTCACACTAATTTTGCGCTGGCTTTGCTCACCGCAGCGGTACTGAGCGCTTGCGGCGGCAGCGAAACCGGCAACCAGGAACTCAAAACCAAATTCTCGTCCCAGGTCTCGTTCGGCGACAGCCTGGCGGACGTGGGCACGTACAACGTCGGCACCGTCAAGAACCTCGGCGGCGGCAAGTACACCATCAATGGCGACAACACCGCCAAGAACCCTGCACTGACCGGCAAGAACTGGACCGAATTCATGGCGGCCCAGTTCGGCCTGCCCGCACCGTGCCCGGCCCAGACCGGCCTGGACGGCGACGCCAGCAAGGGCTTTTCGGTCCCCGTGGTCAACAACAACGCTTGCCTGAGCTATGCCCAGGGCGGCGCGCGCGTCACCAATCCAGTCGGGCCCGGCCACAAGCTGACCGGTTCGGCCATCGGCCAGCTGACCGTGCCGATCGCCACCCAGGTTGCCAACCACCTGTCGCGCAACGGCGGCAAGTTCAAGGGCGATGAAGTGGTGCTGATGATCGGCGGCGGCAACGACGCCCTGGCCATGCTGGGCGAACTGGCGGTCAACGCCCCGGCAGCCGGCAAGGCCGCAGGCAACCAGGCCTTCGCCGCCAACCTGACCGGCCAGCTCGCCGCCGGCGCGGCCGATCCGGCCGCGGCTGCGCAAGCCATCGGCGGCGCCATCATGGCCGAATCGCAGCGCGCCGGTTCGACCCAGCAAAGCACCGTTGGCGCTGCCGTCCAGGCCGCTGCAACCCAGCCGGGCAACCAGATGGTCGGCCAGGAATCGGTGTACGGCCCGATGGTCGCCAAGGCCCTGGCTGCCGCCGAAGCCGAAGGCGCCAAGGCCGGTGCCGCCTACGCCGCCGAGCAAGGACCGAAGATGATTGCCGCGATGGGCGTGGCAGGCGATGAAATGGCGGCACTGGCGAAAACCCAGGTGGTCGGCAAAGGCGCCAATTTCGTCGTCGTCAACAACCTGCCTGACCTGGGCCATGCCCCGGCGGCAACGGCGAAAGGCGCCCCGCAGGCGCTGATCATCGCCATGGTCGACAAGTTCAATGCCCACCTCAAGGCGGGCGTGGCGGGCGAATCCAAGATCCTGTATGTGGACCTGTGGGCCATCAGCAACGACCAGATCGTCAATCCGGCGCCGTACGGCCTGAGCGAAACCAAGAAACCGGCCTGCGGCGACAATGCCCTCGGACACACCTCCCTGGCTTGCAACGGCAGCAACACGATTGCAGGCGATGTCAGCCGCTACATGTTCGCCGATGACGTCCATCCGACCCCGTTCGAAAATTCGCTGATCGCGAAATACGTGGCCGAGCAGATGATCGTCAAAGGCTGGCTGTAAGCCGGCCGCACACATAATAAGAACCTGGAGAAAAAATGAAATTACGTATGAATAGCGTCGGCAAGGCAATTGCCGCGGCGGCCGTGATGGCAGTCGCGTCGGGCGCATCGGCGCAGTCGGCCGGCCAGTGGACCGCCAAGGGCGGTGTTGCCGAGATCACCCCGAAGGTCAAGAGCGGCGACGTCAGCGCACCCGCGCTGCCGGGCACCAAGGCCGCCATCGGCTCCGATACCAAGCCGGTGTTTTCGTTTGCCTACGGCCTGACCGACAATGTGTCGGTCGAGCTGGACCTGGGCATGCCGTTCAAGCACACCTTGTACGGCGACGGCGCCATCAAGGGCACGGGCGAGCTGGGCACGGTCAAGGCACTGCCGCCGACCTTCCTGGTCCAGTACCGTTTCTTCAAGCCGGAAGCGATGCTGCGGCCGTACCTGGGCGCGGGCATCACCTACGCCTATTTCGCCAAGGAGACCGGTTCCGGGCGCCTGACCGCGATCAGCGACATCGGCGGTCCGCCGACCACCTTCAAGGTCAAGAACAAGCTGGCCGCCAGCCTGCAGCTCGGCCTGGTGTACAACATCAACGAGCGCTGGTTCGCGGACGTGGCGTACATCAAGAGCTTCCTGAAGACCAAGGTCGATTTCTCGTCGGGCCAGACCCAGGACCTCACGCTCGATCCGCAAGTGATCAGTGTCGGGGTCGGCTACAAGTTCTGATGTAAAAAAACCCGCTTCGGCGGGTTTTTTCATGGCGGGCACGGTGTTATCTCAGAATGCCGAAGGTGTTCGCCACCCTGACCGAGGCGGTTTTCAGCAACTGCGGGTCAAGACCGAGTTCGTCCCAGGAAAAATTGAGTTCGACCACGTGCGGCGTGGTCCGGCAGAAATCCGGATTGACGCGCACAATTTCCAGCGCCAGCGTGGATCTTCCCGGCGCACCTTTCGGCATGCGCACCTCGAAGTCTTCTTTCTTCGTGCAGCCGGTGGATTTTACCCACAGTGTCAGGCTTTTCTCGTCGAACCTGATACCGTGCAAGCGTTCCAGTTCTTCTTTCCGCGAAACCGACGTGTCCATATTATTCTCCAATTGAAAGAATGCTCAAGTAAGCGAAGCGGTGCGCCCGCGGCGTCGCCATGGCATGCAGCTTCGTCTCCCTTGCCTTGGAGACGTGGCGTTAGCGAATGATAGGAAGAGCGCCGTCCTCGGCACTTAATCTGGATCACGATCCCGGCGCTCAGCCTCGGGCGCGGCGGCGTCCTGGACATGGATGAGGGACATAAAAAAACCCGCCGCGGCGGGTTTTCTCGCATTCTGGCGTGTGCTTACTGGAAAGCCTGGATGCCGGTCTGCGCGCGGCCCAGGATCAGCGCATGGATATCGTGCGTGCCTTCGTAGGTGTTGACCACTTCCAGGTTGACCATGTGACGGATCACGCCGAACTCGTCCGAAATGCCGTTACCACCCAGCATGTCGCGCGCCACGCGGGCGATGTCCAGCGACTTGCCGCAGGAATTGCGCTTCATCATCGAGGTGATTTCCACCGCCGCCGTGCCGGCATCCTTCATGCGGCCCAGCTGCAGGCAGCCCTGCAGGCCGAGGGTGATTTCGGTCTGCATGTCGGCCAGTTTCTTTTGCACCAGCTGGTTGGCGGCCAGCGGACGGCCGAACTGCACGCGGTCCATGGTGTACTGGCGCGCGGTGTGCCAGCATGCCTCGGCCGCGCCCAGCGCGCCCCAGGCGATGCCGTAGCGGGCCGAATTGAGGCAGGTGAAGGGACCTTTCAGGCCGCGCACGTCCGGGAAAGCGTTTTCTTCCGGGCAGAACACATTGTCCATGACGATCTCGCCGGTGACCGAGGCGCGCAGGCCGAACTTGCCGTGAATCGCAGGCGCCGACAGGCCGGCCATGCCTTTTTCCAGCACGAAGCCGCGGATCGCGCCTTCATCGTCCTTGGCCCAGACCACGAACACATCGGCCACCGGCGAATTGGTGATCCACATCTTCGAGCCGGAGAGCGAGTAGCCGCCAGCAACCTTCCTGGCGCGCGTGATCATCGATCCCGGGTCGGAGCCGTGGTTCGGCTCGGTCAGGCCGAAGCAGCCGATCCATTCGCCGGTCGCCAGTTTCGGCAGGTATTTCTGGCGCTGCTCTTCGGTGCCGAATTCATAAATCGGCACCATCACCAGCGACGATTGCACGCTCATCATCGAGCGGTAGCCCGAATCGATGCGCTCGACTTCGCGCGCGATCAGGCCGTAGGCCACGTAATTCATGCCCGGACCGCCGTACTGCTCGGGGATGGTCGGCCCCAGCAAGCCCAGTTCGCCCATCTCGCGGAAGATGGTCGTGTCCATGCGCTCGTGGCGGAACGCTTCGAGGATGCGCGGCGCCAGCTTGTCCTGGCAGTACGCGGCGGCGGCGTCGCGCACCATGCGCTCGTCATCGGTGAGCTGAAGATTGAGCAGCAGCGGGTCGTCCCAGTGGAATTTGGCTTTGCTGGGCGCATCGGATCGGGTCATGGCGGTTCCTGTCTCTGTTTTAATAGTGGCGAATGGTGGGAATGGCTGGATAAACCAAACTTGTATAGACTGCTTTTTGGGTGATGCGGATTTTACCGCGTTTGGGTGCTGCCGAATTGCCCGCCGTGAAAAATGAGCGAGGCTTGCGGGTGCACCGCGCACTCTTCGACTTCGCCCACGAAAATCACGTGGTCGCCCTCGGGATAGCGGCTGCGGTTGTGGCACTCGAACCACGCCGACACGCCCTTCAGGATGGGCTGGCCGGTGCGCGAGAGCTCGTATTCGATGTCGCCGAACGGGTTTTCGCTGCGCTTGGCGAAGCGCTGCGCCAGGTGCGCCTGGTCGGCGCCCAGCACATTGATGACGTAGTGCGAGTTGCCGCTGAAGATGGGTAAGCTGTTGGCAACATTGCCTAGACTCCACAATACCAGTGGCGGGTCGAGCGAGACCGAATTGAAGGAGCTGGCCGTCAGGCCGCGGAAGCTGCCGTCGGCCAGGCGCGTCGTGATCACGGTGACGCCGGTGGCAAACTGCGACAGTGCCTGGCGAAATTGCGCCGTGTCGAATGCGCGCGTATCGGCGCGGGGTGAGCTAGTGTTCATTATTGCCCTGTGGTTTATGCCATTATGCCAAATTTTGGCGCTCCCCGGCTTTTCCGGCGCCGCCGGCCGGCCCGATTGCAGGTGCATGCCGGGTCGCTTTGCGTTACAGTTATCCCATATCAATAAGTCAGCGGGGTGCGCCATGACGAACCAATCTGGGATGCAAGTCGCCATTCTGGGCGGCGGCTGCTTCTGGTGCCTCGAAGCGGTCTTTCTGGAAGCGCGCGGCGTGCTCAAGGTCGAGTCGGGCTACATGGGCGGCCACGAAGACAATCCGACCTACGAACAGGTGTGCGCCGGCGCCACCGGGCATGCCGAAGTGGTGCGCATCGTGTTCGATGCCGGCGCCATCGAGTACCACGACCTGCTCGAAATCTTCTTCACGATCCACGATCCGACCACCCTGAACCGCCAGGGCAACGATGTCGGCACCCAGTACCGCTCCGTCATTTTCGTCGATTCGCCCGAGCAGGAAGCGACCGCGCGCCAGGTGATCGCCGAAATGGCCTGTGTCTGGGACGCGCCCATCGTCACCCAGGTGCAGCCGGCCGCAACCTGGCACAAGGCCGATGACGAGCACCAGAACTATTTCAGCCGCCATCCGCTGCAGGGCTATTGCGCGCTGGTGGTGGCGCCCAAGGTCGCCAAGTTCCTGACCACCTTTGGCGGGCGCCTCACATGACGCCCGCTAGCCCCACCTCGTAAACCGGGAATTGCCATGAAGGTAGTGATCGTCGACGACACGCACATCAATCTGGTCCTGATGTCGCGCCTGATGGAAAAACTCCCCGGGGTCGAGACGGTGGCCTTCCAGTCGGCGCACGAGGCGCTGGCGTGGTGCCGCGAGCACCCCTGCGATCTGCTGGTGCTCGACTACCTGATGCCGGACCTGAACGGGCTCGACTTCATTGCCGCACTCGGCGGCGACGCGCGCGAGCGCCCGCCGGTGCTGATGGTCACGGCCAGCCAGGATGTCGACATCCGCCACCGTGCGCTGGAAAACGGCGCCAACGATTTCCTGATCAAGCCGATCGACAAGGTCGAATTCCTGGCGCGCATCCGCAACATGCTCGAACTGCGGCGCGCCACCCTGGCCCTGCAAAGCCGCGCCAGCTGGCTGGCCAGCGAGGTGGGCAAGGCCACCGCCGAACTGCGCGCGCGCGAACAGGAAACCATCCTGCTGCTGTGCCGCGCCTCGGAGTACCGCGACCCCGAAACGGGCGCCCACATCCAGCGCATGGCGCACTACTCCTGCCTGATCGCGGCCGAACTGGGGCTGTCGAACCAGGAGCAGGAATGCATCCTCAACGCCGCGCCCATGCACGATATCGGCAAGGTCGGCACGCCCGACCACATCCTGCTCAAGCCGGGCCGCCTCACGCCCGACGAGATGGACATCATGCGCCAGCACGCGGCGATCGGCTACAACATCCTCAAGGCCAGCGAAGCGGGCATGCTGCAGCTGGCCGCGGTAATCGCCCACACCCACCATGAGCGCTTCGACGGCCAGGGCTATCCCAACGGCCTGGCGGGCGAGGCCATTGCGCTGGCGGGGCGCATCGTCGCCGTGGCCGACGTGTTCGACGCCCTGACCAGCGTGCGTCCGTACAAGCAGGCCTGGACCCTGGACGCGGCGCGCACCTACCTGCTTGACAACAGCGGCAGCCATTTCGACCCGCGCTGCGTGGACGCGCTGATGCGGCGCTGGCCGGCGGTGCTGGAGATCCGCGCCCGCTTCTGCGACGCCGGCCGCCAGGACGCGGCCTGACGCCATGCGCCACCAGCGACTGCTGCGCCAGCTGCGGCGCACGCTCGGCGTGAGCAGCGAACGGGCCTTGCAGGAGCGCCTGGGCGGCCTGCGCGCGCTGGGCGACCCGGCCCTGGCCGAGGGCCTGGCCGCCTTGCTCGACGCCGTCTCGCGCAGCTACGAGGAAGCGGACCGCGACCTGCAGGTGCGCACGCGCATGCTCGAGATCAGCTCCGACGAACTGACCGGCGCCAACGACCAGCTGCGCGCGGAAGCGGCGCGCCAGGGTGAAGTGCTGCGCTCGCTCCAGGCGAGCCTGGGACGCCTGGCCACGCCGGCCGATCCCCAGGCCGGCGGCGACGACCTGCTGGGCCTGACGCGCGCGCTCGAACAGCTGTTGCAGCAGCGCGAAAGCGCGCGCGAACTGACCGAACAGATCCTCGACCAGCTGCCCATCCCGGTGTTCCTGAAAGACCGGCAGGGGCGCTTCGTGCGCTTCAACCGCCAGTTCCAGGAGTTCGCGCGGCGCAGCCGGGCCGAGATCGAAGGGCGCACCATCGACGAGGTCGGCCCGCGCAGGTGGGCCGGCCAGACCCGCGAGGAAGACGAGCAGGCCTGGCGCAGCGGGCGCATGGTCACCAGCGAGCGCCGCCTGGCCAATCTCGATCCGCCGGTCGACGTGGTGGTCAGCCGCATCGTGATCCACAGCGGCGGCGAATCGTACCTGCTGGGCTTTTCGATCGATGTCAGCGAACAGCGCGCCGCGCGCGACGCCATGCAGCGCGCGGTCGAATCGGCGCAGGCGGCCAGCCGCGCCAAGAGCGATTTCCTGGCCAACATGAGCCACGAAATCCGCACCCCGATGAACGGCATCCTCGGCATGACCGAACTGGTGCTCGAATCGGCGCTGGCGCCGCAGCAGCGCGAAGACATCGAACTGGTCAAGGGCTCGGCCGACGCGCTCTTGACCATCATCGACGACATCCTCGATTTTTCCAAGATCGAAGCGGGCAAGCTCGATATCGACGACGTGCCGTTCGACCTGGGCAAGCTGGTGCGCGAAACGCTGCGCTCGCTGGCCCTGCCGGCGCGCCAGAAAGGGCTGGTGCTGGCCTGCGAGCTGCCGCCGCACCTGCCGCCGGCGCTCAAGGGCGACCCCGGCAGGCTGCGCCAGGTGCTGATCAACCTGCTGGGCAATGCGATCAAGTTCACCAGCGAAGGCGGGGTGACACTCAGCGTGACGATGCGGCGCGCGTCCGAGCAACGCTGCGACGTCGAGTTCGCAGTGCGCGACACCGGCATCGGCATCGCGCCGGACCAGCAAACCCTGATCTTCGACGCCTTTTCCCAGGTCGACGGCTCGCCCACGCGCCAGTACGGCGGCACCGGCCTGGGGCTGACCATCTGCCGCCGCCTGGTGATGCTGATGCACGGCGATATATCCGTCAGCAGCGAGCCGGGCCGCGGCAGCGTGTTCCGCTTCAGCGTGCCGCTCGGGCAGACGGCCGCCGCGCCCGCCGCTGCCCCGGCGCATGGCCGCGCCAGCGTGGCGCCGGTGCCAGGGGCCGCCACGCTGGCGCGCGAGCAGGCCGGCCGCCTGCACATCGTGCTGGCGGAGGACAATCCGGTCAACCAGCGCCTGGCGCTGCGCCTGCTGGAGAAAATGGGGCATCGCGTGACCGTGGCCGACAACGGCCTCGATGCGCTCGAACACGCGCTGCACGGCGGCGCCGACCTGGTGCTGATGGATGTGCAGATGCCCGGCCTCGATGGCATGGCGGCCACGCGCGCCATCCGCCGCTGGGAAGCGGCGCACGGCGGCCATGTGCCGGTGGTGGCCATGACGGCGCGCGCGATGCAGGGCGACCGCGAGCGCTGCCTGGAAGCCGGCATGGACGACTATCTGTCCAAGCCGGTCGAGAGCGCGCGCCTGCGCGAGGTGCTCGCGCGCTTTCATGGCGGCCGGCCCGGCGCGGTACTGGACTGGCGCGGCGCCTTGCTGCGCCTGGACGGCGACCGTGAGCTGCTGCACGAACTGGCCGCCCTGTTCATCAGCGACGGCCCGCAGCTGTTCGATGCGCTCGACCAGGCGCTCGCCGCGGGCGACACCGGCGCCGCCCAGCGCGCCGCGCACAGCCTGCGGGGCGTGCTGGTCAATTTCGGCGCCCGGCGCGCCATCGCCTGCACCGAACGGATCACGGCGAACCTGCGCGATGCCGCCCAGGCGCCGCCGGCACGCGCGCTGGCGCACGACCTGGCCGCCGCGCTGGGCGATGTGTATGCGGCGCTGGGCAGCCACCTTGCCATCTGACACGTTCTGCCCAGCCGGAAAATTTTCCTGACCGCTTGCCGCGTCATGCTATTTTTTCGCGGTCGCCATGCTGCGCGCAGTGCCGCTGCCAGCCTTTTGTCGCCTGTTCATTCAGATAGGGAAGGCCCTATACGAATCGTCAGGTTCCCCCGCATCGCAGCCAGCTTATTCTGAGTCATGCCTACTGCTCTCGGGATTGAGCACGATGCTGTTCCAGCCTCGGATCTGCTTGCCAAGGTTGTTATCGTTACCCGGGGCTCCGCAGGAGGTTCGGGTCACGGCCAATTTTTCTCAACGCGTCATTTTTGGTTTTTTTTCAAATCTAGAGGAGTGCACGGACATGAATGAACAAGGCATGGTGTTATCGCTTAATGACGATCAGATTCGTCAGATTCAAGCCCTCAGCGGCCAACGTATGACATCGATCCGGATTGTCCCCGACTTCCCTGGCGTGCAGGGCGCACAGGCGCTGCAGGGCCTGCAGGGATCGCAAGCGTTCCCGGGGGTGCAGGGCTACCAGGGCGCCCAGGGATCGCAGTTCGTCCAGGGCTACCAGGGGCCGCAGGCATTCCAGGGCGCTCAGGGACCGCAGGCATACCAGGGACCGCAATCGCTCGTGGGCTACCAGGGCCAGCAAGGCTTTCTGGGACCGTTCGGATTCCAGGGCGGGGTCGGGCCGGTGGGCTTCCAGGGACCGCAGGCAGTGTTCGGCTTCCAGGGAGCGCAGGGTGTCCAGGGACCGTTTGGTTTTCCCAGCGTCCAGGGACCGTTCGGCTTTCCGGGCTTCCATGGGCCGGTCGGTTTCTTCAATCCATTCGGATTCCCGGGCATGCAAGGGCAGCAAGGGGGCCAGGGTCCGCAAGCATTCGTGGGCATCCAGGGTCCGCAGGGCTTCTTCGGGCCGCTAGGGTTCCAGGGCGCCGTGGGACAGCAGGGCTTCCAGGGCCCGCAGGGCGTCCTCGGTTTCCAGGGCTCGCAGGGCTTCCAGGGGCCGCAAGCGTTCCAGGGCTTCCAGGGTGCGCAGGGATTCCAGGGCGTGCAAGGCCAGGGCTTCCAGGGTTTCCCGGGCTTCCCGGGCGTACAGGGTTTCCAGGGCGCGCAAGGTCAGGGCTTCCCGGGTTTCCAGGGCGTGCAAGGCTATCCAGGCTATCAAGGGTATTAAAAGGCGACGCCGCGCGGGTGCTGCTTGCCCGGTAAGCGCTTTCGCTGGCCTGAGTGATGCGGCATCGCCCAGGCCATTTTTGCTCCTTGACCGACACTTGCACGGAAGGATTGATCATGTCAGCCCGGACTCCGAACAGCCCTGCGAACAGCCCCGCAGTTGCGTACAGACTGTGATGTTAACCATGCGCGAAACCATCATTGTCACCGACGATTTTTATCAGGACCCCTTGGGTGTGCGCGCGTTTGCCCTGCGCCAGGATTTTTCCGTCAAGGGAAATTACCCGGGGGCGCGCACCCAGGCGTTCCTGCACGATGAACTGGCGGCGGCCATTCAATCGGTGGTCGGGCTGCCCATCACGTACTGGCCGCGCGACACCTACAACGGTGCCTTTCAGTTCAGCGTCGCCACCGACCGCACCTGGGTGCATGCCGACCACACCACCACCTGGTCCGGCGTGCTGTACCTGACGCCGAACGCTCCCGCGTCAGCCGGCACGGCTTTTTTCCGCCATCACCAGAGCGGCAACGAGACCTATCCGGCCGACGAGGCCCAGCGCCGGCAATGCGACGCCGACGCCGGCGTGTGGGACCGCTGGCAGGTCACCGACCAGATCGGCAACCGCTTCAACCGCCTGATCCTGTTTCGCGGCCAGCGTTTTCACTGCAGCCGGGGCCATTTTGGCGATACCAAGGAAAACGGCCGGCTTTTCCAGACTTTCTTCTTCAACACGACCTACTAAAAGCATATAAAAAGGGAGCTTATTGTGAATACATCAGAGTTATTCCTGCCGGCCGGATGGCTGGCCCTGAGCAGCGAACAGTCGGCACACATCAAATCGGTACTCGGCAAGGACGTCACGGCCGTTCCGGTCTATAACGTCGTGGCATGCGGCGCCAACAACGGCTACCAGCCTTTGAATACGGTACCCGGGATGGCCTGCCTGGTCGTTCATGAAGGCACGCAGCCGCAACTGGACGCGCAGGGCGAGCAGGTGAGGGCGCTGCCGGGCGACGCCCAGCAATTGCATGGGCACCAGCAGTTCTCCTCCGATGCCAGGGTGCCGGTGCGCCCTGGCGAAGAGGATGCCGCCAAGAACGCGAAGCTCAAGCCCAAGTGACCCGGACGAGCTGACAAGCTGGGCCTGGCACAGGCCCACTGTCGTTAACGTCCGGCCCGGGCAATCGATCGAACGCGCCGCGTCCATGGCGCACGTGTGCCGCGGCGCCGGGCGCCTCATGCCTGGGCGTACATATAGCGGCGCGACCACGGTAGCGCCGCCGGATCGCGTCCCGCCTTGCCGCATACCACCTGATACAGGCTGATCCAGTCGTGCGTGAACGCATGCGTGCACCCGGCCAGATACACTTGCCAGATGCGAAAGCGGCGCGCATCGGTCATGCCTTTGATGCGCTGCGCATTCGCCTCGAAATTGTCGGTCCACATGGCGCACGTGCGCGCGTAATGGCGGCGCAGGTTTTCCACATCGCGCACTTCCAGCCCGCCTTCCTGCATTGCCTGGATCACCGTGCCCAGATGCGCCAGCTCCCCGTGCGGAAACACATACCGGCTGATGAATTCGCCGGCCCCGTGCGGCGCGCCGTGGCTGCCCGGATCGGTGGTGGTCAAGCCGTGGTTCATGGCCACGCCATCGGGCGCGAGCAGGGTGGCCATGCGCCGGAAGTACGCAGGCAGCTGGCGCACGCCCACATGCTCGAACATGCCCACGCTGGTGATGCGGTCGAACTGCCCGCCCACATCGCGGTAATCCTGCAGGCGGATCTCGACCAGCCCGCCCAGCCCGGCGCGTTCAACCTGCTCGCGCGCCAGCCGGGCCTGGTTGTCGGACAGGGTGATGCCGACGCAGCGCGCCCCGTAGCGCTGGGCCGCCCGGATCGCCAGCGCGCCCCAGCCGCAGCCGATGTCGAGCAGGCGATGGCCCGGCCGCACGCCGATCTTGGTGAGGATATGATCGATTTTCTTGACCTGCGCCTCGGCCAGCGTTTCGTCGCCGTTGTCGAAATAGGCGCACGAATACACCATGCCCGGATCGAGCCAGGCCGCGTAGAACTCGTTGGAAACGTCGTAGTGATAGCGCACGGCGGCGGCGTCGCGCTGGCGCGTGTGGCTGCGCGCCAGCGCGCCGAGCAGGCGCCCCAGCCCGAGCGCGGGCAGCGCCGTGCGCATGTTGTTGGCGACGGCATTGCCGGCCAGCGCGTTGACAACGGCAATCATGTCGTTCGCGCTCCCGCTGACATCGATCGCCCCTTCCACGTACGCGCGGCCGAGGTTGTACAGCGACGGCGAGAGCAGGCAGCGCAGCGAGCGCGCGTGCGGCACATGCACCGTCACGCGCGGCGGATCGGGCGAAAAATCGAGGCGCTGCCCGTTCCACAGCTCCACCCGCAAGGGAAGCGAAGGCTGGCTGCGCAAGCCTTCGCTCCAGGCCCTCAGTCTGATCTGGTTGAACACGCACACCTCCGGCCGATAGCAGCAGGCCCGTGTGCGCGCACACGTCCTGCTAAGGTTGCAACCGTTCGCGCGCCCAGCTGCCATCGCTTTGCAGCGTGTACACGATGCGGTCGTGAAAGCGCGAGCGGCGTCCCTGCCAGAACTCGATCCGTTCAGGTACCAGGCGGAAGCCGCCCCAGTTGTCGGGACGTGGCGGCTGCTCGCCGTATTGCTTGGCTACTGCCTCGTAATGCTGTTCGAGCGCGCCACGGTTGGCGATCGGCTCGCTTTGCGCCGACGCGATCGCCGCCAGCCGGCTTTTCAGCGGCCGGCTGTGGAAATACTTGTCGCTTTCTTCCACTGAAGTGCGCTCCACCCTTCCTTCGATCCGGATCTGGCGTTCTAGTTCCGTCCAAAAGAACAGTAATGCCGCATGCGGGTTGCCGGCCAGCTGGCGCCCCTTCTGGCTGTCGTAGTTGGTGTACCAGGTAAAGCCGCGCGGATCGAACTGCTTGATCAGCACGATGCGCGAGGTCGGCCGGCCCTGCTCGTCCACCGTCGCCACGCTCATCGCGTTCGGCTCGTTGACCTGGGCCTTGAGCGCTTCCTCGAACCAGGTCGTGAACTGCACGAACGGATCGTCCGCCACGTCGCTCTCGTTCAGGCTGGCCTGGCCGTAATCCTTGCGCAGGCTGGCCACGGCGTCGCCGGTGGCGCTGGCGCTGGCGGGCGCTGCCACGGCGGCTGCCGGAACGATGCCGCGCCGCTGCTGCATCGCCAGGCCCAGGGTGGCCATCTGGTCGGCGCTGAACAGGCGCTTGGCCATCGGCGCGATATGGCTTTCCTCGCGCTCCATGTGGGCGCGGTACGTCTCGGCGAAGCGCTGCACATCGTGCTCGCGCAGCACGGCGGCGCTGCCGCTGGCGACCGCGCTCAGCTGCTCGTGCAGGTCTTGCCACATGCCATCCATCTGGCGGTGCTCGTCGAGGATGCCGGGCACCAGAGCGGCCAGCAGGTCGGCGTCGGCCCCGCTGGCGCTGGTGCGCAGCATCGGTACCAGGTTCTGTTCTTCATCCTCGTGATGCAGGGGCGCGGCCTGGTCGAAATACTTCATCACCGCGCGCGCGGCCTCGCGCGCCTGTTCGTCGGCGCCGTGGCTGGCCAGGTGCGGCACCAGCTTTTCCAGGGTCGCCAGCTGTTTGCGGATGCGGTCGTGGCAGTGTTTCAGCACCGCGATCGGCTGGTCGAAGCCGGGGGCGCTGTCGGGCAGGGCGTTGCTCATTGGGATTTCTCGCTTGTGGCTGGTGGGAACATGGAAGACATTTTAGAGCAGTCTGTCCGGCCGCGTCCGTTAAAATGGCGGCATGAATACCATCACCACCCCATCCCTTCCCCCCGATACCGGCGAGGTCGACGTCGAGCGCCGTTTCGGCGGCATCGGCCGCTTGTATGGCCCGGCCGCGCTGGCGCGGTTCCGCGCCGCCCACGTGTGCGTGATCGGCGTCGGCGGCGTCGGTTCCTGGATCGTCGAGGCGCTGGCCCGCAGCGCCATCGGCCAGCTGACCCTGATCGACCTCGACAACGTGGCCGAATCGAACATCAATCGCCAGATCCAGGCCTTGAGCGGCACCATCGGCCAGGCCAAGATCGGTGCGCTGGCCGAACGCATCGCCCAGATCAATCCTTTCTGCAAGGTCAACCTGATCGAAGACTTCATCGATCCCGGCAACCTCGACCGGATGATCGGCGCCCACCAGGTCGACTATGTGGTCGACGCCATCGACAGCGTCAAGGCCAAGGCCGCGCTGATCGCCTGGTGCCGCGACCACCAGTTGCCGATGGTGATCATCGGCAGCGCCGGCGGCAAGACCGACCCGACCCGCATCGAACTGCGCGACCTGTCCAAAACCGAACAGGAGCCGCTGCTCAAGATGGTGCGCAAGCGCTTGCGCAACGAGTACGGCTTTCCGCGCAGCCTGAAAACCAGGTTCAACGTGGATGCCGTATTCTCGATGGAACCGCTGGCCATGCCGGCTGGCGACGAGAGCTGCGCCATCGATGGCCAGGGCGACAGCGACGGCGTCACCGGCCTGAACTGCGCCGGCTTCGGATCGAGCATGGCCGTCACCGCCACCTTCGGCATGGTGGCCGCCGGACACGTGCTGCGCCGCCTTGCCGACGGGGCAATTCACGCACCTTCTGTGCAGGCGCCCGAGGCCTTGCTATCATAGCGTTGCAGAAGTATCCAGTTTGACCATTTCTTACTGAAAGAGATTCCATCATGCGCCGTCCCTTTTCCGTATTCCTGATGTGCGCCGCGGCGGCATCGCTGGCCCAGGCCGCCGGCCAGACGCCGCCCGCTCCCGAGACGCCGCCGGCAGCGACCGTGCCGGCAACGCCGGCGACCCCACCGGCGGCCGACGCGCCGCCTGCGCCGGCTCCCGCGGCCCAGACGCCCGCACCGGCGCAGCCTGCCACGCCGCCAGGCACCGTGGTGCTGGCCGAGCCGGTCCTCGATCCGCTCGTGGCCACCGACACCAAGGTCGGCACCGGCGCCGAAGCGACCGCCGGCAGCAAGGTATTCGTGCACTACACCGGCTGGCTGTACAAGCCGATGGCCACGCGCCAGCGCGGCCGCCAGTTCGATTCCTCGCTGACGCGTGGCGCCCCGCTCGAATTCGTGCTCGGCACCGGCCGCGTGATCAAGGGCTGGGACCAGGGCGTGATGGGCATGAAAGTGGGCGGCAAGCGCACCCTGGTCATTCCGAGCTACCTGGCCTACGGCAAGCGCGGCGCGCCGGGCGGCGGCATTCCGCCGGACGCCGATCTGATCTTCGACGTGGAACTCGTGAACGTCAAATAAGTCCAATCCATTACAGCGGGAGAGCAAGCATGAGAATCGCAAACGACGTCACTGAGTTAATCGGTAACACCCCGCTGGTACGGATCCGCAAGCTGGCGCATGGCGCCGGCGCCGACATCCTCGCCAAGCTGGAGTTCTACAACCCGGCCCACAGCGTCAAGGACCGGATCGGCCTGGCCATGGTCGAAGCGGCCGAGGCGGCCGGCAAGATCGGTCCCGACACCGTCATCGTCGAGCCGACCAGCGGCAACACCGGCATCGCGCTGGCGATGGTGTGTGCGGCGCGCGGTTACCGCTGCAAGCTGGTCATGCCCGAAACCATGAGCAGCGAGCGGCGCATGCTGCTGCGCGCCTACGGGGCCGAACTGGTGCTCACGCCGGGGCCGGAAGGCATGCTTGGCGCCATCCGCGTGGCCGAGGAACTGGTCGCGGCCAATCCCAATTACTTCATGCCGCAGCAATTCAACAATGCCGCCAACCCCGATGTGCACCGCCGCACCACGGCCGAGGAAATCTGGCGCGACACCGACGGCAAGGTCGATATTTTGGTCGCTGGCGTCGGCACCGGCGGCACCATTACCGGCGTGGGCGAAGTGCTCAAGGCACGCAAGCCGGGCTTCCAGGCCATTGCGGTCGAGCCGGAAGCGTCACCCATGCTGTCCAAGGGCACCAAGGGGCCGCACCCGATCCAGGGCATCGGCGCCGGCTTCGTGCCGCAAGTGCTCAACCGCGCGGCGTTCGACGAAGTCATCTGCGTGAGCAACGAGGCCGCTTTTGAAACCGCGCGTGCCGCCGCGCGCGAAGAAGGGCTGCTGGTCGGCATTTCGTCGGGTGCGGCGCTGTGGGCCGCGATCCAGGTGGCGCGCCGTCCCGAAAACGCGGGCAAGGTGATCGTGACGATCATCCCGTCGTTCGGCGAACGCTATCTGTCCACGCCGCTGTTTGCCAACCTGGCGGGCTGAGGTGGCGAGCGGAAGCAACGCGCGGCGCCTGAGCGCATGAATGAGTTGCTGGGCAGGTTGCAAACCTGCATCGAATCGCATTTCCCCGGGATGGCGGCGAGCCTGAACCGGGGCGCCAGCGACGCCGACATCGATGCCTTCGAACGCGCCATCGGCGCATCGCTGCCGTCATCGGTGCGGGCGCTGTACCGCTGGCATAACGGCCAGGCCGGTGACACCGGCCACTACGTGATCGGCCTGTTTTTCGGTCTCCCCTTCCTGACGCTTGGCGAGTCCCTGCGGCACTGGAAGGACGGCACTGATTTTCTCGACGACATGACTGCCGTGGAACGCACCGCTGCGAGCAGTCAATATTGCTGCCTGCCACGCGGCACTGTGCGCCAGTGCGCCGCCAGCAAGGCGTGGGTCCCGCTGGCCGACGACGCTGGCGGCGCCTATCTCGGCATCGACCTCGATCCTGATGCCGCCGGTAGCCTGGGCCAGGTGATCTCGTTCGGCGGGCGTGAATTCACGCGCGTGCAGGCGGGCGCGAGCCTGGAACAATTCCTGGAAAGTCTGCTCGGCTTGTACGAGAACGGCGAATACGCGCTCGTGGAAGAGGATGACGACGCGTTCAGCCTGTCCACCGTGGAGCCGGATACGGACCACTTCCTCGACTACCTGCGCCTGAAGGCGCAAGCACAATATCCGGACGTGTAACGCTCCCTCGTGACAGCAGCGCGACCTTAGCCGGCCGCCTCGCCATGCAGCGCGCAGCTGTGCTCGCTCGTCCCCAGCTCCACCTGCAAGGTGCAGTGATGGATCGCATAATCGGCCTTGAGCGCGGCCACGATGGCGTCCAGTGCCGCGTCGCCCGGGTAGCCGGCCGGCATCACCAGATGCGCGGTCAGCGCCGTCTCGGTCGTGCTCATGGCCCAGATGTGCAGGTCGTGAATATCGCTTACCCCCGGCCGCGCCTTGAGATAGTCGCCCACCGCCGCGGCATCGACATTGGCCGGCACCGCCGCCAGCACCAGGTCGAGCGACTCGCGCAGCAAGCCCCAGGTCGTGACCAGGATCAGCAGCACGATCACGATACTGGCCGCCGGGTCGAGCCAGGTCCAGCCGGTGAACAGGATCGCCACGCCCGACACCACCACGCCCAGCGAAATGGCGGCGTCGGCCGCCATGTGCTGGTAGGCGCCCCGGATGTTCAGGTCGTCCTTGCTGCCGGCCATGAACAGCCAGGCCGAAAAACCGTTGACCAGCACGCCGATACCGGCCACCACCGACATCGTCATGCCCTGCACCGGCGCCGGATTGGCGAAGCGGTGCACCGCTTCCCAGCCGATCGCGCCGCAGGCGAGCATCAGCAGCAGGGCGTTGAGCAGGGCCGCCAGGATCGACGAGCTGCGCAGGCCGTAGGTGTAGCGTCCGTCCGGCGCGCGCCGGGTCAGCATGGCCGCGCCCCAGGCCAGCATCAGGCCCAGCACATCCGACAGGTTGTGGCCGGCGTCGGCCATCAGCGCCGTCGAGTTGGCCAGGAATCCGTAAAAGAATTCGATGCCGACAAACACCGTGTTCAGGCCGATCGCCAGCGCGAACGCGCGCCCGTTGCCGTTCGGGTCGAGCTGGTGATGACCGTGACCGTGACCATGGTCGTGATCGTGGCCATGGCCGTGCTTGTGGGCCGCTTCAGGCGTCCTGGCGGGCGCATGCGCGTGGCTGTGTCCGGCGTGGTCGTGATCGTGGTCGTGGGCGCTGGTCATGGGTCGATTCCATTGGTGGGTTCGGCGATGTGGTCGAGCATGTCGGTCAGCACGCCGCTGATGTGGGCGTCCGCCGTCGAATAAAACACTTGCTTGCCCTGGCGCCCGGCCTTGACGATGCGGGCGGCGCGCAGCAGGCGCAGGTGGTGGCTGACCAGCGAGCTGCTCAGTTGCAGCCCGGCGGCGATGTCGCCCACCGCAATCGGCCCCGCCAGGCAGGACAATACAATGCGCAGCCGCGTCGGGTCGCCCAGCAGATGGAACAGGTCGGCCAGTTGGGCAATCGATGCGTCGTTATCGGGAGAGGGGTTCATAGTCAACATGTGAAGATATGTAGATATGATAGCGCAATTCTGCCGCGTGGTGCATTCCTTGCCGCAATTCAGGGTTTTTGCATCTCGGCGGCAATCGCCGCGCGCGTTTTGGCATCCAGCCTGGCGACGATGCCGGCCAGCTTGTCGGCCTCGCGCAGGGCGGCGCTTTGTTCGGGCGTCAATTCCTTCGCCACCAGCACCGGGGCCGGTGCCGGGCGCAACAGCACAGCCTGGCCGATCAGCACCACGAATGCGCACAGCAGCGCCGCGCCGCCGGCAATCGCGATGATGCGTTTTTCCTGCGGTGGCGCGATGTTGGCGGCTGGCGGCGCAGGCGCGACCAGTGCCGCCGGACGCTCGAGCGCAGCGTTGCTGAAGTGGCACAGGCTGCCGCTTTCCTGCAGCGCCTGCACCTGGTCGGCCAGGTCGGCGGTGGCGTCGTCGAGCAGCTCCACGTGGCGCTCGACCGCTTCGGCCAGCACCGCCTCGTTGAGCGCCACCAGCGCAAAGATCGGATCGTCGATATCGATCCGCACGCCGGTTTTCTCAAAGACGAGGGTGCGCAGTTTTTGCTGGTCCATGCCGGCTTACCACTGGACGTTGTCGAGTTGCTCGAACAGGTCGCGGAACACCACCTTGATGCGCTGCTTTTCCATGACGTTGAATTTGTCGCTTTCGCGCACTTCATTGGCGGTCAGGCGCGCGATATTCATCTTCTTGATGTCGGCGCCGAAGGTGTCGGCGTTGCGTTGCGACAGCACCACCCGCCCGCACACGCGCGCGGCATTGTCGGCATAGGTTTGCGATTCGGTAAACACCTTGCCGGTGGCCGATTGCAGCGGGCCGAAGTGTTCGTTTTCCCACAGCACCAGCGGCACGCTGGTCGACTTGGCGGTCGAGACAAATCCCATGGCCGTGTCGTGCAGGGTGTCGCCACCGCCGACGATGGTGTGGATGTACACCTTGCGCCCCGATTCCTTGAGCAAGTCGAAGCAATCGTTTTCCAGCAGGTAACCCATCAGCGGCGAAAAGGTATTGGCGCCGTTATCGATCACGCAGTTGCCTTCTTCTTCCAGCAGGTCGATCATCAGCGCGTCGAAGCGCTTGGGGTCGATGTTGCGCGCGTCGGTCATGACCGGCACGTGTTTCACGTCCATCGCCTTGTAGCGCGAAAAGGTGGCGTTTTCCTGGTCGGTATCGTAGCAGCGCAGGGGCCGCTCGTCCTTGCCGGCCAGCCATTGCGCCAGGATGGTCGAGACCAGGGTCTTGCCGATGCCGCCCTTGCCCTGCAGGATGAAATGTACCGTATTGTGCATCGAATTGCTCCAGAAAATGACCGGCGCCGGTGCGCGTGCCGGCCCGGCAGGTGTCAACGCAGGGGGAGAACAGGACGATGGCGCCAATCCGCCGTCGCGCTTCTATTCGATGATGCGCAGCAGCCCTTGCAGCGCGTGCACCACGGTCTGCTCGCGCACGGCGTGGCGGTCGCCGGCGAACACCAGGCGCTCGGTCAGAATGGTGTCCCCTCTGGCCCAGCCGAAGCAGACGGTGCCGACCGGCTTGCCCGGCACCGCGCCGCTCGGGCCGGCGATGCCGGTGGTCGACAAGGCCACGTGCGCGTTGCTGTTTGCCAACGCACCGGTGGCCATGGCGGACGCCACTTCCTCGCTGACCGAGCCCAGCTGCGCCATCAGCGCCGCCGACACATCGAGCAGCTCGGTTTTCGACGCGTTGGAATAGGTCACGAAGCCGCAGTCGAACCAGCCGGTCGAGCCGGCCACCTCGGTGACCGCTTGCGCTACTCCGCCGCCGGTGCACGATTCGGCGGTCACCAGCAGCAAGCCTTTCGCTTGCAGCGCGCGGCCGACTTTGGCGGAAAGATCGAGAATGTCGTTCGTCACGTGTTGCTCCTTTTGGACGGTCAGCGGGGACCATGGTTGCGCATCGAAATACGGATCGGGGAAGGGCGCACCGGCGACGGCGCGGCCCTGCGATTCTACTTTACCATGCACTCTGCAACACTGTCCGTCCACCCTGTTGCAATGTTTCAAAAGGGATATCCAAGCGAACTAAAAAAGCGTAGAGTGGATCCGGGGAAATCGTCGCGCGCCCGGCGTTTGTGCCGTGCGCCGCCAGCCTGTTGCTCTGCTATGCTGGGCTTTAGCGCTGAGTTTGCTTTTCTGTCTGATCCGGATTGGAGTCCCATGTCCCCGATTCTTTTGCTTGCCGAACTGCCATGGCGGGCCTGAGCCGGTTCGCACTGCGCAGGCGTGCGGGACGCTGGCTGGCGTTGCCGGCGCTGCTGGCGATGTTCGCCTGGACCAGCGTCGCCGCAGCCCAGCCCAGCGTCGAAAACCAGGTCAAGGCCGCCTACCTGTTCAAATTCGCCGGCTTCGTCGAGTGGCCTGAAGGCAGCTTCACGCGCACCGACAGCCCGCTCCAGATCGGCGTGGCCGGCAACGACGCCCTGGCCGACCAGCTCGAACAAATGGTGGCCGGCCGCACCGTCGGCGGGCACGCCATTTCGGTGCGCAAGCTGCGCCGCGGCGATGCCCTGCACGGCGTCCATATCCTGTTCATCGGCGCCGGCGAACGTTCCGCCGTGATCGACATGCTGGCGGCCGCGCGCGGCCAGTCGGTACTCACCGTTTCCGACGCCGACGACAGCATTGCTTTGGGGTGCATGATCGCTTTCGTGGTGGCCCGGGACCGGCTGCGCTTCGACGTCGCCCTCGGCCAGGTCAACTCGAGCCGGCTGCGCATCAGTGCGCGCATGCTGGCCGCCGCCAACCGTGTGCAGGGGGCCACATGATCGTCCGTTCGATCCGTGAAAAACTGGTCACGGTGGTGATGCTCACCACCCTGGCGGCGCTGCTGGTGTCGATCGGCACCGTGATCGCCTACGACCTGCGCAACTACCACAAGGCCCTGCTGGGCGACATGGCCACCCAGGCCGAACTGCTCGGCCACATGACGTCGGCCGCGCTGACCTTCGACGACGCCCGCCTGGCCACCGAAAACCTGGCGCTGCTGCGCATTCGCCCGTCGGTGCGGGCCGGTGCCATCTACGACGCCAAGGGCGCCCTGTTCGCCTCCTACCGCGCGCCGGGCCAGCGCCATCCGTTCCCGGTCAGCCCCCAGACCGACGACCTGCGCGTGAGCGGCGACGACCTGCTGCTGTACCGCAGGGTGGTCGAAAACGGCGAACTGCTCGGCACCGTGTACCTGCGCGCCGAATACACGCTGGTCGCGCGCGCGGTCGATTACCTGAGCATCGCCGCCGGCGTGGTCGCGCTGGCGATGCTGATCGCCTGGCTCATGACGCGCCGGCTCGGGCGCATCGTCACCGCGCCGATCGTCGCGCTCACCGAAACTGCGCGCGAAGTGGTCAGCACGCGCGACTACTCGCGCCGCGCCCCGCGCATCAGCGACGACGAGGCGGGCGAACTGGTGGACTCGTTCAACGCCATGCTCGGCGAGATCGAACAGCGCACCGGCGCGCTCGAAACGTCGCACCATGCGATTGCGCGCGAAGCCGAGGAGCGCGCCCGCGCCCAGCAGGAAATCATGGACCTCAACGAGCAGCTTGAGGTGCGCGTGCACGAGCGCACCATGCAGCTGGAACTGACCAACGCCGAACTGGAAGTGGCCATGGCGGCGGCCAAGAATGCCAACCAGGCCAAGTCGGCCTTCTTGTCGTCGATGAGCCACGAGCTGCGCACGCCGCTCAACGCGATTCTCGGCTTCGCCCAGATATTGACGTCCGAATCGCTGCCCTCGACGCTGCCGCAAAAGAAGGAGTTCGCCGGCCACATTCTCAAGTCGGGCCGCCACCTGCTCACCTTGATCAACGAAATCCTCGACCTGGCCAAGGTCGAATCGGGCACCGTCACATTGTCGATGGAGCCGGTGGCGCTGGCCGACATGCTGGTCGAGTGCCGCAACATGACCGAACCGCTGGCGCAGCAGCGCAAGATCCGCATGCTGTTCCCGGACGCGCCGGGCGCCGTGGTGCAGGCCGACCGCACGCGCTTGAAACAGGTGCTGCTCAATTTGCTCTCGAACGCCATCAAGTACAACCGCGAGATGGGCGCGGTGGTGTGCGACTGCAGCGTCGTCACCGCCAACCGCGTGCGCCTGTCGGTGCAGGATACCGGCATGGGCCTGCGCCCGGAGCAGATCGCGTCCCTGTTCCAGCCGTTTAACCGCCTGGGCCAGGAAAACGGCAGCGAGGAAGGCACCGGCATCGGCCTGGTCGTCACGCGCCGCCTGGTGGAGCTGATGGGCGGCGAAATCGGCGTCTCGAGCAGCGTCGGCGTGGGCACCGTGTTCTGGATCGAACTTGGCCTGACCCAGCCGGTGCCGTCGGCCGTGGGCGAAGCGGTGGTGCTGACGCTGGAACACAAGCCGGCCCCCGTGCCGCTGGCCGACCACAGCCTGCTGTACGTCGAAGACAACCCGGCCAACCTGAAGCTGGTGCAGGAGATCGTGCGCTTCCGGCCCGACCTGCACCTCCTGACCGCGCCCGACGGCCACCTCGGCATCGAACTGGCCAAGGCGCACCTGCCGGACGTGATCCTGATGGATATCAACCTGCCGTGCGTGAGCGGCCTGGACGCGCTCAAGGAACTGCGCAGCGATCCGCGCACGGCGCATATTCCGGTCATCGCGCTGACCGCCAACGCCATGCCGCGCGATGTCGAGCGCGGGCTGGCCAGCGGCTTTTTCCGTTACCTCACCAAACCGATCAACATTGACGAATTCAACGAGGCGATCGACAGCACCCTTGCATTCGCCGACACGCGGCAGCTTGCGCAGAAAGCGCGGAACCCATGATATCCCTCGATGACATCCACGACGCTGCCATCCTGATCGTCGACGACCAGCTGGTCAACGTGCAGCTGCTCGAATACCTGCTCACGACCACCGGCTACACCAATGTGAGCAGCACCACCGACCCGCGCGAAGTAGCGGCCAGGCACCTCAAGCACCGCTACGACCTGATCATCCTCGACCTGCACATGCCGGGCATGAGCGGCTTCCAGGTGATGGAGGCGCTGGCGCCCATGGAAACCGAAGCCTACCTGCCGGTGCTGGTGGTGACGGCCGAACCGGATAAAAAGCTGGCCGCGCTCGACGCCGGCGCGCGCGACTTCGTCGGCAAGCCGTTCGACCCGGTCGAAGTGCTCACGCGCATCCGCAACATGCTCGAAGTGCGCCTGCTGCACCGCGAATCGAAGAGCTACGGCACCCTGCTCGAACAGACGGTGCGCGAGCGCACCGCCGAACTGCAGCGCTTTCGCAGCGCCAT
Organism: Massilia scottii; assembly: GCF_030846495.1. Classification (NCBI taxonomy): domain Bacteria; kingdom Pseudomonadati; phylum Pseudomonadota; class Betaproteobacteria; order Burkholderiales; family Oxalobacteraceae; genus Massilia; species Massilia scottii. The sequence continues at coordinate 285,090 of NZ_JAVCWM010000003.1, read as the reverse complement.
GGACGCCACCAACGACGCCATCTTCCTGATCGACACCGGCTCCATGACGGTAGTCGACGTCAACGACGGCGCTTGCCGCATGCTCGGCTACCAGCGCGACGAGCTGCTGCGCCTGGACCCCACGGTGTACGGCCTGGCCGGCCCGGGCCAGCTGGCGCGCCAGGCCGACCCGGAGCGCGATGCGATACGCTACCCCGACCTGGTCGAAGACCACCTGACGCGCGCCGACCTGCGCGAAGTGGCGGTGGAAATCTACTGGCAAACCCAGAGCGTGGGCAGTACGCGCATGCTGATCGCCGTGGCGCGCGACATCAGCGAGCGCCTGGCCGCGCGCCAGCGCCTGGCCCACCTAGCCAGCTACGACAGCCTGACCGGCCTGCCCAACCGCACCCTGTTCTACCAGACCTTGCGCGAAGCGATCGAGCTGGCGCAGGACAAGCAGTGGCGCATCGTGGTGCTGTTCATCGCGCTCGACCGCTTCAAGACCGTCAACGATTCGCTCGGCTCGGCCCTGGGCGACGAATTGCTGCGCCAGTTCAGCACGCGCCTGGTGCAGTGCGTGCGCATCCGCGACACGGTCGGGCGCCTGGGCGGCGACGAATTCGCCCTCATCCTGACGATGACGCGCAACCAGCAGGACGCCGTCAACGTCGCCAACGAAGTGCGCGACACGCTGCGCGCGCCGTTCGACCTGCAGGGCAAGCAGGCCGGCCTGACGGCCAGCATCGGCATCGCCATGTACCCGGACGACGCCACCGATCCCGAAACCCTGATCAAGTACGCCGACACGGCCATGGGCCGCGCCAAGGAAGCGGGGCGCGACGGCTACCGCTTTTTCACCGCCGGCATGAACGTGCAGGTGCTGGCGCGGCTCGATCTTGAGCTGGCGCTGCGCCACGCGCTCGAGCACGGCGAATTCCTGCTGTACTTCCAGCCCAAGGTTAACCTGCGCACGGGCCGCATCAGCGGCGCCGAAGCGCTGCTGCGCTGGAACCGGCCCGGCTACGGCCTGGTATTCCCGGTCGAATTCGTGCCGGTGATGGAGGAAACCGGCTTGATCGTGCGGGTCGGCGCGTGGGTGATCGACGAAGCCTGCCGCCAGATAGCGCAGTGGTCGGCCAGCGACGTGGGTGACGTGCGCGTGGCGGTCAACGTATCGAGCCGCCAGTTCGTCGAAGGCGACCTGGAAGGCGAAATCCGCGCGGCGGTCGGCAGGCACGGGATCGACCCGGCGCTGCTCGAACTGGAACTGACCGAAAGCGCGCTGATGTCCAACGCCGAGCACACGATTGCGGTGCTGGGCAATCTCAAGCAGCTTGGCATCACGATTGCGATCGACGATTTCGGCACCGGCTATTCGAGCCTGGCGTATCTGAAGCGCTTCCCGATCGACAAGCTCAAGATCGACATCGCCTTTGTGCGCGACGTGACGGTCAATCCGGACGATGCGGCCATCGCCCTGGCCATCATCGGCATGGCCCATTCGCTGCACATGCAGGTGATCGCCGAAGGGGTGGAGACGCCGGCCCAGATGGCCTACCTGCGGCGCCACCGCTGCGACGAAGTGCAGGGTTTCCATTTCAGCCGCCCGCTGCCGGCCGCGGAGTTCGGCGAGATGGTGCTGGCCAATGTGGCGCAGCCGTCCGAGCCGGAGTCGCCCGACAGCCATCGCCAGACCTTGCTGATCGTGGACGACGACGTCAATGTGCTGTCCTCGCTGCACCGGCTGTTCAAGCGCGATAACTACCGGATTCTGACGGCGGTGTCGCCCGCCGAAGGCTTCGAGCTGCTGGCGCTGCACACGGTGCAGGTGATCGTGTGCGACCAGCGCATGCCGGGCATGAGCGGCACCGAGTTCCTGAGCAAGGTCAAGGAGCTGTATCCGGACACGATACGGATCATCCTGTCCGGCTACACGGGGCTTGAAGCGGTGCTCGACTCGATCAACCGCGGCGCGATTTACCGCTTCTACACCAAGCCGTGGGACGAGACGCAACTGCGCGATAACGTGCGGCTGGCCTTCCATCATTACTGGCTGATGAATGGGCCCAAGGACGATCCGCATAATGCGCACTTTGCCGAGGCCGGGCAGGTGCCGGCCGAATAGGGCCGGTCAGGCGCTGGCAAAGTGGTCGAAACCGGCCAGCTTCAGGTCCAGGGCTTGGCCGGCGGCGTCGACCAGGCGCAGGCCCGGTGCGGCGTCGATTGTCCCGACGCGCGTCACCGCGGTGCCGCAGGCAACGCCCGCGGCGATGATCGCTTCGCGCTGCGCGCGCGGGGCCGTGAAGCACAACTCGTAATCGTCGCCGCCGGCGGCGCAGAACTGGCGCCGCAGCGCCTGCGGCTGCGCGGCCAGTACCGGTCCTGCGGGCAGCGCATCGACGTCGAGCGTGGCGCCGACGTTTGATGCGGCCAGGATGTGACCGAGGTCGCCCACCAGGCCGTCCGAGATATCGATGGCGGCATGGGCCAGACGCTCGCCGGCCAACGCCAGGCCCAGCGCCACGCGCGGGGTCGGCGTGTGCATGCGGGTACCGGCCGCGAACAGGGGGGCATCGTCCAGCGGATATTCCTTGCGGTAGCCCGCCAGGGCGAGGCGGGCGTCGCCCAGCGTGCCCGAAATCCACAGGTCGTCGCCGGCGATGGCGGCATCGCGCCGCAACGCGTGGCCAGGCGCCAGTTCGCCGAAAATGGTGATGCAGATGTTCAGCGGGCCTTTGGTGGTGTCGCCGCCGATCAGTTCACAGCCATGCTGGTCGGCCAGCGCGAACAGGCCGGCGGCAAATCCGGACAGCCAGTCGGGATTGGCCGCCGGCAGCGCCAGCGCCAGGGTGAAAGCTACCGGCCGCGCGCCCATCGCGGCCAGGTCCGACAGGTTCACCGCCAGGCACTTGTGGCCCAGCATGCGCGCATCGGCGCCGGCGAAGAAATGGCGGTCCTCGACCAGCATGTCGGATGAAATGGCCATCTGCATGCCGGGGGAGGGGGCGAGCAGCGCGCAATCGTCGCCGATGCCGAGCGCTGCCCGGCCCGGGCGCTGACGTTTGAAGTACTGCTTGATGAGGTCGAATTCGGAGAGCATGCGCGATTGTACAGCCATGCCACTCCGCAGCGGCAGCTTACAGGCGGCCCAGCTTGACCTCCACCAGGCGGCCTTTTTTCTGGAACTCTTCGTTGACCGTCACCAGGATGCGTCCCTGCGCATCTTCCGCGATCGAGGTCACCTGGCTGGTGGCGTCCGCCGACGTACGCTTGTAACCCGGCAGCAGGGACGACAGGTCGGTCCACTTGTCGCCGTTGTCCTCCGACCATGCTAAATAGGGCAAGCCCTTGGCCTTGTCGAACCCGGCGGCGACGATCACGTTGGGTTTACCGGCCGGCGAGAGCAACTGGGTGATGTAGGGATAGTTGACTCCGCCCGTCAACGGTTGCTTGAGCACGAACTTGTAGCTCTTGCCGCTGTCATCGCTGCGCAGCAGCCCGCCCTCGACGCCGATGAACACGCGCTCGCTCGTGCCCAGCGTGGTAATCAGATGCACGTTGCGGTTTTCCAGTTCCGGCACGCTCAACGGCACGGGAACCGTGGAGGCCAGCGCCGAATTGTCGGCGTTCATGGTGTAGGCGCGCACGTAGGCCATGTCGAGCGGACATTCGCCGCCCGTCAGCAGGCGCCCGCCCACCACCTCGAACGATTGGTGGGTGCAGCTCATGCTGTCCATCGTCCCCATGATCGGACGCCAGGTGGCGCCCTGGTCGTTCGAGACCTGCACATTCTGGCCGGCGCCGCCGTTGGCGAACCAGCGCTTGCCGACCGCCTTGACGTCGCCCACGTACATGCGCTCGCAATAGCTTGCGTAGCAGATCCGGAAGTCCTTGTCCTTGGGAACGAAGCTCATCTTCGCCTGGTCCAGCTCGCACAAGGTATGTTCGTCGGCGCTGCCCCAGGCCGGCTGCATCAGGAGCGTCTTGCCGTCGACCTGCTTCAGTTCGGCGGCGCGCCGCGTTTCGACCTGCTCGCTGGCCGGCAGCCTGCACTCGCCCAGGCCGACCGTTTGCCAGGCCGACTTGGTGCTGACCCCGCGCGCGGTGGCCAGGATGACGCTGCCGTCGGTTTCGGTATTGGTCAGCGCGACGTAGGCATTCTTGTCGTCGATGGTGATCGAGTTCATGCCACGCTCGTGATTCATCAGCACATCGACGCGCGCGATCGGGTCCGGCACGGGAGGGGGCAAGGGTTTGCCCCCGTCGCCGCCGCCACCGCCGCACCCGGTCAGCAGGGTGGCGGCGATCAGTCCGGCGGGAAGACAGTGTTGGAGTGGTTTCATGGGACGCTCTTTCGACAGGGTTGGCGGAAAGCTCGCGCCGCGCAGGGTCAGGGTTCCCGCCCGCAGCGCCGCGATGCCGGTGCATTGTCCTGCGAGCCCGCAGCATGGGTCTATTGCGTTTCTGTCTAGGATTTGTAGCAACTGTCAGCGATCTGTACCGTGCTGTAGCGCCGAGCGAGCGATCGCTTTTTTGTTTGTTGTGATGAAATTTTCATGTTTTGGGGCAATTGACCCGAAGTTGGTGAAAATACGTAGCTTGTTGAAAGATCACGTCTGATAAAATCCTCAGTCCCCGACAGTACACAGGAAGGCCGTACCAGCATGGATTCGTCACCAGAGAAGAAGGAAGAACTGCGCCAGCAACTGCGCCTCGCCGCGCTCGAGTATCACGAGAGCCCCCGTCCCGGAAAAATCAGCGTCACGCCCACCAAGCAGCTGCTCAACCAGCGCGACCTGGCCCTGGCGTACTCGCCCGGCGTGGCGGCTCCTTGCGAAGAAATCGTCAAGGATCCGGGCAACGCGTATAAATACACGGCGCGCGGCAATCTGGTGGCGGTCATCACCAACGGTACCGCCGTGCTGGGTCTGGGCAATATCGGTCCGCTGGCGTCCAAGCCGGTGATGGAAGGCAAGGGCGTGCTGTTCAAGAAGTTCGCCGGCATCGATGTGTTCGACATCGAGATCAACGAGCAGGATCCGGACAAGCTGGTCAACATCATCGCCTCGCTGGAACCGACGTTCGGCGGCATCAACCTGGAAGATATCAAGGCGCCCGAGTGCTTCTATATCGAGCGCCAGTTGCGCGACCGCATGAAGATTCCGGTGTTCCACGATGACCAGCACGGTACCGCGATCATCGTCGGCGCCGCGATCCTGAACGGCGTCAAGGTGGTCGGCAAGGATATCCGCGAGTGCAAGCTGGTGGTGTCGGGCGCGGGCGCGGCGGCGCTGGCCTGCCTGGAACTGATCGTCGACCTCGGCTTTCCGATCGAGAACATCTATGTGACCGACCTGGCCGGCGTGGTCTACAAGGGCCGCGTCGAACTGATGGACCCGGACAAGGCGCGCTTCGCGCAAGACACGCCATTGCGCACCCTGGCTGAAGTCATGCCGGGCGCCGACATTTTCCTGGGCCTGTCCGCTGGCGGCGTGCTCAAGCAGGATATGGTCAAGGAAATGGCGGCCAATCCGCTGATCCTGGCGCTCGCCAATCCGACCCCGGAAATCCTGCCGGAAGAAGTCAAGGCCGTGCGCGGCGACGCCATCATCGCCACCGGCCGTTCGGACTATCCGAACCAGGTGAACAATGTGCTGTGCTTCCCCTACATTTTCCGCGGCGCCCTCGATTGCGGCGCCACCACCATCACGCGCGAAATGGAAATTGCGGTCGTGCACGCGATTGCCGACCTGGCCCACGCCGAGCAGTCGGACGTGGTGGCCACCACCTACGGCATCAGCAACCTCTCGTTCGGCCCGGAATACCTGATCCCGATGCCGTTCGATCCGCGCCTCTTGATCCACATCGCCCCGGCCGTGGCCAAGGCGGCGTTCGAGTCGGGCGTGGCGACGCGTCCGATCGCCAACCTGGAAGCCTACGCCGACAGCCTGCAGCAGTTCGTGTACCGCAGCGGCACCTTCATGAAGCCGCTGTTCGCGGTGGCCAAGGCGGCCCCGCCGGAACTCAAGCGCATCGTCTACGCCGAAGGCGAAGAAGAGCGCGTGCTGCGCGCCGTGCAGGTGGTGGTCGACGAGAAGCTGGCGCGCCCGATCCTGGTCGGCCGTCCGAGCGTGCTGGAGCAGCGCATCGAGAAGTTCGGCCTGCGCCTGAAGCAAGGCGAGCATTTCGACGTCATCAATCCGGACCACGAAGACCGCTACCGCGATTACTGGCAGACCTATTACGCGATGACCATGCGTAAAGGCGTGACCCAGGAATACGCCAAGCTGGAAATGCGCCGCCGCCACAGCCTGATCGGCGCGATGATGATCCACAAGGGCCACGCCGACGGCATGATCTGCGGCACCTTCGGCACCACCAACCTGCACCTGCACTATATCGACCAGGTATTGGGCAAGCGCGATGGCGCCAATGTGTACGCGGCGATGAATTTCCTGATCCTGCCGGAACGCCAGATGGCCATCGTCGATACCCACGTCAACGAAAACCCGAGCGCCGAGCAGCTGGCCGAGATCACCATCATGGCGGCCGACGAGATGAGCCGCTTCGGCCTGATTCCGCGCGCGGCGCTGTTGTCGCACTCGAACTTCGGTTCGGCCAACAGTGCATCGGCGCAAAAGATGCGCGCCGCGCTGGCGCTGGTGCAGCAAAAGGCGCCGCAGCTGGAAATCGATGGCGAGATGCACGGCGACGTGGCGCTCGACGCCAAGCTGCGCATGCAGCTGATGCCGCACTCGACCCTGCAGGGCGAGGCCAACCTGCTGGTGATGCCGAATATCGACAGCGCCAACATTGCCTACAACCTGCTCAAGACCGCGGCCGGCAACGGCATCGCGATCGGCCCGGTGCTGCTAGGCTGCGCCAAGCCGGTGCACATCCTGACCCCATCGGCCACGGTGCGCCGGATCGTCAACATGACGGCCCTGTGCGTGGTCGACGCCGTCTCGGAACGCTGATCGGCAAGTACTACGGCGCGTGTGTTTTGCGCGCCACAAAAGGGCCGGCATCGCCATCGATGCCGGCCTTTTTTTGTAGTAATTTCGCAGAGGAAAAACGTGCATTACTACATTTCATTACAGTTCAAGATAGGCGTAACAATGCGTAAGCTGGCGCCGCCCTTCCTCGTGATCGGGGCATAATATCCACGCAGCTTGTTGTTCATATTGCACGAAACGCTTTTGCGTAAAGAATGATCAAACCGATTCTGTTACAATGCTGAGTTGTTAACTGCGAGTTGGACGTGCAGATTACCGCTCTCCAACTACACACGAATATCACGAATATGCAAAAAACAACAAAAAAAGCCCTGATTACCGGGATCACCGGGCAAGATGGCGCTTACCTTGCGCAGTTGTTGCTTGAAAAGGGCTACGAGGTCACCGGGACGTATCGTCGCACGAGTTCGGTCAATTTCTGGCGTATCGAAGAGCTGGGTATCCAGGCTCACCCAAATCTGCGCCTGGTCGAATACGACCTGACCGATTTGTCGTCCAGCATACGCCTGATCCAGACCGCCGAGCCTGACGAGGTGTACAACCTCGCGGCCCAGAGTTTCGTCGGTGTGTCGTTCGAGCAGCCGGTTGCTACCGCAAGCATAACGGGTCTGGGGGCAGTTAACCTGCTCGAAGCGATTCGCATCGTCAACCCGAAAGCGCGCTTCTACCAGGCGTCGACCTCCGAAATGTTCGGCAAGGTCCAGGCCATCCCGCAAGTCGAAGATACCCCGTTCTATCCGCGCAGTCCGTACGGTGTGGCCAAGCTGTACGCCCACTGGATGACGGTCAATTACCGCGAGTCGTATGGCATCTTCGGTTCCAGCGGCATCCTGTTCAATCACGAATCGCCCCTGCGCGGCCGTGAATTCGTTACCCGCAAGATCACCGATTCGGTCGCCAAGATCGTGCTCAACAAGCTCGACGTGCTGGAACTGGGCAATCTCGACGCCAAGCGCGACTGGGGTTATGCCAAGGAATACGTCGAAGGCATGTGGCGCATCCTGCAGGCCGCGCAGCCCGACACCTTCATCCTGGCCACCAACCGTACCGAAACCGTGCGCGACTTCGTCACCATGGCGTTCAAGGGCGCCGGCATCGATATCGACTACACGGGCACGGGCGAAGCCGAGCGAGGCCATTGCGCCCGCACCGGCAAGCTGCTGGTGCGCATCAGTCCCAAGTTCTACCGTCCCGCCGAAGTCGAGTTGCTGATCGGCGATCCGGCCAAGGCCCTGCGCGAACTGGGCTGGGCGCCGACAACCACCTTGGAGCAGTTGTGCCAGATGATGGTCGAGGCCGACATGCGCCGCAACGAACAGGGTTTTTCCTTCTGATATGACGGGCATGGTCACGGAAACGTCCCCCGCGCCCGGCGCCGAAGGGCAGGGCAAACGTGCCCTGATCACCGGCCTGCACGGCTTCACGGGGCGCTACGTGGCGCGCGAACTGGCTGCGGCCGGCTATCGCGTGTTCGGCACCGTGGTGCCGGGCCATGGGAGCGATGCTCCTGAACCCGATGTGTTCGCGGTCGACCTGCTGGACCGCGCCGGCGTGGCCGCCATGGTCGAACAGGTGCAGCCGGACGTCGTGGTGCACCTGGCCGGCATCGCTTTTGTGGCGCATGCCAACGCCGAACTGATTTACCGCGTCAACATCGTCGGCACCCGCAACCTGCTCGAAGCGCTGGCGGCCCAGCCCCACCAGCCGTCGGCGGTGCTGCTGGCATCGTCCGCCAACGTCTACGGCAACGCCAGCGTCGGCCAGATCGATGAGTCCCTGGCGCCCGCGCCGGCCAACGATTACGCCGTCAGCAAGCTGGCCATGGAACACATGGCGCAGTTGTGGAGCGACAAGCTGCCGATCATCATCGTGCGGCCATTCAACTATACCGGCGTGGGCCAGGACGACAACTTCCTGCTGCCCAAAATCGTCTCGCATTTCCGCAAGGCGGCGCCGGTGATCGAATTGGGCAACCAAGCCATCGCGCGCGATTTTTCCGACGTGCGCATGGTGGCCGACAGCTACCGCCGCCTGTTGGCGGCCAACGTGGCCGGCCAGACCTTCAATATCTGTTCCGGCCAGGCGCATTCGCTGGGCGAGGTCATCGCGCTGATGGAGTCGATTGCCGGCTACCGGATCGAGGTGAAGGTCAATCCGGCCTTCGTGCGCGCCAAGGATGTGCTGGTCCTGATGGGTAACAATGAAAAACTGCGCGGCGCGATCGGGGCCATGTCCCCGATTCCGCTCGCCGACACGCTGCGCTGGATGTACCAGGCGTGAGCCGCCTGCGCGTCGGCCTGGGAACGACCATGATCGAACCGGGCCTGACCGGCGGAAGACTGGACGGGATCGGCGTGTACACCCAGGCGCTGCTGCAGCACTTGCCGCAGGCCGGCTGCGATGTGGCCGCTTATTCGTATCCGCGCCTGCGCGGCGACGCCACGGCGATCAGCGTGGGCCAGGCAATGCCGCAATCGTTCGAGGCGGCCAGCCTGGCCGACCTGCTCACCCCGGGGGCGAACCGGGTGCACATGCCGGCCGATATTTTTCACGCGACCGATTACCGCATCGTGCGCATGGATTGCCCGGTGGTGGCGACCCTGCACGATGCGCTGCCGATCAAGTATCCGCAGTGGTGCAGCCCCGGCATGCGGCGCGCCAAGAACTGGATGCAGCAAAAAGCCGCGCGCAAGGCACAACATGTGATCGCGGTGTCGAACTTTGCGATCGGTGAACTGGTCGAATGCTTCGGGGTCGATGAAAACAGGATCAGCGTGGTGCCCAACGGCGTCGACGCGGCGTGGCTGCAGGCGCCCGATGCGTCGGCCGTGGCAGCTACCTTGCTGCGGAACGGCCTGCGTGCAGGCTATTTTTTGTTTGTCGGTACTTTGCAGCCGCGCAAGAACGTCGAGCGCCTGCTCAGTGCCTACCTGAGTTTGCCGGACGCGCTGCGGGCCGAGCGCCAGCTGGTGATTGTCGGCAGCGCCGGCTGGCGCTGCGAAGAGCTGATCGCGCGTGTCAAGGCGGCGCAGCAGGATGGCGAGCAGGTCGTCTGGCTGAACCAGCTGACCGGTGCCGACGGACTGCGCCATGTGTATGCGGGCGCGGGCGTGTTTGTATTTCCGTCCTTGTATGAAGGTTTCGGTATTCCCGTCGTCGAGGCGTTTGCATCGGGGGTGCCGGTCGTGGCCTCGAATAGCAGTTCCTTGCCGGAAGTAACCCGGGGCGCGGCGCTTGACGTCGATCCGGGCAACACTGGTGACATCGCCGCGGCGATGCAAGCGCTGGCGCGCGACGATGCGCTGCGCTCGCGTTGCATTGCGGCGGGCCGCGCTCGCGCAGCCCAGTTGACCTGGCACGACACCGCGCTGCAGACCGCCGCCGTGTATCGTGCCGTCCTTTCACAATAATTTGCCGTCGTACTGAGCCACTTGCGAAACTATGCGTGTCCTACATTTCTATAAAACCTATTTCCCGGAATCGGTGGGCGGCGTCGAGCAGGTCATCCGGCAGATGTGCGTCGGCACGGGCCGCCTGGGCGTGCGCAATGAGGTACTGACGCTCACGCGCCAGAAGGAAAAGCGCGACGTCGAATTCGAAGGCCACAAGGTGCGCCTGCTGCCGCTCGACTTCGAGATTTCCTCGACCGGTTTTTCGCTGGCCGCCTTTGGCGAACTGGCGCGCATGGCCGAAGAAGCGGACGTGGTGCACTACCACTTCCCGTGGCCCTTCATGGACCTGGCGCACTTTATTTCGCGCATCAAGAAGCCGAGCCTGGTGACCTACCACTCCGACATCGTGCGCCAGAAGCAGTTGCTGCGCCTGTACCAGCCGCTCAAGCACCGTTTCCTGCAAAGTGTCGACACCATCGTCGCCACCTCGCCAAATTACATGGCGTCGTCGGCCGTGCTGGACCGTTATCGCGACAAGACGCGCGTCATCACCTACGGTCTGGACAAGACCATTTACCCGGAACCGGACCAGGCGCGCATGGACAAATGGCGCGCCCAGATCGGCGAGCGGTTCTTTTTGTTCGTCGGTGTGCTGCGCTATTACAAGGGCTTGCATATTTTGCTCGACGCGGTTGCCAATACCGATTATCCGGTGGTGATCGTCGGGGCCGGTCCCATCGAGAGCGAGCTCAAGGCGCACGCCGAACGGCTCGGCCTGACCCACGTGCTGTTCGTCGGCGCGCTCGACGAGGCCGACAAGGTAGCCTTGCTGACCCTGTGCTACGCGCTGGTGTTCCCGTCGCATTTGCGTTCGGAAGCGTTCGGTATTTCGCTGCTGGAAGGGGCAATGTACGGCAAGCCGATGATTTCGAGCGAGATCGGCACCGGCACGACCTACATCAACATCGATGCGGAAACCGGGTTGGTCGTGCCGCCGAGCGATCCGCAAGCGTTTGGCGACGCCATGCGCAAGCTGTGGGACAACCCGGAACTGGCGCAAGCCATGGGTGAGCGCGCGGAAGCACGCTATTGGGAGTTGTTCACCGCCGAGCAGATGGCCAAGAGCTACACCGCGCTGTATCACGAACTGGTGGCGCGTCATGCCACCGTGGCGCTGGCGCAAGTGCAGGCCTGAGTCGTCGCGGCGGCAATGCCCGCTGCGCAGGGCTTGCCCGGCCTTTTGGCTGCGAACGCAACACCGTCATGCCTGCCAGTGGCAGGAATGGCGGTGTTGAATGTCACGGCCAACATGATGTGGTCAACGCTATCCGCCCTCTCCCTTTTTGCATTCCCGGACTACATTTCCTCCGGCTGATTCGTACTCAGCAGCACGATTGCCGCCCCAACGCGGGAACTGGTATGCTTTGACGAGGGAATCGCAAAGGCCGGGTATGGTGAAGCTGTTATTACTTGTTGCGGGATTGCTGGCCGGGGCGCATGTCCAGGCCGCCTCGCCGCAGGCTTCTCCCCGGCTCTACATCACGACCGAATATTCGCCGCCGGCCAGCATGCTCGAAGGTGAGCGCGTGATTGGCTATTCCACCGAAAAGATCCGCGACATCATGGCGCGCGCATCGATCAGCTATTCGATCGATCTGCTTCCCTGGAAGCGCGCCTACACCGCGGCCGTGCAGCGGCCCAACGGCTGCGTCTACGCGACCACGCGCACGCCCGAACGCGAGCAACTGTTCAAATGGGTGGGGCCTACCGACGAGGGCGAGTGGGTGCTGCTGGGACGGGCCGACCGCGCTTATCAGCTCACCACCCTGGAAGACGCGCGCGGGCTGCGCATCGGCACCTACAACGGCGACGCGCGCGACGACTATCTGCGTTCGCGTGGTTTCCTGGTCGATCCGGCGCCGAACGACATGCTCAATCCGCAAAAATTGCTGATGAACCGGATCGACCTGTGGGCCGCCGGTTTGCGTCCTGGCAGCGGCGTGCTCGAACAAAACGGCTGGGCGGGGAAGATTGTCCCCGTGCTGGTGTTTAACCGGATCAAGGTCTATCTCGCCTGCAACCGCGCCATTCCCGACCCCGTGATCGACAAGATGAATGCCGCGCTCGACGCCATGAACCGCGACGGCACCTCGCGCCGGCTGGAGCGCAAGTACGACAACTGGGTGACGCGCAAGCCGACCGAGGCCGAGGCCGGGCAGGGCGTTCCGGCTCGCTGAAGGGCCGGGCAGGAGGGGCGTCTCAGGCCGCGTCTGCCCGGCCGATCGTAATCGTCCTGCGCACCGGTGCGGCGGCGCGTGCGCGCAGTTGTCCGCAGCCGCCGTCGACATCTTGCCCGGCCGAATCGCGCAGCTTGGTCAGCACCCCGCGCTGATGGAGCGTGGCGGCAATGGCGCGCGCACTCTCCCAACTGGGCCGCTTGAACGCCAGATCAGGAATCGTATTGTATGGAATCATGTTCAGCACGGCATATTTGCCTTTTAGCAGGCGCACGATGCCGTCGATCTCGTCCTCCCCATCGTTAATGCCTTCGAGCAGGGTCCACTGATACTGCACCGGATAGCCGGTCAGCCGGGCATACTGCTCGCCCGCCTCGACCAGTTGCTCGGGCGTGATGCGCGGCGCGCGCGGCAGCAATTGCTCGCGCAGCGCGGGCTTGCTTGTGTGCAGCGACAGTGCCAATGCAGGTTTGACCACGCCCTGCGCCAAACGTTCAAACACGCGCGGGTCGCCCACGGTCGAAAACACCAGGTTCTTGTGCCCGATATTGCCTTCCGTCCCCAGCAGTTCGATGGCGTCGAGCACATTGTCGAGATTATGGGCTGGCTCGCCCATGCCCATGAACACCACTTTTTTCACCGGCCGCTGGGTGCGCGCCAGCACCACCTGGGCGATGATCTCGCCGCTGCTGACCTGGCGGATCAGCCCTTCGCGTCCGGTCATGCAGAACTGGCAGCCGACCGCACAGCCGACCTGGCTGGACACGCACAGGCCGTCGCGCGGCAGCAGCACGCTTTCGACCGCCTGGCCATCGGCCAGTCCGACCAGCAAGCGGGCCGAGCCATCTTCACCGGGATGCGAGGAAATCAGCCGTGCCATGGCCTGCAGCTCGGCATCGAGCGCGGGCAGGGCGGTGCGTACGCCAAGGGGCAGGAAATCGTTGGGACGGCGCCGTCCCTGATCGTAGGGGCGGCCCTGGACCCAGTCGCGCAGCACGCGCTGTTCGTGCAAGGGCAGGGCGCCCAAGGCGCGCAGGCGCTGGCGGATGGATGTAAGTTGCATCGCGCTATTTTATTGCATACGCGCGGCGGACGGGATGTTGGAATGAAAACGGCGCAGTTGCCTGCGCCGCCGGGTGGATCATTGGCTAGTGCTGGACGATGCCGGCCACATTACCGCTGCCATGTTGCGCGACGTTGGCGCTATAGCTGTTGCCGCTCTGCGCGATCGACGAGTAATTGATCTTGCCGCCGGTACCGAACTGATTGACCTGCGCCTTGTTGTCGTAGCCGTTCTGCGCGACCAGCGATTCGCTGCCGACCCCGGCTTGCGTCAGGGTCGTCAGGTTCTTGTTGCCTTTCTGGTTGATGGTACTGATGTTTTTCTTGCCCGACTGCTCGGTAAGTGCATTGTTGTCCGAACCACTCTGGGCAATTGTGGAGCCAAGCTGCTGAGCGTCTTTCTGGGTTGCCTTGGCAGTATTCGAGTTGCCGCTCTGCTTGATGTTGACGTCGCTGAAATCCACCTTGGTCTGGGTGGCAACCGCATTGTTCTGCGAGCCGTTCTGGTCGATATTGGCAATGCCGTGGCCGGAATCGAGCTGTTTGACTGCAATCTTGTTGTCGGCCCCGCTCTGCTTCGCAGTCAGCTGAGAATCGGAAACGTTTTGCTGCTCGAGCGTGGCAGCGTTCTTTTTGCCTTCCTGGGACAGCGAGGCTTTGCTCTTCTTATCATTGTCTTGCCGAATCGTGCCGGCATTCTGCTCGCCGCTCTGCGATACCAGGGCGGTCGACTGGGATGAATTTTCCTGGCGGATGGCGGCGTTGTTCTCATTTCCTTTTTGGGAAATCTGGGCATCGACATCCTGGCTCTTCTTCTGGAAGATGCCTGGATTTTTGGCGTCGCCCGCCTTGTTGTTGTTGCCGACTTGGGAAATCGCCGCCTTCGCTCCTTTTGCATCAAACTGTTCCGCATAGGTGATGTTGCCGTCGCCTTTCTGCGCGGTGGCGACGGAATTGTCCGCAGCCTGGGCCGAGATGGTGGCAAACGCCAATGCCAGTGCGCTTGCCAGTGCCGATAAAGGATACTTCATGATAGCCTCCGTAAATGAATGGGGTCAGGTCAAGTTCGATTCAGCAACCCCTATATCTGAATACCGGCATGCGGTCATCACCGCGCGGGCCGGCGCCGCCGATCAGCGTTAATGTTGATAAATGCAGGCCTGGTTGGCGCTGCCGGTCTGTGACACGTCCGCCGTCGCATCAGCGCCGGTCTGGTCGATGCCGAGCGGCGCAAGGTGCACGCTCTCCTGCACGAGCGCAAGCCAATTCGCATCGCCTTCCTGCTGCAGGATCGCGCCTTCGACAGCCGAGTGGAGCTGGGCGAGCGCGGCGTGCAGGTCCGGGCCGGCGGTATCGTTTGCGGCCCGGGCTGCGGCGCCTGAGAACGCAACCGTGAGGGCGAGTGCCATCGCCGATAAAGGGGATTTCATGGAGTGCCTCCGTGGATTGTCGTGACCGGGCCTGGCGCGATTGAGCGACCCCGATGAGTGAACGAGTAAGTGGATCAGCGACTTTCATGGCGAATCAGCGTGGCAGTCTTGCCGCTGCCATATTGGCTAAGCCGCGCGCTCCCTTCGCGGCCATATTGTTCGATACGGGCGGTATTCAGGCTGCCGGCCAGCGGCCAGTTCGGACGGCCCCAGGCCGCCGCCGGCGCGCAGCATCGGTGGCAGGAAGGGATTCATCGCTCACTCCCGGCCTTGGCGGGAGCGCGCCGGCCAGCGGTGATGGTGCTGGTGCCGGACTGCTTGGGCCGATACATGGCGTCGCGCTCGTCCAGGTAACGCTGGAGCACCGGATTGGACCAGTGCGCCTCGTCCTTCAAGGCCCAGCTGCCATCCTTCAAACCCTGTACGATCAGGTGGGCCACGCCGGCCTCGATCGCTTCGCCGACGCACAGCTGGGTCGGTTCGTTACGCGTCATGCCGCCTTCGAGTTCGAGCAAATCCTTCACGTTCACGAACTTGAACACGCTGGGATGGATCTCGTACGAGTAGACCGTCTTGGTGGTCGAGACGCTATGCAGGACCTGTCCACCGCGAATATCGATGGTGCGCAGATTGACCGTGACCTGGTCGACCCGGTATTGCGTGCTCAGGCCAATGCCGAGGAAGCGCGCGCCGGCGCCGCCGGTGCGCACATTGCTTTCGTACGCAACGATGCCACCCTCGATGAGCACCGACGCGGCCACCAGCGACGGAATCTGCACCAGCGGCGTGCCGGCCGGCTGCGGCATTTCCAGCGCCCGCATGATCTTGCGTTCGGTCAGCAGGTTCTGCAGGTTTTCGCGCTCGACCGGGATGAACCAGCCCGATTCCTTGAGCGCCTTGACCAGCATCGACGAGGCGCCCTGCGTGACGATGGTGGAAAACGAGCTGTCCGGGGATGGTTTGTATTGCCCGGTCTGGTCGCGGACGCCGTACACGGCAACGGCTACCTTGCCTTTCGGAGGAGGCAGGTTGAGCAGGTCGCGCGTGACCGGCGTGATGGGCGCCAGTTGCGCAGCGGCCGTGACCGCCGAGGGCGGATGGCGGAAGCTGCAGCCCGCGAGCAGGCTGGCGCCGGCCGTGGCGGCAATCGCCCAGCGCAGGGCGTTCATTGTGCCACCTCGAAGGTGGTGGTGGTGCCGGTGCTGCGGTCGGTCGTCGTGATGCGCAGCATGCCGCCACCGAGGTCGGCGACGGTGATGGTGAAGTTGGCGGTGGAGAAGGTCCCAGGCACCAGCTTGCCGTCCGGCCCCTGCAGTTTGGAGGTGGCGGCCGAGGCGAGTTGACTTAACACAGTGCGTTCGAGCGTTTGATTGAACTGTGCGAGCGGCGACTGGTCGAAGAAAGAAGAGCCACCGAGGCCCTTGTCCTCCTTGTGCTTGGTGGTGGCCGTCGCGCTTGCCAGCAGCCCTGGGCCGTTGGCCGGGTAGCCGCCGAACGACGGGTTGACGGGCAAATACACGAGTTCAGTCGCGGTGGCGGCGTTCGCCAGTACGACCAGGCACAGCGTTGCCGCGCGGGTGATGGAATGGAGTGGCATGGCTGATTTCCTTACTTTGATGGAGTTGACAGAGGCAGCGTTGAACAAACTCAGAATTCGTCGGGCGCGAGGTCGGCGTCGATGATGCTCTGGCGCTCAGCATCGGCTTGCAACACCGCCTGGTACGTTCTTTCGGCGGCGTCTTCGCTGAGCGATTTGATCGCCCCCCGGGCGGTCGGCAGGCGCGTTTCGAACACGCGGCGCTGGGCGAAGTCGATCCGCACTTCGCTGCCGCGGCGTGCCGACGGACGTTCGACGATGGCGAGGGTGTAGCGTTCGCTGCCTTCTTTTTCGCGCCACGCGGCGATGAAGTACTGGCAAAAATCGTGGCCGGCAACGGTGACAGCCTGGCTCGTGACGACGCCGCTGTCGGTATCTAAGGCGAGCATGCGCCCTGCGTTACCGAGCTTGTCCGGCGCGTCTTGCGGGCTCGTCTGGCTGGCGGTTGCGCTGAGCCCGCATCCGAGCGAGAGCGCGCAGATGGCGAGTAGGGTGGTGGTCGGGGACATACGGCCTCGCGGTTTGTTGTTATTGTTGTGGCCTGAAACGCAGTGACAGATGAGCAGATGAGATGAGTTTATCGAGGGCGACCTGGCCGTCTTTGATGGTTGTCAAAAAATTCAAGGTCGGGATTTCAAGCGCTTCGGCTGGCTAAAGATCAAAGCGGGTGGACGGAACGGTGATAGGAGCGGGAGCGGTTCCCCCAAAAAAAGCGCTGCCTTTTCAGGTCAGCGCGCTGGACAGGCAGAGTGGAGGAGAAGCACGGACGACACGTCGATCAGGCAGCAGACGTCTGTGCGGATCGGGTACCGGTCACTGGCGGATCATGCGTGACCGAGGCCATCGTCAGGTCGCGGATTGGGCGGGTGCGCCAAGGCAGCGTCAATGCAAGTGTCAAGGCAGGGATCAGGTACGCGCCGCAATGCGCCCTTCGGCGCACAGATCACGGCGCGCATCCGGGGTGCATCAGGGTGTAGGCCGGCGCCTGCGCACGCAGTACAAGCCGAACAGCGACAACGTGACCAGCGCGAGCGTGCCCGGTTCCGGCACGTCGTTCCGGTCCGGTACTGCCGCGCCCGCGATGAGGAAGATATCGCCATAGCCTCCCGTGTCACATGGACCGAGCGGTTTGCCATCGGCCAGTGTTGGGCCGGAGGTTTTGCCGCCGGTGCCGAAGCAACCCATCCACACCTGCACCGACATGGTGTCGTAGCCTGCGCCTTCGAGTCCTTTCAGATCGAGGCTGGGGATGTAATTGATAAATTCCACGGCGTTCGATGCCTGGTTGGTGTTGATCAGCTGGCCGCCCGAGGGGCATTGGCTGCCATCGGGCGAGGGGTAGGAGGTGGTGCTGCTGACCACGCAGATCGCACCGACGGTCAGTGCAAAGTCGGTCGAACCTGGTGTCGTGACGCCGCTGCCGTTGAAGGTTTTTGTCGACTGAAACAGCGACGGGTCCTTGAAGATATCTAGCAGATCGAGCTGTTGCGTTTCAAAATATTTGTTGGCCAGATTGCCCTCGGTATCGCGTATCGTCACCAGCGCCCAGATCGGCAGACTGGCCGTTGCGTTCTGCGGATTATTGAAGTCGAAGGCGATCATCATCTGGTGGTAGTCGCCGTCGAAGGTCAGCTTGCTGTTCAGTGTGGCCAGGCCCATGTCCCAGCTGAACGCCGTGTCGTTGGCCAGTGCGCCATGATTGGTGGGGTCGTTCTGGTCGCCTGTGAAAAAATAGTCCTTCGTGCCGCCATTGATGGTTTTGAATCCATCTTCCGACGGTAGCGCGGCATCGCCGTTGGCCAGGGTGGCGCCGCCGTTCGATGCGACCACAATCGCATTGTGCAGGGCGCCCTGCGCCGCGCTGAAGGTGTAATCGCCCGTGAATCCGGTGCTGCCGCCTGCGGACAGATAGTTAAGTACGCCCGTCGAACATGAAACGAAATTGCCGTACGTCGCGCATGCGGAGTTGGGTGTGGGATAGGTGCTGGAATAGCTTGGCAACGGTCCTGCCAAGGACGCATTTGAAGCGATGCCAGCCATCCCCAGCAACGCAAATGCAATGCAACGACGTGTGATCGAGTTCATTTTGGCCATCCCCCATGTGATTGTTCTTATCGTAAGGATGAGCATGGAACGTGCCAGTTTCGTAACTGCTTGTTTTTATTCAGTGGATAAAAAATATTGCATATCAGGTGTAAAGAATTCCGACAGGTAAGTAATATTTGCAAATAGAAATGTTTAACTTATTGTTAATCGCAAGGATTATTTCAGCTTGATTTTTTAATAACTGGTGAGCAGCCGGAAGGGAATGGAATGCTGCCGGTACGCGGGCTTCAAGCTGGGCAGGCACCGGCGATGGTGGGCGGAGAACGCCAGGTTGGCCTTGCGCCGGGCTGGCGCTGGTGAGAGGCAGGAGGCGAGCGCTATCGCATTGCCGCCTGTCTCGCTCCCAAGAATAAAGCCGGAACCCTCTTCAGGGATCCGGCTTTGGCATGTGCACCGGAGGCGTCCGGCTACGGCGCGCTGATCGCCGCAATATCGGCCACCGTGCCCCATGCGCGTGAATGAATGCGCTCCCCACCACTGTTGGGCGAACTCGCGGTCAAACGCCGGCAAGATCGACTTTTGAATCGTGGTGCCGTTCAATACCGGGAAGCGCGATTTGAAACTCGCTTCGTCGGGGGCGTGCGGTGGATATTCTTGATCGTGGCAGTCATCAGGTAGACCGATTTGTCAGCGTTGAGCGCAGCATTGGCAGTACCCGAGAACGGCATCTTGGTTTGTGTGGCGCAGCCGGTCAACAGGAAAAATGTGGCAACTGCAGCAGTGTTAATAAATTTGGAAAAGACGCTTACCTTAAATGTGATCGAATACGAATTACCAGGAGGAATAACTTTTTTCGCGGTTGCGATGCCCTCTTACTTATTGCCGATTTTCAATATTCCCCTGCAATGTGTTGTAAATACCGGATGCGGGATGGCGTGCGCACGGCGCAAGACAGGTCGTCGAACCGCGCCGCGATCGTGCGGCGTCACTGGCTGGCATGGGGCTGAGGTGCGGAACGTGAACACCATGCGCGATCCGACAGACCGGCGACGTAGCGTCAGGCGTATGAAAAGTGTGGGATATTTGATGCAAGCTCAGTGCGAGGCAACTGGCCGGGGAGTCTTGATGCGCATACGCGCTTGAATTCATTGGTGCCGGGAGCCGGAATCGAACCGGCACGCTGTTTCCAGCGCGGGATTTTGAGTCCCGTGCGTCTACCTATTCCGCCATCCCGGCAACGCGACCCGCATTATGGCTGATTTGCCCGGTTCAGGCAACTCTTTCGCGTTTTGCGCGGCCGGCTGCCATGACGCCAGCCCGGCGAACGGCGCATGATCTCGTCTACCTTGGGCTACCACGCCGTCCGCACGGGCCGCGCGCCCGATGAATAACAAGAAGATCCGCGAACTCATACCGGGCAAAGCGCTCGACCCGATGAAAAGCGAAACCCGCCGCTCGATGGCACTGGTCGCCTTCCTGGCCTGGGTCGGACTCGGCGCGGACGGCCTCTCGTCCTCCGCCTACGGCCCGGAAGAAACCTTCCGTGCGCTCGGCGGCCATACCCACCTCGGCCTGTACCTGGTGCTGGCCACCGCCATCACCGCGCGCTGATCCTCGACTATGCGCTCATCATCTGCGCGGCCTGAAGGAAGCGATCCCGATCCTGCTGCCGATCTTCCTCGGCTTCGTGGCCACTCGCCTGGTGCTGATCGTGTACGGTATCGTCGCGCATGCGTCCTACCTGCCGCAGCTGATCCCCACCACCATGATCGAAACGCGCGAACTGGCCAGCAGCATCGGCTGGACCGGCGTGGCGGGCATGCTGCTGCTGGCCTGCTCGCAGGGCGGCGGCACCTGCACCGGCCTCGAAGCGGTGTCGAACAACGTCAACCTGCTGGCCGAACCGCGCGTGCGCACCGGGAAGATGACGATGCTGTACATGGCGCTGTCGCTGGCCTTCACCGCTTCCGGCATCCTCCTCCTGTACCTGCCGTGGGACGCCAGGCAGGTGGCCGGCCGGACCCTCAACGCATCGACCTTCAAGGCCATCATCGACAGCATGGGCCTGGGCGGCCCGCTGCTCAACCAGGTCCTGCCGGTGATCGTGCTCGCGTTCGAGGCCGGTCTGCTGTTCGTGGCCGCCAATACCGGTTTTCCCGGCGGCCCGTCGGTGCTGTCGAACATGGCCGCCGACTCCTGGGTCCCGCACAAATTCCGCTACCTCCCGACGCGCCTGGTGACGCAGAACGGCATCCTCGTGATGGGCATCGCCGCGCCGGCGATCCTGTTCTGGACCGAAGGGAAGGTGACCCTGCTGGTGGTGCTGTATTCGATTTCCGTGTTCCTGACCTTCGCCATTTCGCTGTTCGGCTTGTGCCGCTACTGGTCGAGGTGTTCGCCAACCAGCCCTTCGGTCCCCTGACCGAACCGGTGGAGCCGAAGGCGGATGACCGGAGCGCCGTATTCATCGTCGGTTCCTCGCGCGGCGGCGGCTTGCATGCCTTGCTGTGGGTGCTGCGCATGTTCCCCGGCCACTTCAAGAACTTCCTGTTCGTGAACGCGCGCACGGTCGATTCGCATGCCTGCGGCGGCATCGGCGCGCTTGAAAAAATGCGCGAGGAGGCGGTCGATACGCTCGAATATTTCGTCGATTTCTGCCACAGCCATGGCATGGCCGCGTCGTCGTATATCAGCTTCGGCACCGACGCCGTGGATGAAGTGACCCGGCAGTGCGAAGAGATCAACCGTGAGTATCCGAGTTCGATTTTCTTCACCAGCAAACTGATTTTTGCGACCGATAACTGGTTCACCCGCCTGCTGCACAAGCAGGCCGCGCTGGCGGTGCAGCGCCGCCTGGGGGCAGAAAATGCCGCGTAGGCGTGTCGACGTTGAAAAAGGCTTGTTGAAAAAAGGCTTTCGTCGCCGCGAAGGCGATCATCACTACTATGACTATTTCAATACGCAGGGTAAAAAAACTGCGGTATTCACCAAGACGAGTCACAGCCACACTGAAATTTCTGCCAGCGGGATATCGCTTGTGGCCAAGCAGTGCAAGCTCTCCCGGCAAACGTTCGACATGCTGGTGGATTGCCCTCTCTCGCAACAGGAATACGAAACCCTGTTGATCCTGGGCGGACACGTCAGCCCCGTTACGCCTGTTGAATAGGTCGTCAAGCATAAGCATTGCTGATCGAAACCCCATTTTCAACAAACGCCGATCGGCATGCTACATTGTGATTTTTTCAATGTAGCCATCCATGAAACAGCGTATCGTCGGTCTCGACCTGGCCCGGGCCCTTGCCGTCATCGGCATGGTGGTCGTCAATTTCAAGGTCGTGATGCACGCCAGCGCGGCCGATGCCTCGTGGTGGCTGGCGCTCTTCGATGCGCTCGATGGCCGCGCTTCCGCCATCTTCGTGGTGCTGGCAGGCGTCGGCCTGGCGCTGGTCTCGCAGCGCGCGCGCCAGTCGGGCGACGCTGGCGCGCTGCGCACCGCCCGCGCCGGCATCCTCAAACGCGCCGCCTTCCTGTTCGTCGCCGGCCTGCTGTATGTGCAGGTCTGGCCCGCCGACATCCTCCATTACTACGGCGCCTACATGGTCATCGGCGCGGCCGCGCTGTCATGGCGCACCGGCGCCGTGCTCGCCGCCGCCGCCGCCATGGTGGCCGGCTTTGTTCTGCTGGCCACGAACCTCGACTACGGCAGCGGCTGGAACTGGGAGACACTGGCCTACACCGGCTTCTGGACGCCCGCCGGCTTCGTTCGCAACCTGTTCTTCAACGGCTTTCATCCGGTGTTCCCGTGGGCCGGCTTCCTGTTGCTGGGAATGGCCGCCGGCCGCCTCGACCTGCAATCGTCCGCCGTGCTTTACCGGGTCTTCATGACCGGCCTTGTGATGGGCATCGCGGCCGAATCGGCCATGTTGATTGGCGAATCGCTTGCCGCGCCGGGAACGGGCATCTGGTCGCACCTGTGGTCATCCGGCCCGCTGCCGCCGATGCCGCTGTACTGGATCGCCGCCGCCGGCGACGCCATGGCGGTGATCGCCGCCTGCGTCTGGATCGGCCAGCGCTGGCCTGGCGCGTGGCTGCTGACGCCCCTGGTGCATGCCGGCCAGCTCGCGCTCACGCTCTACATCGCCCACGTCGTCGTCGGCATGGGCGTGCTCGAAGCGCTTGGCCTGCTCAATGGCCGCACGCTCGCCTTTGCGGTCTCCAGCGCGCTGCTGTTCTCGGCCGGCGCGGTGCTGTGCGCGCACCTGTGGCGCCGCCGCTTCGCGCTTGGCCCGGTCGAGTGGCTGATGCGGCGCTGTACCGGGTAAGCGCGTACTCGCTACGCCAGGCCGCCGAACGCCGCGCGAGGTTCAGGGCGCGCGCTGATACAGGCGGAAGCGCTCGTCGCGGTCGGCCGCGCGCCGGCCTTCCCACAGCAGGCGCCACTCGGCACCCGGCGGCGGCTTGGCCAGTTCGCGTTCGTCGTGCACTTTCACGCTGTCCTGCAGCAGGATCAGATCGCACTGGGCCGAGCCCATTTTATCGAACGGCAGCTTGCCGTAAAACGCCAGCGAAGCGCGCTGCGGCGCGCCCACGTTGGAATTGATGCAGCCCGAACCCGGCGGCAGCGAGCTGGCGATCTGGCGCGCCACGCTGGCGTAGCTCTTGCTGTAATTGAAGTCCGGCAGGAACAGCGTCATGAGCAGCACCCACAGCAAGATCAGCCCGCCCGACGACAGCACCACGGCACGCCACAGCACCGCCGGCTGGCGCGAGATGCGCCAGTGGACCAGCGCGATCCAGCCGATGGTGGCGCCGGCGGCGACCACGAACGCCAGCACATCGACTTCGGGCCGGAAGCCCGGCAGCAGCTTGAGCACATTCTTGGCCAGCTGCGCCGGCCAGCCGGTCAGCTTGGCGATCCAGAACAGCCACACGATCGCGCCCAGCATGGTCAGCACCATCACCGAGAACCAGTCGATGGCATTGATGGCGCCGCGTTTCATGGTCGGCAGTCCGAACGCGGCCATGATGGCCAGCGGCGGCAGCAGCTTGAGCAGGTCGCCGTTTTCCGGCAGCGGATCGCACAGGATCAGCAAGGTGAGCGCGCCGACGAAAAACAGCGGCAGCACGATGTGCAGCAGATGGTCCTGGCGGCGCCAGGCGTAAATGGCCCAGCCGGCGAACGGCCAGGCCGGCCAGAAGAACCAGATGCCGACGCGGAAAAAGGTCTTGATCGAGACCCAGCTCGGCAGCCCGATCTGGCGTCCGGTCCAGCCCAGCCAGGCCGCCACGGGATTCAAGCCGTACGGCTGCATCAGGATCGCCGGCAGCACCCAGATCGTCGAGATCAGCACCGCCGTCAGCACCGACAGGCCGAGGTGGCGCAGGGTCGGCGCCAAAGGCACCGACAGGAAACGCGTGCACAGGAACAGGGCCAGCAGCAAGGTCAGCGGCGTGAGCAGGCCGCGCGTGAGCACCAGCGCGCCCAGCGACAAACCGATCAGGACCGCGTTGCGCACCGTCTGCGCTTCCACGTAGCGCACCGCGCGGTACAGGAAATAGGCGACCAGGCCGCCCTGCAGGGTCACGGCCAGGGTTTCGTGGCTGAACATCAGCAGGCCCAGGCAGCCGAGGTAGATCAGCGCGGCCGTATCGGCCAGGGTGCGGCCGTAGTCGTCCGGCTCGGGCTGGCCGCCGAAGGCCAGCCGCAGCGGCTGCGCATCCTGGCGCCGCCCCAGGTGGAAGGCGGTCCACCAGACCGAGGCCGTGCCGGCCAAAAAGATGCCGATGGTCGACATGCGCGCCGCCATCATGTCGCCCATCAGCCAGCCGAACAGCTTGATGCACAGCGCGCCCAGCCAGAAGGCGAGGGGGCCGTCGTCCGCCACCTGCATGCCGGCGATATTCGGCACCAGCCAGTCGCTCACGCCACCGTGGGCCATGGTCCACATGATGCCGAAACTGCCAGCATCATCTTTCCAGTCAGCACGCCCGATCAGGCCGGGCAGGATGTACAGCAGGCCCAGCGCAAACAGGGCCCAGCGCGGGAGGGCGAGGGTGGCGGCGGCGGAAAGACGGACGGGTTTCATCGATAACGGGGGCATCGGGAATGGGGAGAGGACGTAGTATCAACGAAAAAAAAGCAGCCGGGGCTGCTTTTTAGGACTGCATGGCAAAAACTTAGCCGTTTGCAACCGCGGTTTTGGAGCCGACGGCACCAAATTTCTGACGGAACTTCTCGACGCGGCCAGCGGTGTCGACGATTTTGTGCTTGCCGGTGTAGAACGGGTGCGATTCAGCCGATACCTCGATCTTCACCAGTGGGTATTCTGCGCCCTCGTGGGTGATTTTTTCGCGGGTCTGGATGGTCGAACGGGTAACGAATTTGAAATCGCACGACAGGTCGTGGAATACAACGTCGCGGTATTCTGGATGGATATCTTTACGCATGGTCTTGCCTCGGTTAGTTTGGTAGCCAAACTGCACTTCGTCGGTCGTCTTGCCTCGTGACCCGATTGCCGCTCACTTGCCAGGGGTTAAATACTGCAACCGGCGATTATACAGCGCTTTGCCGGCGTGCGCCATAGGGGTCAGACCCCGGTTTTTCTGTTGGGGGTCTGACCCCGGTGTTACCGAAGTTGCCAAAAACGAAAAAAGGACGGCCGCAGCCGTCCTTTCGCGATGCTGTCGGGGGGATCAGCCGCCGCGGCGCATCATGTCGAAGAACTCATTGTTGTTCTTCGTGGCCTTCATCTTGTCGAGGATGAACTCCATCGCTTCGATCTCGTCCATCGAGTACAGCAGCTTGCGCAGGATCCAGATCTTCTGCAGCTGGTCGGCCTTGATCAGCAACTCTTCGCGGCGCGTGCCGGATTTGTTCAGGTTGATCGCAGGGTAGACGCGCTTCTCGGCCAGGCGGCGCTCGAGGTGCACTTCCATGTTGCCGGTGCCCTTGAATTCCTCGTAAATCACGTCATCCATGCGCGAACCGGTTTCGATCAGGGCGGTGGCGATGATGGTCAGCGAGCCGCCTTCCTCGATGTTGCGTGCCGCACCGAAGAAACGCTTCGGACGCTGCAGCGCGTTGGCATCCACACCACCGGTCAGTACCTTGCCCGAGGCAGGAATGACGGTGTTGTAGGCGCGCGCCAGGCGGGTGATCGAGTCGAGCAGGATGATCACGTCCTTTTTCATTTCGACCAGGCGCTTGGCCTTTTCGAGCACCATTTCGGCCACTTGCACGTGGCGCGTGGCTGGTTCGTCGAAGGTCGAGGCAACCACTTCGCCGCGCACCGAGCGCTGCATTTCGGTCACTTCTTCAGGACGTTCGTCGATCAGCAGCACGATCAGGGTGCAGTCCGGATGGTTGGCGGTGATCGCGTGGGCGATGTGCTGCAAAATGACCGATTTGCCCGATTTCGGGGACGCCACCAGCAGGCCGCGCTGGCCCTTGCCGATCGGGGCGATCAGGTCGATGATGCGGCCGGTGATGTTTTCCTGGCCATTCATTTCGCGCTCGAGGCGCAGCGGCTCGTTCGGGTGCAGCGGGGTCAGGTTCTCGAACAGAATGCGGTGCTTGCTCGCTTCCGGAGATTCGCCATTGACCTTGTCGACCTTGACCAGCGCGAAATAGCGCTCGCCATCTTTCGGGGTGCGCACTTCGCCTTCGATCGAATCGCCCGTATGCAGGTTGAAGCGGCGGATTTGCGAAGGCGAGATATAGATATCGTCGGTCGAGGCCATGTAGCTGGCATCGGGCGAGCGCAGGAAGCCGAAGCCGTCCGGCAGCACTTCGAGAGCGCCGTCGCCAAAAATCTGTTCGCCCGATTTCGCGCGCTTCTTGAGAATGGCGAACATCAGTTCTTGTTTGCGCAGGCGGGCTGCGTTGTCGATATCGAGGCCAATCGCCATCTCCAACAGAGCGGAGACGTGCATGGCCTTCAGTTCAGATAAGTGCATGAGTTGAGTCCCGTGACGGGAAGTAAAGGTAGGGGAGGGAACTGCGTGGGTTAATCATCTGGGAAGAAATCAGTCGAGGCCAAACGCTTCCCGGCCGGACAAGACGGCAGCGCGGGCGCGCTGCGGTCACGTTGTACTACGTCTTAAATATTGCTGTCGATGAAGGAGGTCAACTGACCCTTCGTCACCATGCCGATTTTCTTGGCCGCTACAACGCCATTCTTGAACAGAATCAGGGTCGGAATGCCGCGGATCTCGAACTTCGGCGGAATGCCCTGGTTGGCGTCCACATCCATCTTGGCGATGACCAGCTTGCCTTCGTATTCCTTGGCGACTTCTTCCAGGATCGGAGCGATGGCCTTGCACGGACCGCACCACTCGGCCCAGAAATCGACCAGCACCGGACGGTCCGACTTGAGGACATCCGCTTCAAAAGATGCATCGCTAACGTGTTTAATATTTTCGCTCATGTTTTCCTCTAAATGAGGTAGGGGGTCAATAACGCCTGGGGGATAAGCCGACCCTGCTTCGGGGAACCTCGAACCACCTGCCGCGCGGCGCACTATTCGTCCTGCGAGGCTCGCCGTACCTTGGTACGGCTGCGCTTCTCGAACAAATCTTGCGCCGCTCGCGACGGTTTTCGAAGTCCCCTTCGGTATCGCCAGCCAGTTTCCTTTTTCATCTTGCAACACTATGGTGGTGACGGTGTGTGCAAATTCAATATAGGGAAGGGCGGCAGAGGGTGTCAGGCGGGGATTTAGCCGAAATAATAACCTATTTTCCCGAAAGGGGAGAAAGATTGTACGAATTCTCTTGTCCCGGGCTGTTCGACGCCACCAGCGGGGCCAGCGCCGCCTGCAGTTCCTGGGCGCTGATCGGCTTCTTGAAGGCGCCCAGCACGTTCAGTCCGTGCGCCTTGGCCAGCCGCTCGGCCGCCTTGCGCACGCCGCTGTCCATGCCGGAAAGCAGCATCACGCCGCCGCCGAAACCGGCCGCGGCTGCCGCCTGCATGAATTCGATGCCATCCATGTCCGGCATCGACAGGTCGCAGATCAGCAGGCCCGGCGCATCCGACGCCAGGCTGGCCAGGGCGCGCTTGGCGTCCGATTCGGCGCGCACCTCGAAGCTGACGGCGGCGCCGGCCGCGGTGCCGATATCGGCCAGCATGTCGGTCAGCAGTTCCAGCATAAAATGATCGTCGTCCAGCAGCAGCACGCGGATGCGTGGGGCCGGGGCCTTGTTGGCGGGGTCGTCCATGGTTGTCTTTGGCGGCTGTTATTGTCGTTATTGGCGTCACGCGAACTGGCGCATGCCCAGCTATTATCCCGGAGATCGCCCCCGAACGGCAGGTGCGCGCGCGTTTTTTTAGGCGTCGTTGGCAAATGTCGTGTTCTGCATGATCTGCTCGGTGATCCGCGCCAGCAGCGGCCAGAGCTGGGCAACCAGGGCTCTGGCCTCGGCCCGTTCGGTGGCCGGGCTGCCATGGGCCAGGTTTTCCAGGCGCAGGCACAGCTCGCCCATGCCCATCGCCCCCACCGTGCGCGCCGACGACTTGATGCGGTGGCCCAGCTCGCGCACGCGCTGGATGTCGCCGGCCGCCAGCGCCGCTTCCATCTCGTCGAAACCGGCCTGGGTGGTCTGCAGGAACTTGAAGGCGAACTTGCGCACCTTGTCCTGGTTGTAGCTGAGCAGCTTGGCCAGCACCGTCAGGTCGATCACCTCCGGGTCGCCCGCCACCGTGCGAAAGCCGGGCTGGGACGGCGCGGCCGGCGCCGCCACCGCCGCCGGCAGGCGCAGCGGCAGCCAGCGCGCCACCGCGTCGCACAGCACCGTCGGCTGGATCGGCTTGCTGATGAAGTCGTCCATGCCGGCCTGCATGCAGCGCTCGCGGTCCGCGCTGGTGGCGTTGGCCGTCATGGCCAGCACGCGCAGTCCGGCCAGGCGCGGGTCGAGGCGGATCAGGCGCGTGGCCTGCAAGCCGTCCATGACCGGCATCTGCACATCCATCAGCACGCAGTCGAAACTGGCCTTGGCCAGCAGGTCGAGCGCTTCCAGGCCGTTCTGCGCCAGGCACACCACGCAGCCGGCTTCCTCCAGCATTTCGAGGGCGATCTGCTGGTTGAAGATATTGTCCTCCACCAGCAGGATGCGGGCGCCGCGCAGCAGCGCATCCTGGCCGGGCGCGCGCGCGCCGGCCGTGGCGCCATCGGCACCGGCGTGGGCGCCGACGGCGGCCGGATCGAGCTTGCCCACGCGCGCCGTGAACCAGAAGCAGCTGCCGCTGCCCGGATGGCTCTCGACGCCGACGTCGCCCCCCATCAGCTGCGCCAGCTGCTTGCAGATCGCCAGTCCCAGGCCGGTGCCGCCGTACTCGCGCGTGGTCGAGGTGTCGGCCTGCTGGAACGACTGGAACAGCTTGGCCGTCTGCTCCGGCGTGAGGCCGATGCCGTTGTCGCACACCTGGAAGCGCAGCAGGCAGTCGTCGGCGCGGTCGTCGATATTGTCGATCCGGATCGTGATGCTGCCGCTGTCGGAAAACTTGATCGCATTGTGGGTATAGTTGATCAGCACCTGGCCCAGGCGCAGCGGGTCGCCCTGCAGCGCCGGCGGCAGCGCCGGATCGAGCTCGAACACCAGCGCCAGGTCCTTGGTGGCGGCCTTGGGCGCGACCACCGTCGACAGGGTCTGGATCACATGGTCGAGCGTAAAGGCGACCATTTCCACCTCCAGCTTGCCCGCCTCGATCTTGGAAAAGTCGAGGATATCGTCGATGATGCCCAGCAGGTGCTCGCCGGCGAAGCGGATTTTTTCGATGTAGTCGCGCTGGCGCGGATTGAGGTCGGTCTTGAGCGCCAGGTAGGCCATGCCGATCACCCCATTCATGGGCGTGCGGATTTCGTGGCTCATATTGGCCAGGAACTGGCCCTTGGCCATGCTCGCTTCCTCGGCCACCTTCTTGGCCTGGTCCAGCTGCGCGGTGCGCTGCTGCACGCGCTCTTCCAGGTGCTCGTTCAGTTCGCGCAGCTGCTGCTCGGTGCCGATGCTCGCGCTCATATCGACCATCATCGCGATCAGGTACTCGCTCTGGCCCTGCTCATTGCAGACCGGCTTGCGGATGGTGCGCACATGCAGCTCGCGGCCCAGGCGCGCGTTGGACACCGTCTCGACATCGTCGAGCATCACGCCGCCGGCGAAGGCTTCGCGTTCGCGCGCGCTGAGCATGCCGCCGGTGCCCTGTTCGTCCCCGCTCAACTGTGCCAGGGTCAGGCCGAACTGGCTCTCGCAGGCGCTGTTCATGAGCGTCACGCGGCCCTCGGTATCCTTGATGTACAGGCCGATCGGCATCATCTGCAAAATCTCGTGCAGGCGCGCCGCCAGCGCCTTGAGCGTCTGCTCGGCGCGCTGGCGCTCGCTGATGTCGCGCAGCGACACGATGGTCAGCGTATGGCCCTGCAGCTGCATCGGGGTGCGATTGACTTCGGCCGGAAACTGGCTGGCGTCGCGCCGCTGCGCCGTGAGCACCTGGTTGGGCGCGCCCGGCGTGCGCACGCCCGGCGCAAGCTGCTCGGCCGGCATGCCGATCAGGGTCTCGAGCGCATACCCGAAGCTGCTCGCGCACAGATGGTTGGCATGGCGGATGCGGCCGTCGGCGTCGAGCACCAGCATCGCTTCCGGCGACGCTTCGAGCACCGCGCGCACGCGCGCCTCCTCGGCTTGCTTGCGGTCGCCGATATCGGCCATGGTGCCGCTCACGCAGCGGGCGTGCGACTTCGCATCGCGTTCGACCACGATGCCGCGCCCGAGCATCCACTTCCAGCGGCCATCCTTGCAGCGCATGCGAAATTCGCACGCCAGCACGTTGCTGCCGGCCGCCGGCGACCTGAGGCAGGCGGAAAGATCGGCCTTCAGGCGCGCCACGTCCTCCGGGTGCACATGCAGCAGCCAGGCGTTGAAATCGACTCCGAATTCGTCCGGCCCATAGCCCAGCAGCTCCTTGAAGCGCGCCGACAAAGCCAGCTCGCCGCTGTGCTGGACCCACTCCCAGGTGCCATGGCCGGAGCCGTCGAGCGCAAAGCGCAGCAGGTTCTCGCTGCTGGCCAGCTGCGCGCGCGTGGCCGCGAGGACGGTGCGTTCGGTGCGCAGGGTAGCCGCCATGCGCCGCAGGCGCCACAGGGCCGCGCCGGCCACCAGCAGCAGCGCCGCCAGCGCCAGCGCGGCCAGGTAAGCGGGCAGCCCGTGCGTGCGCGGCGCCTGGTACAGGAAGCCATCGAGCGAAAACCCGGCCGGCAGCAGGCCAAGACTGGCGTAGGCGGCCGCGATGGCGCGCCAGCGTTCCGGATTGCTGTAGCCCGGCTCCAGCATGTCCGCTTCCATCAGCGGCACGATGCCGCGCGCCTCGTACAGCAGGTGCTCGCGGCTGAGGCGATGCGGATAGCGCGCCCGGATCAGGTCCACGATGTCGGCCTGGTGCGCCAGCGCATAGCGCCAGCCGCGCAGGGTGGCCGCGCGCATGGCGGCCGCGCGCGCCGGATGCTCGCGCAGTTCGGTCTCGCTGGTAAACAACAGGTCGCCGTAAAAATCGATGCCGGCCGAGCGCGGCGTGAGCATCGTCACGCGGGTGCGCTCGCGTTCGAGCAGGTAAGGCTGGTCGGTGCTGAAGGCCGACATGGCCGCCACCCGGCCGCTGGCCAGGTCGCCCACGTTGTAGCTGTGCCGCACCTGCGCATAGTTGGCCAGCGGCGCCCCGAACTTCTTCATAAAGACCAGCAGCTCCACGCTGTTTGGCGAAATCATCACCGTGCCGGTCGGCGGCAACTGCGGCTGGCCGTCGGCGCCGGCGCGCGCCAGCAGCACCGCCGGCGAATGCTGGAACACCGACGCCAGCACCACCACCGGCTTGCCGCGCCCGCGCGCCACCAGCAGATTCGAATTGGCCACCCCATACTCGGCCGCGCCCGAGGTCACTGCCGACACCGCGTCGTCGCCGCGTTCGGCCTCGCGCAGCGTCACGTCCAGCCCCGCCTCGCGGTAAAAGCCCTGTTCCTGGGCCGCGTAATAGCCGGCGAACTGGAACTGGTGCTGCCACTTGAGCTGCACCACGACTTTTTCCAGCGCCAGCGCGTCCGCGCCCGCCAGCGCCGCCGCCAGCAGTGCGCAGATGCGCAGCCAGCGCAACGCGGCACGGGGGCGGGTGGACAAGGTCGGAAAGGGCATGGCGGGGCCATCGGAAGTGGAGTTAGGCTACCTCCATAGTAGCCATTTTTTGACTCCGGGAATTTACCAAAAGGAATCTTCGCCTATCGTGCGCGCAAAAGTGTCGTATTTCTGCTGTTGCCGAGGGAATCGGCCTGCTCAGCCGACCTTGCCGGTGAACTGATACAGCTGGCCGGGATGCCACATTGTCACGACCGACGCGATTTGTCCGAGGGCGTGCGTCTTGCGCTTGAGCACCAGACAACACTGGCGCGGTCCGATCGCCAGCATCGCGGCGATGTCGCGCGGGGCGGGCAGGGCCTCGATGCTGTAGCTGGCGCTTTGCAGGGGCGCGGCCTTCATCAGGTGCTCGTTGGGCGTGATGGCCGAAAAATCCTGGGCCAGGTAATCGGGCGCGCAAGCCGGATTGACCCAGCGGTCCTCGACCTGGATCGGCACCTCGTTCTCGAAGTGCACGATGACCGAATGAAACAGCGGCTGGCCGGGCGCCAGCTCGAACTGCAGCGCCAGCAGCTCGCTCGCGCGCGCCTTGTCGAGCAGGTGCAGGCTGCTGCGGTGACGGTGGCCGCGGGCGCGGATTTCATCGGCGATGCTGCGGATTTCCACCAGCGTGGCCTGGTACTTCTGCGGCGCCACATAGGTGCCCGAGCCCTGGCGGCGCGTCAGCACCTGCTCGGCGGTCAGCTCGCGCACGGCGCGGTTGACGGTCATGCGCGAGACCCCGAACTGGCGCACCAGGGCCTGCTCGGACGGCACCACATCGCCCTCCTTCCAGCGGCCGGCGGCGATTTCGCCCAGCAGATAATCCTTGATGCGCTGGAAAATCGGCGTCGTGTCTTGCGCAATCTGCTGTTCCAAACTACTCTCCGAAGGCCGGCTTAAACCCTGATTTTAGCACCGTGCTTGCGGCGCCGGATTCAAAAGCAAGCAGCGGGATGACCGCCGGCGCCGGGCCGCCTACGATGGGTGCATGAGATTCGATCGCGAACCGGATCAGCAACGGCAGCGGGAGCACAGCCATGAAAACAGCAATGAGCACGAACACTAACAGCACCGGCAGCACCGGCTACGGCGACGACGACGCGCGCTGGGCCGCGGTGCAGCGGCGCGACGCCGGCGCCGACGGCGTCTTTTATTACTCGGTCAGGACCACGGGCGTCTACTGCCGGCCCTCGTGCGGCGCGCGCGCCGCCCTGCGCGCCAACGTCGCCTTCCACCCCAGCGGCGCCGAGGCCGAGCAGGCCGGCTTTCGGCCCTGCCTGCGCTGCAAGCCGGACCAGCCGCCGCTGGGCGAACGCCACGCCCAGATGGTGGCGCGCGCCTGCCGCCTGATCGACGCCAGCGAGGCCGGCCTGGACCTCGACAGCCTGGCCGAGGCGTGCGGCATGAGCCGCTTCCATTTTCACCGCGTCTTCAAGCACCACACCGGCATCACGCCCAAGGCCTACGCCGCCGCGCGCCGCGCCGGCAAGGTCGACGCCGGCCTGGCCACGGCCGGCAGCGTCACCGAAGCCATTTACGCGGCCGGCTACAACTCCAGCGCACGCTTTTACGCCAGCGCCCCCGCGCGGCTCGGCATGACCCCCACCGCCTGGCGCGCCGGCGGCAGCGGCACCGTGATCCGCTTCGCGATCGGCGCCTGCTCGCTCGGCGCGATCCTGGTCGCGTCCACCGACAAAGGCATCTGCGCCATCCTGATCGGCGACGACCCCGACCTGCTGGCGCGCGACCTGCAGGACCGCTTCCCCGCGGCCGACCTGCGCGGCGCCGACGCCGGCTTCGAAGCCACGGTCGCGCGCGTGGTCGGCCTGGTCGAAGCGCCCGGCGTGGGGCTCGACCTGCCGCTCGACGTGCGCGGCACCGCCTTCCAGCAGCGCGTATGGCAGGCGCTGCGCGACATCCCGGCCGGGCAGACCGTCAGCTACGCCGAACTGGCCGCACGCATTGGCTTGCCGGCCGGCGCGCGCGCGATTGCCGGGGCGTGCGCCGCCAATCCGGTCGCGGTGGCGATTCCCTGTCACCGGGTGGTGCGCACGGACGGCGCGCTGTCCGGCTACCGCTGGGGCGTCGAGCGCAAGCGCATCCTGCTCGAGCGCGAGCGTGGCGACGGCGGCGCGGCGTGAGCGTGGCGATCGGCTGGGACCGCATCGGCGCCGACCTCGATGCGCACGGGTGCGCCGTGGTGCAAGGCTTGATCGATGCGCGGGAATGCCGCGCCTATGCCGGCGCCTACGACGACGAAGCGCGCTACCGCAGCCGGGTGGTGATGGAGCGGCATGGTTTCGGGCGCGGCGAGTACCGCTATTTCGGGTACCCGCTGCCCGAGGGTCTGGCGGCGCTGCGCGCGGCGCTGTACGAACCGCTGGCGCGCATTGCCAACCGCTGGCATGAGGCGATGGGGATCGAGACGCGTTTCCCGGCGCGGCACGGCGAGTTTCTGGCGCGCTGCCACGCGGCGGGGCAGCAGCGGCCCACGCCCCTGATCCTGCGCTATCGCGAAGGCGACTACAACTGCCTGCACCAGGACCTGTACGGAGAGCACGTGTTCCCCTTGCAGGTTGCGGTACTGCTGTCGCAGCCGCGGGAGGATTTCACGGGCGGCGAATTCGTGCTGACCGAACAGCGCCCGCGGATGCAATCGCGGGTCGAGGTGGTGGGGCTGGGGCAGGGCGACGCCGTGATCTTCCCGGTGAACCAGCGGCCGCTGAACGGCACCCGCAGCGTCTACCGCGTCAGCATGCGGCACGGCGTGAGCCGGTTGCTGTCCGGGCAACGCCACACCCTCGGCATCATCTTCCACGACGCCGAATAGTTTCCTAACCGGGGTCAGACCTCCGAATCGAAACTTTTTTGTTTCCTAACCGGGGTCAGACCTCCGAATCGAAATATCTTTTAGCCTGGCTATTCATGGCGCCGGCCAGAACGTCGGTGCATCACGTCTTTCCCGATGGCGACGGCAACCCGTTCGATAAACGTTTCGCTGCCGAACACCGTATTGCCGTTAGTTGCCCGCCGGATTTGCGCCGTCAGGCCGGATGGCGTGTCTTCCTCGAACAAGGCGCGGTACCGGAGTTCCCGTTCTGACTGCTCGGCTCCAAGGCCTTCATACAGGGAATGCGGCGCAACGAGACTGTCCGGCTCGCCGTTCGCGTTCCTCCTGTAGCTTGACCAGCGATAGTCTCCCGGATGCTTCACCATCTGTGCGCGCACGGGATTAAGTTCGATATAGCGTTGGCATACAAACAAGTAGCGCTCATCCTGCACAAGACAGGAGCGATACCGGCCTTGCCAAAGCGTGCCGATCCGGTCGTAACGGCGATTGACATATTGAACGTAGCGCTCCCCGAGCGCTTTCATCATGATCCCTGGCGACGCGTCGCATATCGGCGAGACCAGCAA
Organism: Massilia scottii; assembly: GCF_030846495.1. Classification (NCBI taxonomy): domain Bacteria; kingdom Pseudomonadati; phylum Pseudomonadota; class Betaproteobacteria; order Burkholderiales; family Oxalobacteraceae; genus Massilia; species Massilia scottii. The sequence goes on along the minus strand of NZ_JAVCWM010000003.1, from coordinate 249,759 downwards.
ATGCACGTGATTCGTCATCAGTACATAGGCATGTATCCGGCAGCCGCCGAGTTGGGCCGCGCTCTTGAGCAAATCGAGATAGACCAGATAATCAGTATCGGCGAAGAAACAGGGCAAGCGATTGTTTCCCCTTTGAATGATGTGAAGTGGGACCTCAGGCAAGACCAGGCGTTGGCGGCGCGACATAAAAATAGGACCTCGATAAACGGGTGGGTGCAACCAAACTGCACAGCTTAAGCATGTAGGAGCGGGTGCCCGTGGCGTTGGATCAATTGAGCGCGCTGTTGCAGCCGCAGCGCTACCTCATGCTGCAATGTTTCGATTCGGAGGTCTGACCCCGGTTAGGCAACAAAAAAGTTCCGATTCGGAGCTCTGACCCCGGTTAGGCAACAAGTTGACGAGGAGGCAAAGCGCGCTACACTTTGGTCTTGCCCACCGAATGGAGAAATGATGCGCCAGATCCCTTTGCAGTGCTGCCTCGCCATCCTCGCCGCCCTCGGGGCGGCCGCGCCGGCGCAGGCGGACATCGTCCTCGATAACGCCAACGGCTATACCCTCAACAGCCGCAACGAGCTGCTGCGCTTCACGTCCCTGGCGTTCGATGACAAGGGCCGCATCCTGGCCGTCGGCAGTGCCGCCCAGACCCGTGCCAAGGCGCCCAAGGCGCGCCATATCGACCTGCAGGGAAAAACCGTCCTCCCCGGCCTGATCGACGCCCACGGCCACGTGTTCGGCCTCGGCGAGATGCTCACCCAGCTCGACCTGGCCGGCAGCGCCACCCTGGCCGACGCCCTGAAAGCAGCCACCGACTACGCGCGCGCCAATCCCTCGCACGCCTGGCTGCGCGGACGCGGCTGGAACCAGGAAATCTGGAAACTGGGCCGCTTCCCCACCGCCGCCGAACTCGATGGCGCCGTCGCCGACCGCCCCGTCTGGCTCGAACGGGTCGACGGCCACGCCGGCTGGGCCAACACGCGCGCCATGCAACTGGCCGGCATCACCAGGGACACCCCCGACCCGGCCGGCGGCAAGATCGTGCGCGACGCCGACGGCAACGCCACCGGCGTGCTGATCGACGCCGCCCAGGAACTGGTCGCCAAGGTCCTGCCCAGGCAGTCCGAGGCCCAGGCTCGCGTCGTCCTCGACCGCGCCCTGCGCCAGATCGCGCAAATGGGCCTGACCAGCGTGCACGATGCGGGCGTCAACGTCGGCCAGGATGCCCTCTACCGCAGCTACGCCGATCAGGGCAAATTGACGGCGCGCGTGTACGGCATGATCGGCGACGTCGGCGCCGACTTCGACCAGCTCTCGGCCAAGGGCCCGCTCAAGACCTACGCCAACGACCTGTACGCGCTGCGCGCGGTCAAGCTGTATGCGGACGGCGCCCTGGGCAGCCGCGGCGCGGCGCTGATCGCGCCCTACAGCGACGAACCCGCATCGCACGGCCTGCTGTTTCGCCAGAACGCCGACATCCACGCAATGATGGACAAGGCCATGCGGCGCGGCTACCAGGTCAACGTGCACGCCATCGGCGACGCCGGCAACCGCCAGATCCTCGATGGCTACGAGCAGCTGATCGCGCGCTATAAGAGCAAAGGCGGCGCCGCGCTGCGCCACCGCGTCGAGCACGCGCAGGTTGTCGCGCTGTCCGATATCGCGCGCTTCAAGACCATCGGCATCGTGCCGTCGATGCAGCCGACCCACGCCACGTCCGACATGAACATGGCCGAACAGCGCGTCGGCCCGGAGCGCATCAAGGGCGCCTACGCCTGGCGCACGTTTCTCAAGCAAGGCTCGCGCATCGCCTGCGGATCGGACTTCCCGGTGGAGTCGTCCAACCCCTTCTTCGGCATCCACGCGGCCGTCACGCGCCAGGATGCGGCAGGCCGGCCGGCCGCCGGCTGGTACGCCAACGAGGCGATGACGCTCAAGGAAGCGCTGCGCTGCTTCACGCTCGACGCGGCCTGGGCCGGCCATCAGGAAAAAACCACCGGCTCGCTGGAGAAGGGCAAATGGGCCGATTTCATCGTCGTCGACCGGGACCTGTTCACCATGCCGGCCGCCGATATCCACAAGGTCGGCGTGCTGCAAACCTGGGTCGCAGGGCGCCAGGTGTTCAAAAAAGAGTAAGCCCGACAGGGGCGCATAAATGATTTGACTTGGTTGTATATACAACTTAGACTTTGAAGCTGCACGGGGCGCGTGCCGCCTGCGCACGCGCCTGCCCCCTAAACTATTGAAGGAGATGCCATGACCACCGATCCGACCAGTTTCGATGACGATCCCCGCTTCGACGCCAGCCGCACGATCCGCGCCCCGCGCGGCACCGAACTGGCTTGCAAAAGCTGGCTGACGGAGGCGGCCTACCGCATGATCCAGAATAATCTGGACGCGGAGGTGGCGGAAAACCCGAAGCACCTGGTGGTCTACGGCGGCATCGGCCGGGCGGCCCGCAACTGGGCCTGCTACGACCAGATCCTCGCATCCCTGCGCGAACTGGAAGACGACCAGACCTTGCTGATCCAGTCCGGCAAACCGGTCGGCGTGTTCCAGACCCACCCGGACGCGCCGCGCGTGCTGATCGCCAACTCGAACCTGGTGCCCAAGTGGGCCAACTGGGAACACTTCAATGAACTCGATCGCAAGGGCCTGTTCATGTACGGCCAGATGACGGCCGGCAGCTGGATCTACATCGGCACCCAGGGCATCGTGCAGGGCACGTACGAAACCTTCGCCGAGGCAGGCCGCCAGCATTTCGGCGGCGACTGGGGCGGACGCTGGATTCTCACCGCGGGCCTGGGCGGCATGGGCGGCGCGCAGCCGCTGGCGGCCACCTTCGCCGGCGCGGTCTCGCTCAATATCGAGTGCCAGCAAAGCAGCATCGACTTCCGCCTGCGCACGCGCTACCTGGACAAGCAGGCCAGGGATATCGACGACGCCATCGCACTGATCAAGCAGCACACGGCCGCGCGCGAAGCGGTGTCGATTGGCTTGCTGGGCAACGCGGCCGACGTGCTGCCGGAGCTGGTGCGGCGCGCCAAGGCCGGCGGCCTGGTGCCGGACATGGTGACCGACCAGACCTCGGCGCATGACCTGATCAACGGCTACCTGCCGCGCGGCTGGACGGTGGAGCAGTGGAAGGCGGCGCAGAAGGATCCGTCCCAGCACGCGCGCCTGACCGCCGAGGCGGCGGCATCGTGCGCGGTGCATGTGCAGGCCATCCTCGACTTCCACGCCATGGGCGTGAAGGCCGTCGATTACGGCAACAACATCCGCCAGGTGGCCAAGGACCAGGGCGTGCTCGATGCCTTCGCCTTCCCCGGCTTCGTGCCGGCATATATCCGGCCGCAATTCTGCGAGGGCCGTGGCCCGTTCCGCTGGGTGGCGCTGTCGGGCGACCCGGAAGATATCTACAAGACCGATGCCAAGATCAAGGAGCTGTTCCCGGAGCAGAAGCAGGTGCACCACTGGCTCGACATGGCGCGCGAACGGATCGCCTTCCAGGGCTTGCCGGCGCGCATCTGCTGGCTGGGCCTGGGCGAGCGTCATATCGCCGGCCTGGCCTTCAACGAAATGGTGCGCACGGGGGAACTGAAAGCGCCCATCGTCATCGGCCGTGACCACCTCGATACCGGCTCGGTCGCCAGCCCGAACCGCGAAACGGAAGCCATGCGCGACGGCACCGACGCGGTGTCCGACTGGCCGCTCCTGAACGCACTCTTGAATACCGCGGGCGGCGCCACCTGGGTATCGCTGCATCACGGCGGCGGCGTCGGCATGGGCTACTCGCAGCATTCGGGCGTGGTCATCGTGGCCGACGGCACCGAGGCCGCCGCCAAGCGGCTGGCACGGGTGCTGGTCAACGACAGCGGGTCGGGCGTCATGCGCCACGCCGACGCCGGCTATGAGACGGCGGTCGCCTGCGCCAAGCGCAATGGCCTGAACCTGCCGATGCTTCCGTAACCCCCACGCACAATCCAACCAGAGCAAACATGAACACGACTTCGAACAAGGGCTGGACCCTCACTCCCGGCGCGATGACCATGGCCGACCTGCGCGCCGTGTGGGCCGCTCCAGGCGCGCTGACGCTGGCGCCTTCGGCTTACCCGGCCATCTTGGCTTCGGCCGCGGCGGTCGACGCCATCGTCGCCAAGGGCGATGCCGCCTACGGCATCAACACCGGTTTCGGCATCCTGGCCAAGACCCGCATTCCGGACGAAAAACTGGAAGAACTGCAGCGCAACCTGATCCTGTCGCACTCGGTCGGCACCGGCGCGCTGCTGTCGGACGCGGTGGTGCGCCTGATCGTGCTGATGAAAATCGGCAGCCTGGCGCGCGGCTTTTCGGGCGTGCGTCCGCTCATCATCGACACCCTGATCGCGCTGTACAACGCCGGCATCATGCCCGCCATTCCGGCCAAGGGCTCGGTCGGCGCCTCGGGCGACCTGGCGCCGCTGGCGCACATGACGCTGGCCATGCTGGGCGTGGGCCAGGTGCGCGTGAACGGCGAACTGCTCGACGCGGCGGACGCGCTCAAGGCGGCCGGCATCGCCCCGGTGGTGCTGGGCCCCAAGGAAGGGCTGGCGCTGATCAACGGCACCCAGGTCTCGACCGCGCTGGCGCTGCATGGCCTGTTCATGACCGAGCGCCTGCTGGAAGCGGCCATGGTGGCCGGTTCCCTGTCGCTGGACGCGGCCAAGGGCAGCGACGCGCCGTTCGACGCGCGCGTGCATGAAGTGCGCGGCCAGCCGGGCCAGATCGCGGCCGCCGCGATCTACCGCCAGCTGGTGGCGTCGAGCGCGATCCGCGCCTCGCACCTGGTCGGCGACGAGCGCGTGCAGGACCCGTACAGCCTGCGCTGCCAGCCGCAAGTCATGGGCGCGATCATGGACCTGATCGCGAACGTGTCGCGCACCCTGCTGATCGAAGCCAATGCCGTGACCGACAATCCGCTCATTTTTGCCGACACCGGCGAGATTATCTCGGGCGGGAACTTCCACGCCGAGCCGGTCGCCTTTGCGGCCGACACGCTGGCGCTGGCGATCGCCGAAATCGGCGGCCTGGCCGAGCGCCGCATCGCGCTGCTGATCGACGCCACCTTGTCGGGTCTTCCGCCATTCCTGGTGCGCGAGCCGGGCGTCAATTCGGGCTTCATGATCGCCCACGTCACCGCCGCCGCGCTGGCGTCGGAAAACAAGTCGCTGGCCCATCCGGCCAGCGTGGACAGCCTGCCCACGTCCGCCAACCAGGAAGACCATGTGAGCATGGCCACCTTTGCGGCGCGCCGTCTGGACGAAATGGCGCAAAATACGGCGGTGATTGTCGCCATCGAGCTGCTGGCCGCGGCGCAGGGGATCGATTTCCACCGTCCGCTCACCTCCTCGCCGCACCTGGAGCACGTGCATCAGCAGTTGCGCCAGAAAGTGCCGTTTTTTGACGCCGACCGCTTTTTCGCCCCGGATATCGAGGCCGCGCGCCAGATGGTGCTGGACGGTGAGTTGAGTGCGTCCTGCAAGCCGCTGTTCGCGGCGCTGTACACCGCTGTGCCCTCGCATTGATAATCGGGCCATAATGTAAAAAAGGTAAAGGTGGGTGATCATGGATTTTGACTTCAAGGCGGGCAGTATTCCTTTGCTGGTGTCGATGCCGCACGTGGGTACCGACATCCCGGACGACATCGCGGCGCGCCTGTCGCCCGACGCGCTGGCCCGTCCCGACACCGACTGGCACCTGGCGCAGCTGTACGGCTTCCTGGGCGAGATGGGTGCGTCGACCCTGGCGGCGCGCTGGTCGCGCTATGTGATCGACGTCAATCGCCCGCCGGAAGACACCAACCTGTATCCGGGCCTGGATACGACCGGGCTTTGTCCGGTCGACACCTTCGCCAACACGGCGCTGTACCGGGAAGGCCAGGCGCCCGACGAGAACGACGTGCGCGGACGCCTGATCCGCTATTGGCAACCGTATCACCGCCAGCTGCGTTCGGAAATCGATCGCCTGCTGGCGCTGCACGGCAGGGTGGTGCTGTGGGACGCCCATTCGATCGCCTCGGTGGTGCCGCGCTTTTTCGAGGGACGCCTGCCGGACCTCAATTTCGGCACCGCCCAGGGCACTTCGTGCGCGCCGGGGCTGGAGCAGGCGGTGGTGGGCGTGGCGCAGGCGCAGGACCGTTTTTCGGTCGCCGTCAACGGGCGCTTCAAGGGCGGCTACATCACGCGCCACTACGGCCAGCCGGACGTGAACGTGCATGCGATCCAGCTCGAGATGTGCCAGGTCCTGTACATGGATGAAAGCGCGCCGTTCGCATACCGTTCCGAGATTGCGGCCGAGGTCCAGCCGCTGCTGCGCAAGCTCACCGAAGCCGCGGTGGGCTGGGTGCGCTCATGAGCGAGCCGCGCGTCCTGTTCGCGCGCCAGGCATTGCTGGCGCAGGGCTGGCAGGCGGACGTGCGCCTCGAGTGGGATGCCGGCGGCACGCTGCTGTCCGTCACGCCCGGCGCGCAGCACGACGGCGAGCCGCTGGCCGGCCTGGTCTTGCCGGGCATGGTCAACCTGCATTCGCACGCCTTCCAGCGTGCCCTTGGCGGCCTGACCGAAACCGCGGGGGAGGGGCCGGACAGCTTCTGGACCTGGCGCCAGCTGATGTACCGCTTTGCGCGCAATATCACGCCAGAACATATCGAGGCCATCGCCGCGCAGCTGTTTTCCGAATGCCTGCGCCACGGGTATACCTCGGTGTGCGAATTTCATTACGTGCAGCGCGACCAGGGCGGCGCGATGTACGCGCGGCCGGCGGAAACGGCCGAACGCGTCGTCGCCGCCGCGCAAATGACCGGCATCGGCGTGACCATGCTGCCGGTGCTGTACAGCTACGCCGGCTTTGGAGAAAAACCGCTGGCGCCGGAGCAGCAGCGCTTCCGTACCGATGCCGCCGACGTGCTGCGCATCGTCGAGGCGCTTGAACCTCTGCGCAGCGGCCAGGTCGAAGTTGGCGTGGCACCGCATTCGCTGCGCGCGGCCTCGCTCGGGCAGATCCGCGAGGTGCTGGCGGCGCTGCCGGCCGGCCGTCCGCTGCACATCCATATCGCCGAGCAGCAGGGCGAAGTGGAGCAGTGCCTGGGATTGACCGGGCAGCGCCCGGTGCGCCACCTGATGGAACAAGTCGCGCTGGACGCGCGCTGGTGCCTGGTGCACGCCACCCATCTGGACGATGGCGAGGTGGCCGCGCTGGCCGCCAGCGGCGCCGTGGCGGGCCTGTGCCCGACCACGGAGGCGAACCTGGGCGACGGCCTGTTCCCGCTGGCGCCATTCCTGGCCGCCGGCGGGCATATCGGCATCGGCAGCGACAGCCATGTATCGCAGTCGCCGGTGGAGGAACTGCGCTGGCTCGAATACGGCCAGCGCCTGCTGCACCAGAAGCGCAATGTGGCGTCGTCGCCGGCCCAGCGCCGGGTCGGCGACTTTTTGTGGCAGGGCGCCTTGCAGGGCGGCGCGCTGGCCAGCGGGCGCCCGGTGGGCGCGCTGGCGGCAGGCAAACGGGCCGACCTGCTGGTGCTCGACAGCGATTCGGCGAACCTGGCCGGCATCGGCGCGGACGATGTGCTGGGTAGCCTGGTTTTCTGCGGTAACGACAATCTTGTCCGGGATGTGATGGTGGGCGGCCGCTGGGTCGTGCGCAATCACGAGCACATTGCGCAAACGGCGATTGCGCAGCGCTACAAACAGACCATCGCCGAACTGCGCAAGCTACGACCATGACCGTCCTGATTCCTTTTGCCAGCCTGGAAGCGTCGCCGTGGAAGAACGGCGGCGGCAGTACCACCGAAATCGCGGTCTCGCCGCCGCAGGCGGGGCTCGACACGTTTGACTGGCGCATCAGTCTCGCCACCATCGCCGGCAGCGGACCGTTCTCGGTCTTTCCCGGCATCGACCGCACCCTGGCGCTGGTCGACGGCCCGGGCGTGACGCTCGATATCGATGGCGACGGCCGCTTCGTGCTCGGCGAAGACGAGCCGGTAGTGGAGTTCGCCGGCGAATCGCAGGTGATCGCCACCGTCGGGGCGCAGCCCACCACGGATTTCAATGTCATGACGCGGCGCGCGCGCTGCCATCACCAGCTGGGCAGGCGCAGCCTGTCGGGCATGTCCGGCTTTGCCACGCGCGCCGACGTGACGGTATTGTTCCTGGCCGAAGGCGACAGCCTGGAAGTGAGCAGCGACGACGAACGGATCGGCATGGTGCGCTACGACGCGGTGCTGTTCGAGGGCGACGCCATCTGGACGCTGGAAGCGGGCCAGGCGACGATCTTCATCGTCGATATTTACTTTGACCGGGACTAGCCGATGACGATGTGCGATGCCCTCTTTACCAATGTGCACCTGGCCACCATGGAGCACGGCTACGGCGAACTGCGTGACGGCGCGATCGCGGTGACCGACGGGCGCATCGCCTGGCTCGGGCCGCGCGGCGAGGCGCCGCCGGCGTCCACGGTGCACGATGGCGGCGGCTGCTGGCTCACGCCTGGCCTGGTCGACTGCCACACCCACATCGTCCACGCCGGCAACCGCAGCGACGAATTCGAGGCGCGCCTCAATGGCGCCACCTATGAAGACATCGCCAAGGCCGGCGGCGGCATCATGTCCACCGTGCGCGCCACCCGCGCCGCGTCGGAAGACGAACTGCTGCGCCAGAGCCTTGCACGCGTGGCCAGCCTGCTGGCCGAAGGCGTGACCACGCTCGAAATCAAGTCCGGCTACGGCTTGAGCCTGGACGACGAGGCCAAGATGCTGCGCGCGGCGCGCCGCGTCGGGCAGGTGCTGCCGGTGAGCGTGTCGACCACCTTCCTCGGCGCGCACGCGCTGCCGCCGGAATTCGCCGGCCGCGCCGACGACTACGTCGACGAGATCTGCCAGCGCATGCTGCCGCAGCTGGCGGCGCTGGGCCTGGCCGACGCGGTCGACGCCTTTTGCGAGCGCATCGGCTTTTCCAGCGCCCAGACCGAGCGCATTTTCGAGGCGGCGCGGCGCCACGGCCTGCCGGTCAAGCTGCACGCGGAGCAGTTGTCGGACCAGGGCGGGGCCGAACTGGTGGCGCGCTTCGAAGGGCTCTCGGCCGATCACCTGGAACACCTCAGCCTCGCCGGCATCGAGGCCATGGCGGCCGCCGGCACGGTGGCGGTGCTGCTGCCGGGCGCTTACTACTTCCTGCGCGATACCATGCCGCCGCCGGTGGCGGCCCTGCGCGCGGCCGGCGTGCCGATGGCGGTGGCCACCGACTGCAATCCCGGCACCTCGCCGATGACGTCGATCCTGCTGGCGCTGAACATGGCCTGCACCCTGTGGCGCGTGACGCCGCAGGAGGCGCTGGCCGGCGCCACCATCCACGCCGCGCGCGCGCTCGGCCGCGCTGCCGACATCGGCTCGCTGGCGGTCGGCAAGCGCGCCGACTTCGCGCTGTGGGATATTGCCCGTCCGGCCGACCTGTCGTACGCGATCGGTTTCAATCCCTGCCGCGCGGTGGTCAACGCGGGCGTGCTGCGCAAACCGGTGGTAAGCTTGCCCGACTAAATTTTCGGGAGAGTGCCGTGCGCACCTTTTTTGCCACGGCCTTGCGCTGGCTATCTGTCTTTACGCTGGTCCTCGGAGGCGCCGCCACGGCGGCCGACAGCGAACCCCTGCGCGTCGGTTCCAAGCGCTTTACCGAGTCGTATATCCTGGGCGAGGTGCTGACCCAGACCGCGGCCGCCCACGGCCAGGCCGAGCACCGCCAGGGCCTGGGCAATACGGCCATCGTGCTGGCCGCGCTGCAGGCAGGCAGCATCGACGTGTATCCCGAATATAGGGGCACGATCGATCTCGAAATCCTCAAGAACACCAGCGCCAGTTCGCTCGAACAGATGCGCGCGGCCCTCAAACCCATGGGGCTGGGCGTGGCGGTGCCGCTGGGCTTTAACAATACCTATGCGCTGGCCATGCGGGCCGACAGCGAAGGCGTCGACAGCCTGTCGGACCTGGCGCGCCAGCCGGCACTCAAGCTCGGCCTGTCGCACGAATTCATCGGCCGCGCCGATGGCTGGCCGGGTTTGAAGCAGCGCTACGGCCTGCCGCATACGCCGCGCGGCCTCGATCACGGCATCGCCTACGAGGCCCTGGCGCAGCGCCAGGTGGACGTGATCGACATCTACTCGACCGACGCCAAGATCGGCCAGTACGGCCTGCGCGTGCTCAAGGACGACCTGGGATATTTTCCGCGCTACGACGCCATGCTGCTGTACCGGCTCGATGCGCCGCAGCGCTTCCCGAAGGCGTGGGCGGCCATCGCGCAACTGGAAGGGCGCATCACGGCCGAACAGATGATCGCCATGAACGCGCAAGTCGAACTGGAAGGGAAGAGTTTTGCGGCCGTGGCCAAAAACTGGCTGACCCCGGCCGCGGCTGCGCAAGGGCCAGCGCGCACTGGCCTGATGAGCAAGATGTTCGACGCCAGCCTGTGGACCCTGACGCGCCAGCACGTGGTGCTGGTGGTGGTATCGGTGGTGCTGGCCTGTCTGGTGGGCATTCCGCTCGGGATCGTCGCCGCTTTCGCGCCGCGCCTGCGGCAGACGGTGCTGGCGCTGGCCGGCGTGCTGCAGACGGTGCCGGCGCTGGCCTTGCTGGCGATGTTGATTGCGCTGCTGGGCATGATCGGCACCGTGCCGGCGCTGGTGGCGCTGTTCGTCTACGCGCTGCTGCCGATCGTGCGCAATACCTGCACCGGCCTGCTGGGCGTGCCGCAGGGCTTGCGCACGGCGGCGCAGGCGCTGGGGCTGGGCCGGCGCGCGACGCTGGTCGATGTCGAGCTGCCGCTGGCACTACCGGTGATTCTGGCGGGCATCAAGACAGCGGCGGTGATGAGCGTGGGAACGGCCACGATTGCGGCCTTTATCGGGGCCGGCGGTTTCGGCGAGCGCATCACGATTGGCCTCGCGCTCAACGATAACGATATGTTGCTGGCCGGCGCAATTCCGGCAGCGCTGCTGGCTTTGCTGACACAGGGGCTGTTTGAAGCAGGAGAACGCTTGATCGCGCGCCGCCGCTAGCCTTGCGCGGCGCGGACGCCCGCGCCATCGTTTGCGCCGCGTCAAACGCGCCGTTTTCAGGAGGATAATAATTGCTTACAACAAGTTACCGCTTTAAACAGAGGTAAGCAATTGTAAAGGCATAGGAAATTACGGCAGCCGCCAACTATAGTGAAGCCGTAGATTGACTCCAGTCTCCCCTCCCCATTCTAAAAAAATGGGTTTGCCCACGGTGATTTTAGCCCGTGGGCTTTTTCTTTTCAGGACCCGGCAAGCTTGCCCAGCGCATCGCCGTCGACGCGGCAGATACGCCAGTCCGGCAGGATTTGCGCGCCAACGCTTTTGTAAAAGTTGATGGCGTTTTCATTCCAGTCCAGCACCGACCATTCGAAGCGGCCGCACTGACGTTCCACCGCCAGTTGCGCCAGCGCGGCAAGCATTTGCTTGCCGTAACCTTTTCCACGGTGCACTTGCTTGACGTACAGGTCTTCCAGATACAGGCCCTTGCGCGTGAGGAAGGTGGAAAAATTGTGGAAGAACAAGGCGAAGCAGGCTACCTCACCGTTTTCCACGCCGACCAGCGCTTCGCAGGAGGGACGGGCGCCGAACAGCGCGTCATGCAGCTGCGCTTCGGTGGCCACGACCAGGTGTTCCAGTTTTTCGAACACGGCCAGTTCGACGATCATGCCGTAAATATGGGTCACGTCGGACGCTTGCGCCGGGCGGATGCTGAAGGTGTTGTCGGTATTCATGGAACCTCGGGAATGGCGGCCAGACTGGCGTCCGGCGCGGGGGTGGTGGAAGATGAAGATGCAGCAGCGGGGCTCGGTGAGCGCAGCGCCCAGGCAACACTGGCAAGGCAGACGGCCATGCCCAGCCATTCGACCGGGCCGGGCCGGTAATGTTCAAGCTGGATCGACAGCAGCACCGAAATGACGGGCGTGACCACGCCGATGTAGACGGCCTTCTGCGAGCCGATGCGGTTAATCAGGGTGAAGTAGGCGTGGAAGGCGATGACCGAGCCGAACAGCGACAGGAACGGCAGCGCCATCCAGTAGCGCGGCGCGCCCGGCAGCACGAATGGCTGCCCGGTCGCGAGCGCCCAGACGATGACCATCGAGGTGCCCCAGAACATCGACCAGGCCATGGTCAGCAACAGGTTCGACGATTGCTCGCGCACCTTGGCCACCACTACCGTGCCGGCCGAGCTGGCAATGGTGGCGACCAGGGCCAGCACCAGCCCGAGCAGGAAGTGGCCGGTGCCGCCGCCCACGATCTCTTTCCAGGCGCCGGCGATCGAGTGGTAGAACAGCATCGTCACGCCGACGATGGCAATCATGCCGGCGGCCCAGGTGCGCCATGAAATCGGCGTGCCGAAAGCGATGCGGCTGCAGATCGGGGTCCAGAACACCATCAGCGCGAACAGGACCGCCACCAGTCCGGACACCAGGTATTGCTCGGAACCGTAAGTGCACACATACGACAGGGCAAAGGTGAAGAAGCCCTGCAGCAGCACCCAGCGCTGGGCGCGCCAGGGCAGATGCAGCTTGTCGCCGCGTAGCAGGCACCAGGCGAACAGGGTGGCCGACGCCAGGCCGAAGCGGTACACCACCGACACCGCCGGCGCGACTTCGCCCAGCTGCAAGGTGATGGCAAAAAAGGTGGAGCCCCAGATCAGGGCCGCGATCGCGAAGAGGAGTGGAGATGACATGCGGAAAGTATATGTGCATTCGCAACTTCCTGCCCGTCATCGCCATACAAGGTCAGTACACGGACATGCTTACCACGCGAGGTGCAGGCGCCGGTACAGGAAGCTCAGCACGAAAAGCGGGCCGATCAGCAGGAAGCGCAGGTCGTCGAAGAACGATGGTTTTTTGCCCTCGATCTTGTGGCCGATGAACTGGCCGATCCAGGCCAGCACGAAGATGGCCAGCGACAGCGGCAGCACGGCGGCCGGCGGCATCAGGCTGAGCAGGCCCAGCATCACGGCCGACATCGCCAGCATGCCGGCCGCGAACGGCTTGGAGAGCTTGAAGTAATAGCACAGCGATAGCAGCGTGACGGCCACGGCCGCGAATGGATGTATCCACCAGACAATGCCGAGCAGGGTGAACACGATCACGGGCACGCAGACGAAGTGAATCAGTTCATTGGTGTGGTTCAGGTGGCTCTCGCTATATTTGGCGAGCAAGATATCGATGGCGCGCGGCTGGGCAGCTTGGTCCATGGGAGTCTCCGATTTTGTTGTTGTGGTTGGCTTGCCGGTCGATTCTACACCTGTCCGGCGGGCTGCTAGAATCGCTGCCATGAACGACTTCTTGCCTTCCACGGACGACGCCGACGCGGCGGCGCTCAAGCGCTGTTTCGCGCCGGTGGCCGACGCGCACACCCGCATCCTGGTGCTCGGCAGCCTGCCGGGAGAGCGCTCGCTCGCGCAGCAGCAATATTACGGCAACCGCCAGAACCGTTTCTGGACGCTGATGTCCGCGATCACCGGCGTCGATCTGGTGGCGCTCGGCTACGAGGCACGTCTGCAGGCCTTGCTGGCGCATGGGATCGGCCTGTGGGATGTGGTGGCGCAAGCCAGGCGTGAAGGCAGTCTCGACAGCCAGATTCGCGGCCATGTCGGTAACGATCTGGTGGGGCTGCTTGACAGCTTGCCGCAACTGAGGACGATTGCATTCAATGGCGGCACGGCGGCGCGGCTGGGCATGAAAGCGCTGGGCGAACACGCGCAGCGCTACCGTATCGTGCCCTTGCCGTCGAGCAGCCCGGCGTACACCGCGCCGTATCCGGAAAAATTAATGGTGTGGAAAACGTTGGCTGATGATCTCTTGAAATAGTTCGCTCGCGACCGAGCCGCCACGATCTTCCCGCGCATTATCGATACACGATTCTTCAACCAATTATGCAATGTGCATTAAGCAAAGAATAATATTTATCTTGACGCAAGGTTTGCATACGATTAGCATTTCTCTGCCACTATAAGTGGTACACCGTTGGATTGAATTTCGCTATTTTTAGAAAGATACGAAAATGAAAAATCAAAATGGAATGAAAACGTTCGCGTTCAAGCTGGCCGAGAAAAAAAACAAAGAAACAAAACCCGCACCACAGTGGCAGGCACGCGAAGGCGTGTCCAGCGCCGGCTGCTCCGGTCCGGATGCCCGCGGCGACAGCCGGTGGGGCCGCGACAACGGCATCTATTGCTGACCGATCCGACGGATAAAAAGCCTTGCTCATCGCAGGGCTTTTTTTATTCGCAGCCCTGTCGTCCACTTCACTATTCTTTGAAAGACCGGTCCATGGAAAAGCACGAGAACACCAAACTGTTTGCATTCAAACTCGCGGAAACGCTGGCGGAAAAGAAAGCCAGGGAAGCCAAACCTGCGCCGCAATGGAAACTGCGCGACGGCGTCGCCAGTGCCGGCTGTTCCGGCGAAGATCAGCGCGCAGACGGTTACTGGGGCCGCGATCTGGGCGTGTGGTGCTAAGCGATTGAATGTGCCCGGCCCTGCCCCTTGCGGGCAGGGCTGTTTCTGCGGACCTCTTCAAAGTGCATATGGCGAAAAAGGTTTTAATAGTCAGTAACAGCTCGGACCTGCACGTCGACCTGCTCATTCCCATCCTGCAGGCCAAGGGAGTTGCGGCCTTCCGCCTCGATCTCGACGCCTTCCCGCGCGATTACCAGACGTCCCAGTGGTTTGCCGCCGGCTCGTTGCGCCAGTCGATACGCCACCTGCCGTCGGGCGTGACGCTCGATCTGGCCGACGTGGGCGCGCTCTGGAGCCGCAAGCCGGCCGAATTCTCCTTTCTCAGCCCCGACCTCGGCATCCAGGAACGCATCTACGCGAAGGGGGAAACCGAACAGGCCCTGTTCGGCATGTTCTACACGCTCGACTGCTTCTGGATGAGCCATCCGCTGGCCCTGCGCGGCGCCATGTGGAAGGGCGAGCAATTGCAGCGCGCCGCGCGCATGGGGTTTCGCATCCCCGCCTCGCTGACGACCAATTCGCCGGCCGAGGTCAGAGCCTTCCGCGCCAGTTTCGACGGCCCCATGATTTTCAAGGCCCTGTCCAGCCCCAACCTCGGTGGCGAAGACCTGGCCGGCGGCGAGCGCGTCGCTTCCGGCATCGGCACCACCCTCGTCGACGACGCCATGCTTGAACAGCTCGAATCGGTCGGCGAACTGGCCTGTCATTTTCAGCAGTACATCCCCAAGCAATACGAACTGCGCGTGACGATCATCGGCGAGCGCGTGTTCGCGGCAAAAATCCATTCGCAGGACGACCAGCGCACCGCCATCGATTCGCGCGATATGTCGGCCGATATCCTGTACGAGGCGACCATCTTGCCGGACGCGGTGCGCGAGCGCTGCCTGGCGTTCGCGCGCAGCTACGGCCTGCCTTACAGCGCGCTGGACCTGATCGTCACGCCGGAACAGGACTATGTTTTTCTCGAAAATAATCCCGTCGGCCAGTTTCTCTATGTCGAGCAGTTGATTCCCGAATTCGCGATGCTCGACGCGCTGGCCGACCGACTCATTGAGGAGTGCGCATGACCCAGCCGGCCCGCTTTCCCGTGCGTGATCACATCAAGGAGATCGAATCGCTGCGCACCAGCCGCGTGCTGGTGTTCGCGGCGTCGAATCTGGACCTGGAGATCCTGCCTGCCTTGTATGAACAGTGCCGCGGCATCGGCCGCGTGCCGCGCCTGGACGTGGTGCTGCAGTGCCGCGGCGGCATCGTCAACGCGGCGCGCCGTATTGCACTGCTGCTGCGCCAGTTCACCGACCACCTGGGTTTCATCGTGCCCTATCACTGCGAATCCTCGGCCACCATCCTGGCGCTGGCGGCCGACGAAATCATCGCCGGCGACCTGGCCATGTTCTCGCCGATCGATCCGCACCTGCATGGCGGCACCGGGGACGACAGCGCCGCCTCCTCGTTCTCATGCCAGGACATCAAGATGTTCGGCGCCATGAGCGAGGAATGGTTCGGCGTCAGTTCCGACGAGGCGCGCCTGCAGTCGCTGGGACTTCTGTGCAACAGCATCTTTCCGCCGACCCTCACCGCGTTCTACCGCACCACGCAGGAAGTCATGCAGATCGGCGAAGAGCTGCTGCGCTTCCAGATGCCCGGTAAAACCGAAACGTTCCGCCTGGACGTGGTCAAGGAACTGATGTTCGGCTACTACTCGCATAACTATGCGCTGACCCGCGAGGAGCTTGCAAAACTCGGCTTGACGATCCGGCGCGAGCCGGAAGTGGAGGAGCGCGCCTGGGCCATCTCGCGCGCGCTGCAAGCGCTGGTGGGCGGCGGGCTGCGCGAATCGGCCGAGGCGCCGTGGAACGATGTGCTGCTGGCCACGCGCGACGGCGGCATGCTGCGCGAACACCGCAGCGGCGGCTTTTTGCCGCGCTGGAGCCAGAGAGCCGTATGAGCGCCGCGCCCTACCTCGCGGAGATCATCCGCTTCTTCACCGCCTTTTTGCTCGCCTGCGCCGCCCTTGGCAAATTACGCACGCTGGCCGCTTTCGCCAATAACCTGGCCGGCTCCTTCGGCCTGCCGCGGCAGGCGGCGACGATCCTGGCGCCCGCGCTGGTCGCGGCCGAAGCGCTGCTTGCCGCCCTCATTCTCGCCGGCGGCGGCATCGGGCGCGCGGGCATGGCCGGCGCCCTGCTGCTGTTCGTGCTGGTGACGGCGCTGGTAGGCTATCGCTACGTGGTCGAAGGCAGCGTCAAATGCAGCTGCTTCGGCGAGAGCGAACGGCCGGTCTCCGGCTACGATTTGCTGCGCAATGGCTTGATCATCGCCAGTATCGGCGCCTGCCTCGCCCTTTCCGGCGATGCGGCTTTCGGCAAGAAAGAGAGCGCGCTGGCCGCCGCGCTGGCGCTCACCGGCACGATCGGCGCTATCGGCTTCCACGATCTGGCCCGCGCCCTGAAACGGAGCGCATGATGGACGGCGACGTCCTGGCCCTCATCCTGCTGCTGCTGGCACTGAGCGTGGCACTGAACCTGACGCTGTCGTTGCGCCTGTCGAAAGTCGTCAATAGCCTGAGCACGGCCGCCAGGGCGGCGTCGATGCTGCCGGTTGGCGAACCGGTTCCCGCCTTCACCGGCAAGCCGCTGGCCGGCGGCGCGCCGGTCGCGGTTGGCGGCGACGGCCAGCCGGCGGTCCTGCTGTTCCTGTCCAGCGCCTGCCCCAAATGCCGCCAGAAGCTGCCCGAGATCGAGCGCCTGGCGCCGCTGGCGCGCGACGCCGGCCTGGCGATCTGGCTGGTCAGCCTGGAACCGGCATGGCGCCTGCGCCGCTTCCTGCAGGCGACCTCGCTGGCCGGCAGCACCCTGCGCGTGGCCGCCGCCGACTACGAAATGCTCAATCCCGTCATGTCGTCGCCGTCGTATCTGTTCGTCAGCCAGGCCGGCACCCTGGACGCGCGCGGCATGATCGGCGACGACGACTGGCGCAGTTTTTCCGGACAGATGGACGAGGTACGCATCGCCAGCGAGGCAAGCGCGTGAGCCGGCCGTCGCCCCACCTCGATCGCCTGCGCCTGCTGCGCCCCTTTGCCGCGCGCCTGTGCGCCGGGCTGGTGTGCATGGCCATCACGGTGCTGATCCAGCTGGCCTATCCCAAGGCGCTGTCGTACTTCATCGATAACATCAATGTGCGGAAGGACATGGCCTGGTTCAGCTCACTGGCGCTGATCATGCTGGCCGTGCTCGCGGTGCAGGCCGTGGCGGCCACCGCGCGCTATTACATTTTCGAGTCGACCGGCTACATGATCGTCACCCGCATCCGGCGCCAGTTGTACGCGGCGCTGATCGGGCAGCCGATCCGCTTCTTCGACAAGCACCACGTCGGCGAACTGAATAACCGCCTCACGGCCGATGTCGAAGTCCTGCACGACACCCTGACCATGGGGATGGCGGTGTCGCTGCGCTGTCTGTGCGTGTTCATCGGCGGGGTGGTGATGCTGCTGACGATTTCGCCGGCGCTGTGCCTGATGCTGGTGTTCTTCTTGCCGGCCACCCTCATCATCGGCAAGATGACGGGCAAGGTGTACCGCAAGCGCGCGCGCCTGATGCAGGATGGCCAGGCCGAGTGCGGCAAGGTCGCGCACGAACATTTTTCCAACATCCGCCTGGTGCACGCCTTCAGCCAGCAGCGCACCGCGCGCGCCCGTTATGCCGGCGCCACCGAACACGCGCTGTCGCTGTCGGTGTCGAGCAGCGCGCTGTTTGCGCTGTTTCGGGGCGGCTCGTCCTTCCTCGTGTACCTGGCGCTGCTGGGCACCTTGTGGTTCGGCGCGCGCCTGATCGGCCAGGGCGTGCTGTCGGTGGGCGACCTGACCGCCTTTATCCTGTACGCCAGCATGGTGACGGAAGCGGCCGGCGCCATCGGTGAATTCTGGAACGCGTGGATGCGCACCATCGGCGCCACCGAGTGGATTTTCGAGGTCGTCAACGCCGACCGCGCAGCGCGGACGGCGGCGGGAAAGGAAGCAAACAGCGAGGTGCGCTTGCAGGGCAATCTGGCCTTTAACGATGTGGTGTTCTCGTATCCCGAGCGGCCCGACGCGCAAGCGCTCAAAGGCATCGGTTTTTCCATCGCCGCCGGCGAAACCATTGCATTGGTGGGCGCGTCCGGCGCCGGCAAATCGACCATCGCGAGCCTGATCCTGGGCTTTTACCAGCCCGACAGCGGCAGCATCGCCTTCGATGGCGTCGAGGCGGGCGCCATGCCGCTGGCCGGCATCCGCAGCAAGCTGGCGATCGTGGAGCAGGAGCCATCGCTTTTTTCAGGCAGTATTTTCGAGAATATCGCGTTCGCGGTCGCCGAACGCGAAGTCACGCTGGACGAGGTGAAGGCAGCGGCGACGTTGGCCTTCGCCCACGATTTCATCAGCGGCTTCCCCGGCGGCTACGATACCGTGGTCGGCGAGCGCGGCGCGCAACTGTCGGGCGGGCAGAAACAGCGCATCGCGATTGCGCGCGCCTTGTTGCGCGATCCGCGCATCCTGATTCTCGACGAAGCGACCAGCGCCCTCGATTCGGCCAGCGAACTGCAGGTGCAGCGCGCCCTCGACACCTTGATGCAGGGGCGCACCACGATCATCATCGCGCACCGCTTTTCCACCATCGTCAAGGCCGACCGCATCCTGGTGCTCGATCAGGGCCGGCTGGCGCAGCAGGGCACGCACGCGCAGCTGGTGGCCCAGCAGGATGGCTTGTACTTCCAGCTGATGCGCCACCAGCTTGCGCGCGCCGGAGCGCAGGCGGTGGCGGCTTAAATGCCGGCCGCCGGCAGGGTTTTGCTGAACTGCGTCACCCCGTTCAGGTCCAGCAGTTCGACCTTCATCGCTTTCGACTGCGGGTCGATATTGACTTCGCCGAAGAACTGGTAGCCGGCGAACGGCGACGCATTCTGGACCGGAGGCGACTTGGAAAACACTTCGGTCGGGCCGAACGTCATATCCAGTTTGCCCGGGCCGAAGGCGCCGGCATTCATCGGGCCGGCCACGAATTCCCAGAACGGCGCAAAGTCGGTGAAATGCGCCTTGGCCGGGTCGTAGTAATGGGCCGCGCAGTAATGCACGTCGGTCGTGATCCAGACCACGTTGGGCACCGCCTTGATACCCTTGAGCAGGCGCGCCATTTCCAGCTCGCGCCCCGAGGCCGGGCCGCTGACGCCATTGGCCACGGCTTCCCACATCGCCACGCCCCTGGCGTCCTTGCCGTCGGCCACTTCCAGCCCGATCGGCATGTCCGACGCAATGACCTTCCAGGTGGCCTTCGAGGCAGTCAGTTCGGCGATCAGCCAGTCCACCTGCGCCGAGCCCAGAAGCGCCGAGCTGGCGTTTTCCTCGGTCTGCAGGTTGGTGCTGTTGGGACCGCGGTAGCTGCGCATGTCGATCACGAATACGTCCAGCAGCGGGCCGTACGCAATGCTGCGGTAGATGCGCTGGGGTTCGGCCTGTTTGTAATAGCGCATCGGCGCGTATTCCAGGAACGCGCGGCGGCCCCGTTCGGCCAGGAGGGCGACGTTCTTTTCCTTGTAGCGCGCGTCGGCAGAGAGGTTCTTGGCGCCGCTGTAGTTGTTGGTGACCTCGTGGTCGTCCCACTGCCAGATCTGCGGCACCTGCGCGGCAAATTTGCGAAAGTTCAGGTCCAGCATGTTGTATGCATGGCGCCCGCGGAATTCCTTGAGCGTTTCGGCGACCTTGCTCACTTCCTCGGTCACCAGGCTTTTCCAGATCTGGCCGTTTTCGGCCTTCGTTTCGGCCGCGATCGGGCCGTCCGCGTAGACGGTATCGCCATTGTGGATGAAGAAATCCGGATCGCGCCTGCGCATCGATTCGTACATGCGCACGCCGCCGAAGTCGGTGTTGATGCCCCAGCCCTGGCCGGCCTGGTCGCCGCTCCAGTGAAAGCGGATGGCGCGCTTGCCGTCGGCCTGCGGCATGGTGCGGAACTGGCCCGACACCGCTTCGCTCTCGATGCGGCCATTGGCCGGGTCGATGTACCTGACGCGCACGAACACGGTCTGGCCGGCGGGCAGGCCAGACAAGTCGACGCGCGACGTGAAGTCGGTGGCCTCGGTGGCGTACGGGCCGACGATCCGGCTGGCGTTGGTGAAGCGTTCGCTCGTATCGTATTCGACGATCATTTGCGCGTTGCGGTCGCTGCGGCTCCAGATGACGGCGCGCTCGCCGGTCACGTCGCCGAACTGGATCCCGGAGGGCAGCTTGGGCCGTTCGGCTTCGCTCGGGATCACGGAAGGGGCGGGGGAGTCCGAACCGCCGCAGGCCGAGAGCAGCAGCGAACCGTTGAGCGCCGTGCCGCCGGCAATGATGCCGCCGCGCGTGAGAAAGCCGCGGCGTGAAAGGGTTGAGGTCATGAAGGCTCCAGTGAACGATGGCTGGAAGTCTAGAGCCTGTTTATGACCTATTGATGAATTGGCGGGGAATCGTCAGACGGCGGCCAGCTCGCGCAGCACGCTGGCGCTGTCGCTGATGGTGGCGTATTCGCCGTTCAGGTTGGCCAGCGCCATCGCGTGCACCTCGTCGGCGCTGCGCGCCTGGCCGGCGTAGTCGGTGCAGGCGAAGGCGAAGCAGGCGTCGGCCACCACGGTGGTGTCGAATCCCAGGTTGCCGGCGCTGCGCGCGCTGCCCTCGACCGAATTGTTGGTGCTTGCACCCGCCATGACGATGCGCTCGACGCCGCGCACCCGCAGCCAGCGTTCGAGCGTGGAATGGATAAAGGCGTCGGGGACGTTTTTCTCGACCACGTGTTCGGATGGCAGGGGCGCGAGCGCATCCTGGAATTGCACGCCGGCCTGGCCGGGCCAGAACAGGCTGCCCGGCGTGCGCGAGATGTGGCGCACGTGGACCACCGGCGCGTCAGCGGCGCGCCAGGCTGCCAGCAGGCGCGCGATGCGCTCCGCGGCATCGGGGTTGTTACGTTGGCCGGCGGCCGGATTGGCCATGGCTTTTTGCATGTCGATGATGATCAGGGCGGGCAGGTCGCTGCGCATGGAGGCTCGCTAAGAATGGACGAGCATCGATTATAGGCCGGCGCTCGCCGGGCGCGCCAGTTGCGACTTCTACGTACAGGAAGCGGCGCTCAGTAAGCGCGCTGGCGGTTGCCGATCTGGGAGCGCAGGAAGGCCAGTTTGGCCGAATAGCGCTCGGTGGCCGCGCGCGTGGTGCTGTTGTCGAGCGCCAGCGCCAGGGCGTCGCGCGCCGCGGTGCCCTCGCCCAGGCGCCAGTGCGCGATCGCCAGCCAGAAGTGGAACTCGTGGTTGAAGGGCGCGCGCCGCACTTCCTTGTGCAGCAGGTCGCGCGCCTGGCCATAGCGCGCTTCTTGCATCGCCTTCATCGCCAGGTGGAACCAGTGGTAGGGCGGGGTCGGTTCCAGCGCGGCCAGGCGCGCCGCCAGCGCCTTCGATTCCTCGGCCTTGCCCAGTTTGGACAGTACCGGCACCAGGTTGTGCATGGCGATCGTGCTTTCCGGTTCCAGGGTCAGGGCGGCCTTGAACGCGCGTTCGGCCAGCGGATTGTCGCCGTGGCGCTGGTAGATCACGCCCAGGGTGTTGTATGGGGTGGCGAAGGTGGGCAGGTGCGCTACCGCCGCGCGCGCCCACCAGTAGGCTTCGTCGAGGCGCGTGCCGGCCAGCGCCTCGGCCGCGCGGTTATTCATGAACATCGCTTCGATCATGCGCTCCTCGATCGTGTGCGTGTTGTAGCGCGCGCTGTCTTCGGGCGGCAAAAAGTCGATGGTCAGCATGCGCTCGTCGGCCGTCACGCCGCGCGCCTGCGCCGCGCGGCGCTTGCCCATGGAGAGGTTGACGTGGGTGCTGGCGAAATACAGGCCTTCGTTGCGGGTCCAGACGTCGTCGGTCATCACGTCCTGGTACTGCACCTCCAGTCCCAGGTGCTTGGCGAAAGCGGCCGTCATCACGACCAGCGACAGGCAGTTGCCCATGCGCGCGTCGAACGTTTCGGCGGCGTTGCGGGTGACGCTGGCGTCGTATTCGAGTTTCAGTTCGCCCTTGGTGTAGAGCGCTTCGACCAGGCCGCGCTCCGGTCCCAGCTTGCGCATCACGGTGGCAAATTCGGGGCTCTCGACATAGGCGCGCATGGCGGGACTGAGCACGAACAGCTGTTCCGGGCCGACCGCCGCCGGCGGCGGCGCGAACGAGGCATCGCTGAAGACCGCCGGCAGCGGCAGCGGAGCCGGCACGCGCAGGCCCGCGCAGCCGCTGCCCAGCAAGGAAAGGGTACAGATGACCAAGCTGGCAAGTCGTCTCATCGTCGCCTCCTGAAGTCTGGCTTTCAGTATCGTCGCCGCGCGCGCGAAAGTCTAGTGTTCGCCGTGGAAGGAATCGTGCAGTTCGTCGAGCAGGTCGGTGATGTCGTCGTCCGACAGGCCCAGGTAGGCGCTGGCGCGCGCGCCGCCCTTGTCCCATTCGAGCGAGCCGCCGTGGCCCTGGTACTGCTGGATGGCGCTTTCGGCCAGCAGCGACAGCGCCACCAGGGCGCGCACGGCGTCGTCGGTGGCTTCGTCTTCGAGCACGGCGTAGTCCTGGTGGTGCAGGATGGCCCAGGCGACCTCGCTCGACAGGCCCCAGTTGCGCGCCAGCAGGCAGCCGATGGCGGCGTGGTTGGTGCTGTGGCGTTCATCTTCGAGCGCGGTGAAGGGGCGTAGCGGGTCGTTGGCCGCGTCGGCGAAGGTGGCGGCGTAGCCGGGAAAGCGCTGCATCAGCAGCGGCACGCCGGTGTCGCAAAACAGGCCGAAGGTGTGGGCCACGTCGGCTTCGCCGATGCGCAGGCGGCGCGACAGGTAGACCATGGCCTGGGCGCGCCGGGTCGACAGGTCCCAGAAGCTGGCCAGCGAGGCGTGGTCGGCGCCGATGGTGCGGCGCGCCAGCAGGCCGGTCATCAGGGCGGCCACCTGGTTGATTCCTAGAAACAAAATCGCTTGCTCGATCGACTTGGCCTTGCGCTTGCCGCCGTAGAAGGAGGAATTGGCCAGCTTGAGCAGCGCCCCGGACATGCCCACGTCGCTGGCGATGATGCGCCCGATGGTGGCCGGCGACGGGTCTTCCGACATCAGTTCGCGCTGCAGGTCGGCCAGCAGGCTCGGACGCGGCGGAATCCGGATCGACCTGATCAGGGCGTCGACCGGGTCGTCGGAGGAGGTGGCTAGGGCGGCTGGGTTGCTCATATGATATCGAAGATTAGTTTCCGTGAGGAATCTCTTGCAATGGGTCACTATAAACCAGTCTGCCTGACTGTGGCTGATCTTGTCGCCATCAGAAAAGAATCTTTCTTCAGTGTTGGGGTAGCGTCACACCGGACGGATCTGTTTGGTGCCCGGCCGCACATTGCGCGCCAATTTGGCAAGGTAATATTGTTTCTTATGAAAATGCAGACAAAGACACAGTTGGCGGGCATCGATTTTCATGCGCCGTCGCAGGAGGTGGCGCGCCAGCTCATCGGCGTGGTGCTGCTGGTCGATGGCGTGGGCGGGCGCATCGTCGAAACCGAGGCCTACGACCGCGACGATCCGGCGTCGCACAGCTTTTCCGGTCCGAGCGAGCGCAATCTGGCCATGTTCGGCCCGCCCGGGCATGCCTATGTGTACCGCTCCTACGGGATTCACTGGTGCCTCAACTTCGTCTGCCGCGACCATGGCCATGGCGCCGGGGTGCTGATCCGCGCGCTCGAGCCTTTGGCGGGCATCGGCGTGATGCGCGAGCGGCGCGCCCTGGACGATGTGCGCCTGCTGTGCTCCGGACCCGGCAAACTGTGCCAGGCGCTGGGCGTGACGCGCGCCCATAACGCGCTGGCGCTCGATGCGCCGCCGTTCGCCCTCAGCGCACCAGGCGATCCGGTCGTGGTGGTGGCCGGACCGCGGATCGGCATTTCCAGGGCCATGGACGTGCCCTGGCGCTTCGGCCTGGCCGGCTCGCGCTTCGTGAGCAAGCCGTTCCGCTGAGCCGGGCCACGTTGAGCCGGGCCACGTTGAGCCGGGCCACGCTGAGCCGGGCCACGTTGAGCCGGGCCACGCTGGCCGGGCCACGCTGAGCCCGCGCAACGTCAGAGCGCGCGCCGTCCGGCTGCCTCGCGCGCCGCCGCCGACAGTCCGCGCGCGCCTACCGCCCGCATCCTGCTCGACGCCGCGCGCCGCTCGGCCGGTTCGCGGTAGCCGGCATCCGGGTCGCCGTGCAGGTCGGCCTGCCCGGTGTCTTGCTGCTCGTCCTCCGGACCGGCATCGATCTGGAAGATCGATACCGCCCGCGACAGGTTCACCGTCTGCTCGTGCAGGCTTTCGGCCGCGGCCGCGGCTTGCTCCACCAGTGCCGCGTTCTGCTGGGTCATGGAATCCATCTGGCCGACCGCCATATTGACTTCGGCAATGCCTTCGGCCTGCTCGGAACTGGCCAGGCTGATGCGCTCGATGATCTCGTTGACCTCTTTGACCGAGGCGACGATATTGCCCATGCTGCTGCCCGCTTCATTGACCGAGGCGCTGCCGCCGTCGATGATGGCGACCGAGGCCGCGATCAGGGTCTTGATTTCCTTGGCCGCCGCCGCCGAGCGCTGCGCCAGGGTGCGTACCTCGGCCGCCACCACGGCAAAGCCGCGGCCCTGCTCGCCGGCGCGCGCCGCTTCCACCGCCGCGTTCAGCGCCAATATATTGGTCTGGAACGAAATGCCGTCGATCACGCCGATGATGTCGACGATCTTGCCCGAGCTGGCCTTGATCTGGGCCATGGTCGTCACCGCCCGTTCGACCGCCTGCCCGCCGCTCGCGGCCAGGGTGGCGGCGCTGGACGCCAGGTCGTTGGCGCGGCGCGCATTGCTGGCGTTTTCCTTCACCGCCAGGGTCAGCGTTTCCATCGCGCTGGCGGTCTGTTCCAGCGAGCCGGCCTGCATTTCGGTGCGGCTCGACAGGTCCAGGTTGCCGGTGGCGATTTCCTTCGAGGCTGTGTCGATCGAGTGCACCGAGGTCAGCACCGTGCGCAAGGTCTGGTTCAGGTTGGCGATGGTGTGGTCCAGCGCGCGCGAGGTGTCGGCGATTTCATCGCGGCCGCGGTTCGGCGTGCCCACCGTCAGGCGCCCCTCGGCCAGGTCGCCCACCACCCCGGCAATGGCGCGGATGTCGGCCAGCATGCCGCGCCGCACCAGCATCGTGGCCAGCAGCGACAGGCCGATCGAGAGCAGCACCAGTGCCGCCATCGCCCCCACCAGCGAGCGGAATTGTTCGCGCGCCTCGGCGTAGGCATGCTCGGCCAGGGTCTTTTCCAGGGACGCCAGCTGGCCCAGGCTGGCGCTGAGCGTGACGAATTCCTTCTCGGCCTTTTGCATCGAGTTGGTGGCGATCGACTGGTCCATCTGCGCCATTTCGATGGTTTCCAGCACCCCCTTGCGGTAGGCCGCCAGCGTGACGCCGGCCGCTTCGATCAGCTTTTTCTCGGACGGGTCGGCCATCTGCCCCAGCGCAGTCAGCTGGTCGGCGATGGCGCGGTGCTTCTTGCCGATGTCGGCGGTCAGCGCATCGACGCGCGACTGGGCGAAGCTGCCGTTGATCCAGGCCAGCAATTGATAGATATTGGCGTGCGCATGCTTGGCGTCGCCGGCCACGTCGGCCGCGGCTTTCTGGCGCGTGGCGTGCACCAGCACCATTTTTTCCAGTGAAGCATTCTGGCGCACCATGCCGTACCAGGCGCCCGCGGCCACCAGCATCAGCAAAATCAGCACCAGAGCGGGGGCCAGCAGCAGCTTGGGCCCGATACGCAGTTTGTTCAGCATGCCTTACTCCCGACAGTACGTTGCGCGGACGGCAGATGCCGCCCGCATTCCAGGTGCATCACTTCTTGTAAATGCCCGCTTCCAGCACCACATCGTCGACCCGCTGGATATAGGTGGTTTTCGGTTCGATCTTGCCGTTGGTGGGGTTCTTGTACTGGTAATCGACCCAGCCCTTGCCCTTCGACTGGCCCAGGTTGATGATTTCACGGCGATATTTCTTGCCGTTCGCATCGGGCACGTCGGTCAGGTCCTTGCCCACGATCGAGGGATTGATCGGGTGGGCCAGCACGATGCCGGTCTGCAGGTCGCGCATGTCGATGTACAGCTCGCCCTGGACGAAATCCTTGTCCTTGGCGTTGATGCGCTTGACCATTTCTTCCTTGCCCTTGGATTTGATCAGCGCAACGCCGCGCTCGACCATGGCAATCGCGTCTTTTTCGGTGGGGTCGGCGGCGCCGGCGGCGCCGGCGGCAAAGGTGAAGCACAGGGCGGTGGCGGTCAGCAGCAATTTCATGGCAGATCCTTTCAGGAATGGAGGGGTGTTGCTTGGGTGCATTGCGTAATCTACGCCCCCGCTTCCGAAGCCGATTGCGCAATGTCAAGGGCGAGGCGAAGGATGCGCGCACGCCACACTCCAGGCCGCTTGTGCGGGCACAAGAACAACGTTGCTTCGTCATATTGATTTAAGGCAATTTGATTCTTCAGGGCAAGCATATGATGATTTTCTGCCTTCCCACCCCGTTCAGGAGCCCGTCGTGACCGATCTTTCGCCCCCCAAATTCAAGCCCTACACCCGCCAGTCGATCGCCAATGCGCGTCAGTGGCAATTCATGTCGCCCGAGCTGCAGGAAGCGGTGGAAGTGGTCTCGCGGGTGCTGCCGTTTCGCACCAATGAATATGTGATGGACCAGTTGATCGACTGGAGCAATATTCCGGACGATCCGATCTACCGCCTGGTGTTTCCGCACCGCGACATGCTGCAGCCCCAGGAATACGCCCGGCTGCGCGAGCTGGTGCTGTACAAGAAGGATGAAACGGCCATCAACCAGCTGGTGCACACGATCCGCATGCGCATGAATCCCCATCCGGCCGGCCAGATGACCCACAACGTGCCGCGCGTGAACGACGCCCCGCTGCGCGGCCTGCAGCACAAGTACAAGGAAACGGTGCTGTTCTTCCCCAGCGCCGGCCAGACCTGCCACGCCTACTGCACCTTCTGCTTCCGCTGGCCGCAATTCGTCGGCATGGACGACATGAAGTTCGATGCGCGCGAAACGACCGAACTGGTGGCTTATCTGGCCACCCATCCGGATGTGACCGACGTCCTGATCACGGGGGGCGACCCGATGATCATGAATACCCGTTCGCTGGCGGGCTTTCTCGAATCGCTGCTGGTGCCCGAGCTGGCGCACATCCAGAACATCCGCATCGGCACCAAGGCGGTGGCTTACTGGCCGCAGCGTTTCGTCACCGACCGCGATGCCGACGACCTGATGCGCCTGTTCGAGAAGGTGGTTGCCTCCGGCAAGAACCTGGCCATCATGGGCCACTACAGCCACGCCGTCGAACTGCGCAACGAGATGGCGCAAAAGGCGGTCAAGCGCATCGTCTCGACCGGCGCCACCCTGCGCATGCAAGGCCCGCTGATCCGCCACATCAACGAAGACCCCGCCAGTTGGGCCGAGCTGTGGACCACCGGCGTGCGCCTGGGCGCGATTCCCTACTATATGTTCGTCGAACGCGACACCGGCCCCAGCGAGTACTTTTCCCTGCCGCTGGCGCGCGCCCACGACATCTTCCAGTCGGCCTACCAGATGGTGTCGGGCCTGTCGCGCACGGTGCGCGGGCCCTCCATGAGCGCCTTCCCCGGCAAGGTCGTGATCGATGGCGTGGTCACCATCAATGGCGAAAAACTGTTCGCTCTGCAATTTTTGCAGGCGCGCAATCCGGACTGGGTGCGCAAGCCCTTCTTCGCCAAGTTCGACGACAAGGCAACCTGGATGGACCACCTGGTGCCGGCCTTCGGCAAGAGCAAATTCTTCTTTGAAAGCGAGGACGATGGCGCCGTGCATGCGCCGGCCGGCAAGGTGATTCCGATCACGACGGCGCAGCGGGCCGGCGCGGGCGGCTGCAGCAAGCAGACCGACGCCGCCTGAGGCCGGGGAGAAGCATGATGCGAGGCGCGCAGCAGCACAAGGGATTGTCCGGTCTGGCCATTTTTTTCTCCGTGTTCCTGCCGTTTGCGCTGGGACATTACCTGTCCTCGCTGCTGCGCACCGTCAACGCCGTGCTGGCGCCTAACCTGGTGCAGTCGCTCTCGCTCACCTCCGGGCAGCTGGGGTTGCTCACCAGTGCCTTTTTCTTTTCCTTCGCGCTGGTGCAGCTGCCGGTCGGCATCGCGCTCGACCGCTACGGACCGCGCAAGGTGCAACTGGTGCTGATGCTGCTGGCCGGCAGCGGCGCCCTCATGTTCGCTCATGGCAACAGCTTCGCGGAACTGGTGGTGGCGCGCGCCGTCATCGGCTTCGGGCTGGGCGGCTGTTTCATGTCGGCCGTCAAGTCGATCTCCGGCTGGATCGCACCGGACCGCTTGCCGTCGGTGCACGGCTACCTGATCGCGGTGGGCGGGCTGGGCGCGGCCTCGGCCACCCTGCCGGTGCGCCTGGCGCTGCAGTTCACCGACTGGCGCGGCCTGTTCATCGTGCTCGGCGCGCTGGCCGCCTGCGTCGGCTTGCTGATCTGGCTGGTGACCCCGCGCGCCGCCGCCAGCGCGCCCAAGGCGCCGGCGCCGACCTTGCAATCGATCCTCGATGTCTACCGCGATCCGGCGTTTCGCAAGACCATTTCGCTCATGCTCATTCCGCATGCCGTGTTTTTCGGCCTGCAGGGCTTGTGGATAGGGCGCTGGCTGTCCGACGTGGCGCATTTTTCCGACGCCGCCGTGGCGTACCTGCTGTACCTGAGCATGGCCGCCGTCATTTTCGGCGCCATCGCGGTCGGCATGCTGACCGAGTGGGCCGGGCGGCGCGGCGTCAAACCGCTCGACGTGGCGGCCATCGGCATCGGCCTGTTCCTGCTGGTGCAGATCGGCATGGTGCTCAATTTCAAGCCGAGCTTCCAGACGCTCTCGGTGCTGTTTACCCTGATCGGCACCATCACCGGCATCGAGTATGCGATCGTGGCCCAGAGCATGCCCGCCAGCCTGACCGGGCGCGCCGCTACCTGCCTCAACTTGCTGATTTTTATCGGCGCCTTCCTGGTGCAGGCCGGCTTCGGCCAGGTGCTGGGCTTGTGGCAAGCCAATGTGCTGCACCAGTATCCGGTCAGCGCCTACCAGGCTGCGTTCGGCATTCTGGTGCTGCTGCAGTTGCCGGGGCTGGTGCTGTACGTGCGGCGGCGCGGGCGCGCGCCGGCCGCGGCAGCCGTGCAGGCGCACGCGGAGGGCGCGGTGGCGTAACGGGCGAGCCAGCCTGGATGATTCGTCTAGAATCCCCGGGACCGCTTCCCGTCCAATCCAAGGAGATTTTCCATGCGCGACCATCCGTCCGTTCGCCTGCTCGCAGGCTGCATGCTGCTGGGCCTTGCGGCCTGCGGCGAAAAGGCCATCCTGCCGGCCAGCGCTGGCGTCGGCCCGGCGCCAGTCATTCCCGCGCCGAACAAGACCCTCATTCCGACTGTCAATATCGCGCCCGCCAAGGGCTGGCCCGCGGGCGTGGTCCCGCGCGCCGCGCCCGGCATGGCCGTCAAGGCCCTGGCCAGCGGCCTGGACCATCCACGCTGGCTGTACGTGCTGCCCAATGGCGACGTGCTGGTGGCCGAAACCAACGCCCCGCCGCGTCCCGAGGATGGCAAGGGCATCAAGGGCTTCGTGATGAAGAAGGTGATGGCCAAGGCCGGCGCCGGCGTGCCCAGCGCCAACCGCATCACCCTGCTGCGCGATGCCGATGGCGACGGCGTGGCCGAAGTACGCACCGAGTTTCTCAAGGGTCTCAATTCGCCGTTCGGCATGGCGCTGGTGGGCGATGTGCTGTACATCGCCAATGCCGATGCCATCGTGAAGTTCCCTTACCGCAGCGGCGAGACGGCAATCAGTGCCGCGCCCGAGACGGTGGCCGCCCTGCCGGGCGGGCCGATCAATCATCACTGGACCAAGAACATCATCGCCAGCAAGGATGGCAGCAAGCTGTACGCCACCGTCGGTTCCAACAGCAATGTGGCCGAGAACGGCATGGAGAACGAGGTCAACCGCGCCGCGATCCTGGAAGTCGACCTGGCCAGCAAGGCCACGCGCCTGTTCGCTTCCGGCCTGCGCAATCCGAACGGCATCGGCTGGCAGCCGCAGAGCGGCGCCCTGTGGACGGTGGTCAATGAACGCGACGAGCTGGGCAGCGACCTGGTGCCCGATTACCTGACCTCGGTGAAGGATGGCGGGTTTTACGGCTGGCCGTACAGCTACTACGGCAAGCACGTCGACGAGCGGGTCAAGCCGCCCAAGCCGGAGCTGGTGGCCAAGGCCATCATGCCCGACTACGCGCTGGGCAGCCACGTGGCGCCGCTGGGCATGGTGTTCTATGAAGGCAGCCTGTTCCCCGCGCAGTACGCGGGCGGCGCATTTATCGGCCAGCATGGCTCGTGGAACCGCGAGCCATTGAGCGGCTACAACGTGGTGTTCGTACCGTTCGACAAAGGTATGCCGAAAGGAAAGCCGATCGAGATCCTGACGGGGTTTGTGAACGAGGCGGGCGACGCGTACGGACGGCCGGTCGGCGTGGCGGTCGACAAGGCCGGCGCGCTGCTGGTGGCCGATGATGTGGGTAATGTGATCTGGCGGGTGACGCCGACGGTGGCAAGCGCGCCCGTCGCGGTCAATTAGCCGCAACCTTTACCTCCGTCTTCCCCGCGCAGGCGGGGATCCATATCACCGCTGCTCGTAGATGCCATGGATCCCCGCCTCCGCGGGGAAGACGGTTTTGGGGTTAGCGGCTTAGCAGTCGCCCTCGGTGCCTCGGCCGCGCAGCCTTACCCGCAACCATCGAGCATCAACGCCGGCAAACTAGTCCAGGCCACGCCGGCCACTGCCAGCACGGCACTGCCGGCGCTGGCCCAGTCCAACAGGCGCGTCGCCTCCGAGGCGCCTGCCAGCACATGGCGCGCGCGCCACGCCAGCCACAAACACACTCCCAGCGCTAGCGCCGACGCCATGCCCACCACCCAGCGGCGCGGCGCTTCGCCGTCAATCATGCCGGGCGCGCACAGCGCCGCCACCCACACATAGCAAAAGAAAAAATGCAGCGCCCACACCAGCAGCGGTGCGCAGGCATGCAGGAGTTTGCGGAAAAGGTGTTCGCGCATGTCAGTCCATCAGCCATGGCACGAGGTGGATCGCCGCCGCCGCCGCGATGCCCTGCAGGCTGGTGTAGTGCCACATCAGCGCCGTGTTATCCAAAGTCGCCCGGCTGGCGCTGGTCAGGATCCCGCGCCAGGCGCGCGCGCACAGGTACAGCGACGCCAATACCAGCACGATCACATGCAGCCCCTGGTAAGCGAGCAGGGTCGCCACCGTCGCGCTCCAGGCTTGCGCGGTCGGATCGAGTCCGGCCAGGCGCTGGCCGTTGAAGTCGCAGGCAAAGGCGGCCAGCATGCACGCCAGCGCCGCCAGCACCAGCGGCGTCAGACGGCGCCGCTGCACCGCGCGGCTGGCCAGCCAGAACAGCGCCGAACTGGCCAGCAGCAGGGCGATGGACAGCAGCGGCCAGAGAGGCGCGGCCAGCGCGGCCTGCGGCGGCGGGCACACGGTCAGGCGCATCGAGATGTGGATGTAGGCGAACACGAAGGACGCGAAAATGGTCGCATCGACCACCAGAATGATCAGGGTAGCCCACCACGAGTGCGAGGCCGTGCCGCGCGCGCCCACCGGCAGTGTCAGGTCGTCGGCGACCTTGGCGTGCGCCAGCGGCGGCGGGCGGTCCGACTGCCACAGCCACGCAATGATGCCGACAATGGCCGCGATGCCGCAGGCCCAGGCGGTCCAGGTCAGCTTGACTGTCAGCAGCAGGAAGAAGCCCGCGGTGCCGGCGGCGGCGATCAACGGCCACCAGCTGTCGCCGGGCAGGATCATCAGGTAGCGCGGCACGGCGCCCAGCGCGCTGGTGGCAATCGTCTCGCGCCGTCCGCTGACGGTGCCGGGCAGGTAATGCCGGCCCGCCTCGACCTCGCGCGCGAGCGTTGGCTGCTCCCACAGCGGATCGGCGCAGCTGATGCGCGCGATGCTGCGGTTGCCATAGTCTTCCGACGGCAGCCATTCGAGCGTGGCCGCGTTCCACGGGTTGCCGACGTCTTTGTCGGGCAGGCGCAGCGTGCGCGCCAGGTCGAACAGGAACAGCAGCACCCCGAAGGCAAACACGAAGGCGCCCACCGAAGAGAGCAGGTTCAGCCCATCCCAGCCCATCTCGCTGCTGTAGGTGTAGACGCGGCGCGGCATGCCGAGCAGGCCGGTGATATGCATCGGGAAGAAGGCCACGTTGAAGCCGCCGAACATCAAGCCGAACACCCAGCGCGCCAGGCGCTCCGAGAGCTGGTTGCCGTTGATAAGCGGGATCCAGTAATACAGTCCCGCGAACACCGGAAACAGCATGCCGCCAATGAGCACGTAGTGCAGGTGGGCGACGATGAAATAGGTGTCGTGCACCTGCCAGTCGAAAGGCAGCACGGCGACCATCACGCCGGTCAGCCCGCCGAGGACAAAAATGAACATGAAGCCGAGCAGGAACAGCGCCGGCGCCGACATGCTCACGCGCCCGCGCCACATGGTGGCGATCCAGGCGAATACCTGGATCGCGGTCGGCACCGCGACGGCCATGCTGGCGGCCGACACGAAGCTCATTTTCAGCACGCCCAGCCCCGCCGTGAACATGTGGTGGGCCCACAGCGCAAAGCTGAAAAAGCCCACCGCCACCAGCGCCACGATGATCGTGCGCCGTCCCACCAGCGGTACGCCGGCAATCGTCGGGATCATGGTCGAGACCATGCCGGCGGCCGGCAGGAAGATGATGTACACCTCGGGATGGCCGAAGAACCAGAACAGGTGCTGCCACAGGATCGGGTCGCCGCCACGGTCGGCGATGAAGAATGGCCAGTCGTAGGCGCGTTCGAGTTCGAGCAGCGCGGTGCCGGCGATGATCGCCGGGAAGGCGAACACGATCATCACGCCCACCACCAGCATGGCCCAGGCGTACACCGGCATGCGGCCCAGCGTCATGCCGGGTGCGCGCGTAAACAAAATACCGACGATCAGTTCGATCGCGCCGGCGATGGCCGAAATTTCGATGAAGCCGATCCCGAGCAGCCAGAAGTCGGCGTTCAGCCCGGGCGAATACGCCTTGCCCGTCAGCGGCGGATACATGAACCAGCCGCCGTCGGGCGCCAGGCCCACGAACAGGGTGCAGAAGAACGCCAGGCCGCCGATGGCGTAAGCCCAGAAGGCGTAGGCCGACAGGCGCGGGAAGGGCAGGTCGCGCGCGCCGAGCATGTTGGGCAGCAGGTAGACGGCGATGGCTTCGACCACGGGAATGGCGAACAGGAACATCATCACCGTACCGTGCATGGTGAACACCTGGTTGTAGGTCGAGGCGCTCAGAAACGTGTTTTCGGGGACCGCGAGCTGCATGCGCATCAGCAGGCCAAGCACGCCGGCCAGCAGGAAAAACAGCAGCGAGGTGCCGATGTACAGCAGCCCGATATTGGTGTTGTTGACGGTGGTCAGATAGCGCCAGCCGCGCGGCGTCGTCCACGCCGCTTCAAGGCGTTCGAGTTCGCCGGGAGGGCGCGGCAGCGTGTTGGGAAGCGCGGTACTGGTCATTTGAGCTGCTCAAGGTAGGCGGCCAGCGCGCTCAGGGTGTCGCCGTCCATGCTGGCCGGCGGCATGCGCGCGCCCGGCTTGATGCTCTGCGGGTCGGCGATCCAGCCGGCCAGGGTGCCGCGATGGGTGCGCAGGGTGCCGGCGGCGATGTGCAGGCGAGCGCCGACATGGGTCAGGTCCGGTCCCAGGCGCGTTACCTCGCTCACGCCGCGGATCGTGTGGCAGGCCGCGCAGCGCTGCTCGATGAAGGCTTGCCGTCCGCGCGCAAGGATCGTCTCGCCCGCGGCATCGGCCGGTGCGGCGGCCGGCCTGGCCTGGCGCGCCAGCCAGGCGGCGTAATCGGCCGGGGTGTGGGCGACGACGTGCAGCGCCATGCGCGCGTGCTGCTCGCCGCAGTATTCGGCGCACTGGCCGCGGTACACGCCGGGTTTGTCCGCCTGCAGGGTCAGGCCGGTGACGCGCCCGGGCACCATGTCCATCTTGCCGCCCAGCGCGGGCACCCACAGGCTGTGAATGACGTCGCTGGCGGTCAAGCCCAGGTACACCGGGCGCCCGGCCGGAATATGGATTTCATTGGCGCTGACGATATCCGGCCCGCCGCCGGGGTCGGGGTAGCGCACTTCCCACCACCACATGTTGGCGCTGACCGCCACCCGCGTTGCGTGCTGCGAGGTCTGGGCCGCCATCTGGCCGCTGCGCCAGGTGCTCCATGTCAGCAGCACGGTCAGCACCGTTACCGGAAAGGCCACGCCGGCGCCGGCGATCCAGAACATCGGCCGCACCGTGCGCGCGCGCCGCCCGAGTCCCAGGGCGGCCAGCACCATCACCAGCGCGAACACCAGCGCGCCGCCGCCGAACAGGACCCAGGCGAACTGGCTGATGATGGCCGCGTCCGGGCCGGCCGGGTGCAGCACGGATTGCAGCGGCGCTGGCAGCGTCGATGGCAGCAACGGTTGCAGCAAGACGCCGTTCATCGCAAGGTGGCCAGGTAGGCCGCCATGTGGCGCGCCTCGGCTTTGGACACGCCGATGTTGGGCATCATGGTGCCGGGCTTCATGGCGGGAGGATCGACCAGCCAGTCGGCCAGCGGCCCTGGCAAATTGGGAATGCGCCCGGCGATGTAGCTGCGCCGGCCGAATTTGTCGAGCGGCGGACCGGCCGTGCCGGTGGCGGCGCCCACGCCGGGGATGACGTGGCAGGAACCGCACTGGTATTGCTCCATCAGGCGCTTGCCGAGGGTCGCGTTGCCGCCGGTCACGGGCACCGGTTCGGCGCGGTTGTCGCAGCCGGCCAGCGCCGCGCACAGCACGGCCGCCAGGGCGAGCGGGAAGGGAAACACGCGCACGTTACGATCCTGCGAAAGCGACTTGGATCGATATAATACAAGAAATCATTGATGGTTTTTTTTCAACAGAACGCACCCCTGGCGGTGCCCGACCATGCCTTCCGACCGCGTCCGCCTCATCCTCAAGACCGCTGCCGCGACCCTGGCCTGCGCCGCGCTGGCCGCTGCCGCCGGGACGGCGCTGGTGCTCAAGAGCGGCTGGTACAACGTGGCCTCGACCGACCAGCACTTCCAGTTCGTCCACACGCTGCTGGAGCAGGGCATGCGCGACTCGGTGCGCTTTCACGCGCGCGGCGTGGCGGTGCCGAAGCTGGACGCCGGCGCGCGCATCGCCCGGGGCGCGCTGCTGTACCGCGACCACTGCGTGCAGTGCCACGGCGCGCCGGGCGTGGCGCAACAGGACTTCGGCAAGAGCATGCAGCCGGTGCCCGGGCCGCTGGTCGATGCGGCGCGCCGCTGGCAGGCGGCGGAACTGTACTGGATCACCAAAAACGGCATCAAGATGAGCGGCATGCCGGCCTGGGAATTTCATCTGGCCGATGACGATATCTGGTCGGTGGTGGCCTTCATGGTCAAGCTGCCGGAACTGGCGCCGCCCGCGTATGCCGCCATGACCGCGTCGTCCGCGCCGGCGCCGGCGGCGAGCCCGGCGCCGGCGCGCTGGCCGGGCAACCCGGCGCGCGGACGCATCGCGCTGACCCAGTACGCCTGCAACGCCTGCCACGTGGTGCCCGGCGTGACCGGTCCCGAGACCTATGTCGGGCGGCCCCTGGGCGGCCTTGGCAAGCGCCGCTTCATCGCCGGCCACCTGCCCAACACGCAGGAAAACCTGGTGCGCTGGATCCGCGATCCGCATGCCATCGATCCGCTCACCGCCATGCCGGTGCAGGACGTGAGCGAGGCCGACGCGGTCGACATCAGCGCCTATCTCCTGACCCTGCGCTGATACGCATTGGCGGCCTGCGCTACAATCGCGGGCGACTTTGCGCTGTCCCCCATCTGAAGGAATACACATGAAACTGGTCCGTTACGGCCGTCCCGGCAAGGAAAAACCCGGCTTGTTCGATGAAGAAGGCCGCCTGCGCGACCTGTCCGGCGTGGTGGCCGACATCGATGCCTCGCTCCTGTCGGACAAGGCGCTGCGCAAGCTGGCCAAGCTCGATTACAAAACCCTGCCGCTGGTGCGCGGCACGCCGCGCCTGGGCGTGCCGCTCAAGGGCGTGGGCAAATTCATCGGCATCGGCCTCAATTACGCCGACCACGCCGCCGAAACCGGGGCCACGCCGCCCCTTGAACCCATCGTGTTCATGAAGGCGGTGACCTGCCTGTCCGGCCCGGACGACCCGGTGATGCTGCCGCAGGGGTCCAGAAAGACCGACTGGGAAGTCGAACTGGGGGTGGTGATCGGCACCCGCGCGCAGTACGTGACGGAAGAAGACGCGCTCAATTACGTGGCCGGCTACTGCGTCGTCAACGACGTTTCGGAGCGCTCGTTCCAGCTCGAACGCGGTCCGCAGTGGGACAAGGGCAAGGGCTGCGACACCTTCGGTCCGGTGGGCCCGTGGCTGGTCACGCGCGATGAGGTGATCGACGTGCAGCGCCTCGACCTGTACCTGGAACTGAACGGCAAGCGCATGCAGACCGGCTGCACCGAGACCATGATCTTCACCGTGGCGCAGATCGTCAGCTACCTGTCGCGCTTCATGACGCTCGAACCGGGCGACATCATCGCCACCGGCACCCCGCCGGGCGTGGGCATCGCACGCAGCCCGCAGCGCTTCCTGAAAAAAGGCGACACCTTGCGCCTGGGCATTGCCGGCCTCGGCGAACAGCAGCAGGATGTCATCGCCTACGCCAGCACCTGAAGCAGGCAGGCTGACCGTCGCCAGCCGCGCGCCCGGGCGACGCTTCTATTGCGTAAGGACATAGCATCGCGCAAGCGTGACTTTTCGTTATATTCAATTGCGAATTAGGGCACACCATGCAGACCAGCACGCCCGAAAAGCGGCGTGCGCGGCCTGCATGACATTTTTCCAGCCATGCCGGTCTTTCTCCTTTCAACTGACAGAAGAAAGAGACTATGACCAGCTATCGCACCCCCATCCTGTTCGCCCTGGCGAGCTGGGCGATTCCATTGCCCGGCGTCGCCCAGGTCATTCCCCACGGCAGCTATCAACTTTCTTGCAATCATATTATGGTCCACGGCGATTCGCTCAAGGCCAGTTGCAGGAAACTCAGCGGCGCCCAGCAGATGAGCACCCTCGACAAGGTCGATGCCTGCCTGAACGCGATCCGCCAGTACGGCGACATCGGCAATATCGACGGCAACCTGGTGTGCCTGCCGGACCTGCCGCGACCCAACCCGGCGTTTGTCTTTCCCAAGCCCGAGACTGAGCTGAATCAATGGATCTTCGGCGGCCAGGAGAGCCGGATCCACCAGCACGCATGGGGGCTGTGGGCCGGACTGACCCAACCCGTCGGCACGGTCGACGGGGCGGGGGTGCGCGCCTTCGAGACCTGGACCTCGCCGTCGAACATCATTTTCCGCAGCGCGCCCCAGCGTCCGCGTGAAGATGGCAAGCGCGGTCCGATTCCGCGTCCCACGCTCGAGCTGCACCGGCCGCGCCAGTTCCAGCATGGCCACCGGCCGCCGGTCAAGAACGCCCCGCCGGCGCCGGCGGCCGCACCTGCTGCGCCCCCTTCCGCCGCGCCGGACACGGCCATCCTGGTGTCGGTGGCCTACAACCCGCCGGCCGCGCAGCATGCGATCAGCCACCGCCTGTTCTATGAAAGCACGCTCAAGCAGCTGATGGCACAAGGCTACACGGAGCTGCCGAACTTCCCGACCAACGCGATCGCCATCAAGCCGGTGTACAAGATCATTCCCAAGCACGTACCGCGCGGTATTTACACTTTCCCGGGCTGGCCCGGGCCGGGCGCCGCCAAGCCGGACACGGGCTTTGGCGAAGCGGACTGGAACAGCTGCGTGTACGTGGACATCAGCCGTCCCCTGGGCATCAGCGGCAACAGCAACGATATCGGATGCAAAGGCCGCACGCCCGCCAGCACCTTCTACCTGAGCGACTTCATCCATAGCCGGGTCACCCACGACAATGCGGCCTTCCTGTCGGCCCAGCTCAACCGGCCGGTCGCCGCCGGCGACATCGCGATCCTGATCGGCATGCACGTCACCTCGCGTGAAAACAGGATGTGGACCTGGCAAACCTACTGGTGGTCCGCCAACGCCGAGCGTCCGTTCGCGCCCAGTTCCGCCACCATCGCCGCTGCGCGGCCGATGGCGTATCTGGACAGCGCATCGCGGCACTATGCGATGGCGCTGGCGTATTCCACGGTCTCGCCCGCGCAGCCGATTACCGGCGGCAAGAATGTCGGCGCGCCGGTGTATGGCTACAATCCGTATCTGGAGGCCGGTTTCGGACCGGAGGTGTTTGCCGACATCAGCCGCCCGATCAATGGGTCGATCAACGCCAACACGGGGATCCAGTCGAACTGCATGACGTGCCACAACATGGCGGCGTACGCGCCGGAGCCGAAACCCGTGATGCCGTACGCCAGCGACTTTTACATGAGCATCACCGATCCGATCTTCGACGGCACGCTGCGCTCCGACTTTTCGTGGACCATCGTCGACATGATCGTCAAGACGCCGGCCGACTAGGCTGGCCGGTAAAGCGGCCGGCGCCGTAGCGGGCGCCGGCCGGCCGCCCGCTCGGCTCAGTCGAGCGCGGCGGCGATGGAATCGGACAGGCGCGACACGATTTCCGACAGGTCCGCTTCGGTCGCGATGAACGGCGGCGCCAGCAGGATATGGTCGCCGTGCACGCCATCGATGGTGCCGCCCATCGGGTACACCATCAGGCCATTGGCCATGGCCTTGGTCTTGACCGACGCGTGCAGCTTGCGCGCCGGGTCGAACGGCTGCTTGCTGTCGCGGTCCTTCACCAGTTCGAGCGCCATCAGCAGCCCGCGCCCGCGGATGTCGCCCACGTTCGGGTGCGAGCCGAATTCGGCCTGCAGCATGCGGCGCAGCGATTCGCCGCGCAGCCGCACGGCGGCCAGCAGGTCGTCGCGCT
Organism: Massilia scottii; assembly: GCF_030846495.1. Lineage (NCBI taxonomy): Bacteria > Pseudomonadati > Pseudomonadota > Betaproteobacteria > Burkholderiales > Oxalobacteraceae > Massilia > Massilia scottii. Next base: position 210,083 of record NZ_JAVCWM010000003.1, on the reverse strand, counting down.
CGATCACCTTTTGCACCGCCAGCGCGGCGGCGGCGGCCACCGGATGGCCGATGTAGGTGTGCCCGTGCTGGAACGCGCCGCTGCCCTTGCGCAGCTGGTCGACCAGCGCGCGCTGGGCCAGCACCGCGCCGATCGGCTGGTAGCCGGCCCCGAGTCCCTTGGCGATGGTGACGATGTCGGGCGAGACGCCATCCTGCTCGATCGAGTACATGGTGCCGGTGCGGCCCATGCCGCACATGACTTCATCGGCGATGAACAGGATGCCGTAGCGGTCGCACAGGCTGCGCACGCCGCGAAAGTAGCCGGGCGTGGGCGGAATCGCGCCGCCGGTCGCGCCCACCACCGGTTCGGCCACGAAGGCGATGATGTTCTGCGGCCCGCTCGCGTGGATCTGCTCGTCGAGTTCGCGCAGCAGGGCGCTGGTGTACTGGTCCTGGGTCTGGTCGGGCAGGCGGTCGCGGTATTCGTAGCAGGGCGCCACGCGCGCCACGTCGATCAGCAGGGGCGCGAAAGGGCGGCGCCGCCACTCGTTGCCGCCCACGGCCAGCGCGCCGAGCGTGTTGCCGTGGTAGCTCTGGCGGCGCCCGATGAATTTGGTGCGCTGGGTCTGGCCGGTCTCGACGAAATACTGGCGCGCCAGCTTCATCGCCGTTTCCATCGCTTCCGAGCCGCCCGAGACGAGGTACACTTGGCTCAAGCCGTCGGGCGCGCCGGCGATCAGGCGGTCGGCCAGTTCCTCGGCCACGTCGGTGGTGAAGAAGGCGGTGTGGGCGTAGGCGTTGCGGTCGATCTGGCGGTGCATCGCGCTCAGAATGTCCGGGTGGCCGTGCCCGAGCGAGGACACCGCCGCGCCGCCGCAGGCATCGATATAGGTTTTCCCCTCGCTGTCGCGCACCAGCATTCCCTGGGCGCTGACGGCAACCGGCGGGGTTTGCCGGAGATTGCGGTGCATCATGTGACTCATGGCTTCCTCATCGCTGAAATTGTTGATGCTTGACAATAAACGGAGAACGTCCCGATTCTTTTGATTTATCCCCGGGGCTGTGCGAATATTTTTACTTGCGGCAATAAACGCAACAGAGGAAAGGCAAGCACCATGATCGACCGACTCGGGCCCTTGGCTCCGGAACAATTCACGGCCGCGCAGCAGGCGGCGCAGGCCATCATCGACGGCCCGCGCGGGGCGCTGTACGGGCCGTTCGTGCCGCTGCTACACAGCCCGGAGCTGATAATAGACGGGCCATCAATACATGATTTACTTGGCGACCATCGCTCCCAGTCCAAGCGCAAGGAGGTCTACTCAGGTAACGGCTTGGCAGGCGACACTGGGACAGCCGTCCGCGCTGCATTCATCGTCGTCGCCAGAAAGGTGTAGTAGCCGTTGATGCCTGCCAGGTCAATGACGCCCTGCCCGCCGACGCGTTTCAGCGCCGCCAAACAGGTGCTCCAACAGGTCGCTATTGAGCGTGACGGCGAAAGGCACCAGGCCCAGGGCTTGGTCGCGGCGGCGCTGCTGTCATTGGGTAAGGGATTGCTGTCGCGCCGGACGGACAAATCGCTGTTGCCCATCGTTTCTAGTAAAAAAAGCTGCTAATATTAATGAGAACCTGCAAGGTTCACCGGGCCAGAATCGGGCTCCATGACGCAAACCGGAGGGGGCATTATGAAGATTTTTTTCAAAGCGTTAGCGATGTTTGTTCTCGCCATCGGCATGCAAGCCGGCGCCGCCGCGGAAGAGAAACGCACGCCAGAGGAAGCAATCGCCATGGTAAAAAAAGGGGTTGCGTATTACAAGGAAGTGGGCCGTGAAAAAGCTATAGCCGCATTCAATGACCCCAAAGGGAAGTTCGTCGACGGCAGCCTGTATATCTTTGCCTACGACATGAAGGGCATCAACCTGGCCAGCCCCAATCCAAGAATTATTGGCCGCAATATGTATGAAGTGAAAGACCAGAATGGTGTGCGCACCGTCAAGAGCTACATCGACGTGGCACAACAGAAAGGCAGCGGCTGGGTCGATTTCGTCTGGCCCCATCCGCAAACGGGAGCGCTGCAACCGAAGTCGGCGTATATTGAAAAGGTCGACGATATCCTGATCGCTTGCGGCATCTACAAGTAAGACAATCCCAGCACGGCGGTCCCCCGCCGTGCTCCAAACCCAACTCAGAACCGGTGGCGTACCCCGGCTGCGAAGCTGCGGGCACGGGACGATGCGGTGATCTTGTCGGACATGAAGATCGTGTATAAGTCGGTGCGCTTGGACAGGTTGTGGTCGTACCCGACACTGACCGTATCGCGTTTGAGGTCTGCCGCGAGCAAGTTGCCGCCACGTTCGGTATTGGCATAGCCGACCAGGATGGCGCCGCTGGCGGTCGGCACGCTTGCCCCCAAGGTAAATGTCTTGTCGTCCATCTCGCGGGCGGCGGCGGCATCGTCATTGTTTTTTCGGTAAGTGACGAATGCCTTAAGCACCGAAAAATCGTAGCGTGCACCCAGGTAGAAGCCGGTTTGCTTTTCGATGCTGCTGTAATCGTTTGGCGCTTTGGTGGCGTCGAGGATCGGCAGGCCGCCATTCGGATTACTCACCCGCACGGTATGGTAGACTGCGGTCAAGCCGAGCGGACCATTATTGTAGTAAGCGTTGACTGCGACGTTCTTGTTGCTGCTCTTGCCGGCTTGCTCGCCCGGCGCATAATAGAAATTGAACTGGAAGTTATTCACCACCGGCGTGGAATACTGGATCTGGTTGCTCCAGCCGCTATCGCCAGCCGTGGTGGCGACCCATTTGCGCGCACCGACAGTTCCGGTCGGCACGTAGGTGTGCAGGATCAGCGGGGAAAACTGGAAGGAATCGCCGAAGGGGTTAAATAGCACGGCAGGCAGGAAACTCGGCGCGCTGGTGCGCCCCACCGTGATTTTTCCGAAACTGCCCGACAGTGCGACGAAGGCGTCGCGCGAGAACAGGTTGTCGCCGCCGAAGCGCCCCGAGGCGCCGGTGTCGGCAAGGAAGAAGCCGTTGAGCATAAACTCGGCTTTCAGGCCGCCGCCCAGATCCTCGACGCCGCGAAAGCCAAACCACGAGGTCGACATGCCGCCATTTTGCACCACCGTGCGGCGTGCAGGTTCACCGCTATACTGCAACGATCCAACATACTGATCGACCAATCCACCGATTGTTACCGACGACTGGGCAGATGCCCCGCCTGCCGCCAACATCAGAATACCGCCCCATACCGCCGTTGCCGTTTTCGACATCTCAATATCTCCTCAGTATTTTTGTCATCGAGATCCATTGCACTTGGAAGCTGGTGGTCCGGCAGCGAGGTGTTCGGCCGGAGCCACTGAGTCCAGTATAGCGTCGCCATGAACACACATTTTCGGGGGCCATGGAATTTTTTCATGAATCTGCACACCTCGAAAAAGCAAAACAAAGTACGATGAATTTATAATTAATTTTGCTATGCATTTGCGAAATATTTCCGCCGTTGGGAACATTCTTTGATGAGAGAAAGACTAGGCCCCATCCCCTTCGAGCAGCTCGCGCCGCAGCAGAAGGCCGTCGCCCAAGCCATCATCGACGGCCCGCGCGGGGCGCTGTACGGGCCCTTCGTGCCACTGCTGCGCAGTCCCGAGCTGATGGAAAGCGCGCAGCGCATGGGCGAATACCTGCGCTACCGCAGCGCGATCGGCACGCGCCTGTCGGAGATTGCCATCCTGGTGACGGCGCGCGAATGGGACCAGCAGGTCGAATGGGCGATCCACGCGCCCATTGCCGAGCGCAGCGGCATCGAGCCGGGCATCGTCACGGCCATTGCCCAGCGCCGCAAGTCGCCGGCGATGCTGGTCGATGAAGCGCTGGTGTACGATTTTTGCGTGGAGCTGCACAGGAACAAGCGGGTCAGCGATGCGACCTATGCCAACGCACTGGCCCTGTTCGGCGAAAAAGGCGTGGTCGATTTGATGGGGATCAACGGGTACTACACGTTTCTGGCGATGGTGATGAATGCGGCGCAAACGCCAGCGCCGGCATCGACGGCGGTGCCGTTGCCGGAATAAAGGTTCTGTCGAACGTCGGCAAGTGCCGCACTCACGTGCCGTCGTCGGCAAGCTCCCGCAGCACTGCGACGGAAAACGCTGACTCGCCGAACAGGGCTTTCTGCTGTTCGGAGTTCAATGGCTTTCCAGTCAGACTCACATGGATTTTTCCGTTCACCGGAAGGATTTCCCGGTCATCGGGGACCGCAGCGGCGGCGATTTTCTTTCGCAGCGCGGCCGAGGCGCGCTTGTACGTAGCAAGCTCGTTTGCTTGCTCTTGATTGAGTGTGCTCATGGCTTTTCACTTTAAGTGTCGTTGCAGGAATAGTTGCTTTCGTGATCGCAAAAGCGGCTAAAATGCTGCCACTGTCGTGCAAAGATAGTTTAGCAGAATTGACCATGATGGACTGTTCGAGCGCAAATCGAATAGCATTGGCCGCGCGCTGCCACATGCTTTCCACCATTCGGGCGTGCGTGCGGTGACTTCTTGCACTGTACGCAAACCATGCATTGCCGCAGACGGATGCCGGCTTATTTCCGCGGCGTTGACGGCGGCATCGAAGCCCAGTTTGGGCCACACCCAGTAGCCGACGAGTGCATCGGGATCGTCTGGTTGCAAAGGCCCGCGTCCGGCTGCAAATAGCTGGATATGGGAAAAACCGAGCCGATAGGCCGTGACCACCATCAGGCCGAACGCGACAGTGCCAAATCTGCTTGGGGCTTCGGAGCGAAGCATCATTTGATCAATGTGCAGAGCCTTGCTCCAGACGCCAGGAGTCGTTTCCGAACGAAAAGCAATCACACTATTTTGCTCACCCTCCATGACGAGCGAATTGGTGGATTGAATGTTTATGCCGGATGGCGCGTTGCCATGTTCGTTCAAATGGAGTGACCGTGCGATCGACCCGTCCGGCATCATAAAAAGGCGCGCGCTCTGTTTTTCATTGAGCTCGCTTGTCCCGCCATCCTGCAGGTCAAGCGCGATGGTGTTCAGCCTGTGTCCCAGCGTGTCATAGAGTTCGCCTTGGAAGTAGTCGCGTGCGATGGGGTGGTCGAGCAGGATTGCCTCGACTTTTCTTACATTGTGCTCGTCGAACCTTGGCTCAATGATCATGATAGGACCTCTCGTATATGGCTCAATTCAATAGCGCGGTGCCGTGACGCTGCATACGATTTCCAGGATGAGAAAGCGTCAGTGATAGCGCGGACTGCAGGGATGAGTCCTGTCAGCGTACGCGACATCATCTCGCGCGCACAGGTCGCTTTAAGGGAAACCCGCGGGGACTGTATCCGGCTCAACGATTGCCCCAACATATTGAACTTTCGCGGTTCGATGGCCAGTGGGGCTATCATTCAGGCTCGACGGGCATCTCATTTGCTTGCGGATGCGCGCGCGCGGTATTGGAGGCGGCCGCCTGCAGCAGATCAGCGATTCATCACCGGGAGTGCTTGCCGCGCGCAATTGACGGGCGACGCGAACAGGCCGCTCCGAGCTACGCGACGGCAACTGTAAATGGCTCAACGATGTTTCCAGAATAGTGAACTTCTTTAGCGCTTTTGGCCGCTAGGACGAGATAGATGACATTCGATCGTGTATTAACCGTTCATGTTTTTTACGACGGCAATTTGCTCGGCATCGCCGAGCTGGACGGCGTTCCGCATATTTATGCGAACGGGTACATGTATGGCATGGAAGAGCGTGACGATGAGATCTATTACCTGTCGCCGATCGCACCCGGGCTGCTGGCCCTGGTGATGGAAGACTGGGCCATCTGGCGCCGCTATCTCGCCGCCGGCGGAACGCCGGACGCGGCCGATGCCAGGCATCCGGCGCTGGCACGCGATCGCGCACGGCATGACGCGTTGGAACTGGCCATCGGCGACAGGCTGGCGACCGACCCCGGCAACCGAAAGCGCTTCAAGGCCGCGTTCTGGCCACCGGCCTCGCTGCCCGACCCGCAGGCCCTGTGGGACGGCCAGCGCGTCCAGTGGACGCCTTGCGACACCCCAGCGGCGCCCGGATGACGCAGCGCCGCTTTAAGCGAGCGTTTCTGGCGACGGCGGTGATAGCCCGACGGCCGCGCCGCGCGCCGCATCTGCGCCCGATTCGTTGCTACTGCGCTACGAGCTTGATATCGATCAAGGTCCAGCTGTCGCCACTCGACTCCTCGCCACCGTTGTAACGGACTGAGCAGTGCCAGTGACTCCGAAGCATGGCGGCGAAGCTGTTATGCGCGTCGACATAGGACCGAATGACGTAGGTTTGTCCGGGCTGTTTTAACGTTGTGTAGTCCGACGACGGAAAGACTGCGCTGGCGGGTGCCTTCAGGCTCGCTTTAACGTAGCGTTGGCACATGAGATACGCCATCGTTTTCCGGTCCTTGTTTTCGAACTCCGCGGCGGCGGCGGCGGCCTTTTCGGCGGCCTGCATTTCTTTTGTCTTCGCAGCCTCAAGGGCATCCGCCTCTGCCTTGAGCTTGGCTTTCGCTTCCGTGTCCGCCCGCGACTTCACGTACGATTCCGGTTCGAGTACCGCCAGAAGGATGGAAATGGAGATAAGGGCAGCGAAAAAACCGGCAACCGCCGCCTTGAGGTGTCCTTTGCCCTTACCTCGCCGCTGCGACGAATTCGACACGTAGCGCCATGCGAAAAATCCTGCCGCAAGTCCGATGAAGAGGATGAGAATGTCCATTTTTTCGCTGAAGAGTTGGTATGACGTATTCTCACCGATTGCAGAAGTTTCAACAGGAAAATGTTTCCACTCGGCTTCACGTCGCCATCGCTGTCGGGGCATGCAAGGCCCGAAGCGCAGAGCGCTGTCTTCTGGATCGTTCGCCTGGCCACCGGGTTGGCGGCAACATCGTTGTCGTCGGTGAGCAACACCACTGGCGCTTCAGCCGGCACGCCTGGGGCGGCGGCAACAGACACCGGCATGGCCGGTAAGAAAGAGATGAATGGCGCCTGGTCGCGTCCTGACCGTCAAGCCTGTTAGCGCGTCACGGCGCCATTCTGGTCGTCGGCGTCGCCGCCTGACCCGGACGCCCTGGATGCGCCCGATACAGCAGCGCCGCTTTAAGCGAGCGCTTCCTTCGCGGCTTCTTCCGGCGTCAAGCCATCATAGAACTGGTCGGTAAACCACTCGACCTGTTCCTCGATATGGTCCTGCGCCTGCTTCTGGGTTGCGCCGCCGGCCACCAGGAAACCTTCCACCTCGATGCACCAGTGAATCAGCGCCAGGGTTTCTTCGTCGAGTTCTTCTTTCTTGGCCATGGTTTTACCTCTTCAAGCGTTGTTGTCCGAGTACGGATCATAACCGATCACTCGCCGAGGTCGGTCACCATCCCCCACTTGCCAAACTCCGGTTCAAACTCCGCCAGGCTCAGCTGGCCGACGCTGGTGAAGGCGCCGATCTTGTCCAGGGTGCCCGCCGCCAGCCGGCGCGCCAGCAGGACCGCGGCCATGCACGGGATTTCCGGGCCGTGATCATGATCGGCCGCGATGTGCCAGGCGCGCTGCACAGGCGTGCCGCCGGCGTCGAGGCCGCGCACGCGCACCACCATCCCGCCCAGCGAGGAGCCGAGGAAATTGAAGCCATCGGCGGCGCGGTTGAGCAGGGCGGCGAAGCGTTCGGGACGCGGCACCAGCCCCATGCGGCGCAGGCCCGCCAGCGCCGCCATGCCGCGCTGGCTGATGCCGATTTCGAGCGCGGCGCGGAACATCACCGACTGCACACCCGCGTAATGGGCCGGGAACAGTTCGAGGTCGGGAATGTCGCACAGCGACGCCAGGCGCGGGCGCAGGCGCGCGTACGCGACCGTTTTGGGCGCCGCCCAGCCCAGCTGGGTGGTCCAGCGGCCATCCTGCCACACCTGGATCGGGGCGCCGCAGTAGCTCAGCACCGCTTCCATGGTGGCCACCCCGCGCGGGGCGGTCTGGGCCGGGGCGATGCACATGTCGATCGATGCAATGCTGCGCCAGCCCGCCGTCAGATGGTCGACCACGGCCGACGACATGGCCGGCACGCTGCTCGCACCCGTGATGGCGAGGCGATTTTGCCGGCGGAAGGCATCATCGAGCGCGCCCGGAAAGTCGCACACGAAGCGGCGCCCGTCCGCCAGGTCGATATAGTGGGCACCCGCGGCGGCCGTGGCCAGCGCGGTGCCGTAATCCTGTTGCTGGAAAGGGCCTGCCGTGTGGATGACGAGTTCGGCGCCGAGGGCGCGCAGCGCTTGCGTCAGTTGGGGATCGTGGAGGTCGATGCGCGCCGCGGCGGCGCCGTGCCCGCAGGCGCTGGCCAGGGCGCTGGCCTTGTTCAGGTCGCGCCCGGCGACGATCAGTTCGATGCCCGGGCTGGGCGCCAGGGCACGGCAGATGCGGGCGCCGAAGTTGCCGTATCCGCCGAGAACGACCGTTTTCACCTTGAGTGGATCAGGCCGCGAGGCCCTTGGCCAGCAGTTCGGCGACGACTTCGTTGAGGTCGGTGTCGCGTTCCTTGGCCAGGGTTTGCAGTTGCAGCACCAGGTCGCTGTTGAGCTTGACGGCGAAGGGAACCAGGCCGAGCGCCTGGTCGCGCTTGCGCTGTTCGCGGCGGTCGACGGCGGCGTTGTCGGCGTTGCCGAATCCGGCTGCGCCCGGGGCGACCATCTTGCCCATCAATTTTTTGGCGTCACTCTTCGCCATGCCGGTTTTTTTCATTGTCTGCCTTTGCTATCAAAGAACGCATTCTACGCTCTCCGGGCGGACACGGACTGAAGTTGCACGATTGGCCGCCGGGGGCCGCCCCCCGGCGTTTGCATCAGGCCAGGACTTTCTTGAGCCAGACGCCGATATGGTCGATCTCTTCCTGGCACAGCGAGTGCTGCATCGTGTAGTCGTGCCATTCAAGCTGGTAGCCCAGCGACTTGAGCAGGTCGCGCGAGGCGGTGGCGCGGGCGATCGGGATCACGCCGTCGTGTTGCCCGTGCACCATGAAAATCGGCGTGCCCAGACTGGCTTCGGAACGCTCGGCGGCGATCTTGTCGGCCAGCGGCACGTAACCGGACAGGCACATCAGCCCGGCCAGCTTTTCCGGATGGCGCAGGCCGGTCTGCAAGGTCATCGCGCAGCCCTGCGAGAAGCCCGCCAGGATGATGCGCGAGGCTGGAATGCCACGCGCCTTTTCGCGCGCGATCAGGGCCTCGACCTGCAACTGCGAGGCGCGCAGGCCGGCTTCGTCTTCGCGCCGGCCGAGGTCGGCGTTGACGATGTCGTACCACGAGCGCATCACGTAGCCGCCGTTGACCGTCACCGGCATCGTGTTGGCATGCGGGAAGACGAAACGGATGCCGGGCAAGCCTTTCAAGTCCAGTTCGCTTACCAGCGGCACGAAGTCGTTGCCGTCCGCGCCCAGGCCGTGCATCCAGATGATCGCCACCGTCGGGTTCGGGGCGGTGTCGATTTCGATGTTTTCTAACAGTTGGGTCATGGGTTGTGTCTCGGTGGACGGCGCGGGACGCAGCGCCGATTTCGGCCGGAATGCCTTGCACACGGCCGGGTTGGTTTCCATATACGGTCCGCCGATCAGGTCGACGCAGTAGGGCACGGCCGCGAAAATACCGCCGACCAGTTGCTTGCCGTCAGCATCTTTCAGACCTTCGAGGGTTTCCTTGATCGCCTTCGGCTGGCCGGGCAGGTTCATCACCAGCGCGGCGTGGCCGTCGATCTCGCGCAGGACGGCCGTCTGGCGCGACAGAATCGCGGTCGGCACGAACTGCAGGCTGATCTGGCGCATCTGTTCGCCGAAGCCGGGCATTTCCCGGGTGCCGATGGCGACCGTGGCCTCGGGCGTGACGTCGCGCCGCGCGGGGCCGGTGCCGCCCGTGGTCAGTACCAGGTGGCAGCGCGCCAGGTCGACCAGTTCGACCAGGGTCGCTTCGATGCGCGCCCGTTCGTCGGGAATGAGGCGCGTTTCGATGCGGTAGCCGGTGGTGATGGCGCTGGCGAGCCAGTCGGCCAGCGCCGGCAGGCCCTTGTCTTCGTACACGCCGCCGCTGGCGCGGTCGGAGACCGACACCAGCCCGATCACCAGCTCGGTGGGATTACTCGTCGTCGGACTCGTCATCGATCGGCTCGCCGTCCTCGTCCTCGTCCACCGGCTTGGCCGCGGCCTTGCCCTTCTTGTTGATATCCTTGAGGATCTGGAAGATCTCGCGGTAGGCCTTGGGCGGCTTGTTCTCGGCCTGTTCCTTGCGCGCGTTGCGGATCAGGGTGCGCAGGTGCTGCACATCGAGTTCCGGATTTTCTTCGAGCAGCACGGTCAGGGCCTTGTCGTCGGCCAGCAGCTTTTCGCGGCGCCGTTCGAGCGCGTGCAGGGCCGCGGTATCGGCCTTGGACATGCCTTTCCAGCTATCGATGGTGCGCTGGATGACGGCCACTTCTTCCTCGTCGAGGGTGCGCATCTTCTTGCCGACGAACTGCATCTGGCGACGCCGTCCCTCGTGGTTGGTGATCAGCTGGCAAGCCAGGATCGCATCGCGCACGTCTTCGGGCATGGGAACGCGCTTGACGCGGTCGCGCGCTTCGGCGACCAGTTCTTCGCCGAGCTTTTGCAGCTCGCTCATCTGGCGCTTGAGTTCGGACTTGGACGGGCGTTCGTATTCTTGCTCGAACTCGGACGATTGGAAGCCGCAGGCGCCCCGGTTTGGATTTGGCATGATATGGTTCCGATAGGCGTAAAGCCGATCAGTAAAAACTGTAAACGACTGCTATCATACCCGTTTAACCGGACAGCCGAAGAAAACACCACATGAACGACTCCGTCTTTATCCACACCCAGGATCAGCTGCAGCAGCTGGCGCGCGACGTTTTGGCCTTTGCCAGGGAGATGGGCGGCACCGATGCTGCCGTCGACATCAGCGAGGGCAGCGGCCTGTCAGTGTCGGTCCGGCGTGGCAAAATCGAGACGATCGAGCAGAATAAAGACAAGGGCATGGGCGTGACCGTGTATATCGGTCAAAAACGGGGCAATGCCAGCACGTCCGATTTTTCCCCGGCGGCGCTGCGCGCCACGGTGGATGCGGCCTACAACATCGCCCGTTTCACGGCCGACGACGACTGCGCCGGCCTGGCCGACGCCGACATGCTCGAAATGAAGCCGCGCGACCTGCGCCTGTGCTACCCGTGGATGATCTCCACCGAAGAAGCGGTGGTCCTGGCGCAGCGCGCCGAAGCGGCCGCCTTCGACGTCGATGCGCGCATCACCAACAGCGAGGGCGCCAGCGTGCACGTGCAGCAGTCGCACTTCGTGTCGGCCAATTCGCGCGGTTTCGCGGGCGGCTATCCGTTCTCGCGCCACACCCTGTCGGTGGCGCCGATCGCCGGCAAGGGCGCCAGGATGCAGCGCGACGACTGGTACACCTCGGTGCGCGACCCGAAAAAGATGGCCCAGCCCGAGGCAGTCGGCCGCTACGCCGCCGAACGCGCCCTGGCGCGCCTGAACGCGCGCAAGCTCGATACGCGCACCTGCCCGGTGCTGTTCGAGGCGCCGCTGGCGGCAGGGCTGCTCGGCGCCTTCGTGCAGGCCACTTCGGGCGGCGCGCTGTACCGCAAGTCGACCTTCCTGCTCGATTCGCTGGGCCAGTCGGTATTCCCTTCGCATATCCAGATCCTGGAAGACCCGCACGTGGTCGGCGCGGTCGGCTCGGCCCCGTTCGATGAGGAAGGCGTGCGCACCGTGCGCCGCAATGTGGTCAAGGATGGCGTGGTGCAGGGTTACTTCCTGTCGTCGTACTCGGCGCGCAAGCTGGGCATGAAAACCACGGGCAATGCGGGCGGTTCGCACAACCTCACCATGAGCTCGACCCAGACCAAACGCGGCGACGACTTCGCCGGCATGATCAGGAAGATGGGCCGCGGCCTGCTGGTCACCGAACTGATGGGCCAGGGCACCAACTACGTGACCGGCGACTATTCGCGCGGCGCCTCCGGTTTCTGGGTCGAGAATGGCGTGATCCAGTATCCGGTCGAGGAAATCACCATCGCCGGCAACATGAAGGATATCTTCCAGCAGATCGTCGCCATCGGCAATGACGTGCTCATCCGTGGCAACAAGCAGACCGGTTCGATCCTGATTGAAAAGATGGTTGTCGCCGGCGGCTGATCGCTGCCGATGCCCTTGCGCGTGGGTACCTTGTGCCCACGCGAAACACCCCTCCCGATTCTCCCCTCCGCTCTGTAAGACTCCTGTAAGATAAATTACATTGCATGCTTGCCTAGACGCAAATACACTAGCTCCAGCACCATGGCACTGGTGGTTTTTCCGTGACGTAAACACTTCAGGAGACACAGACATATGGAACGTCGTTCCTTTATTAAAAAAGCGGCAGTTGGCGCTGCAGCGGGCGCAGTCGCCGCACCGGCGCTGGCACAGTCGCAACCAACCATCACCTGGCGCCTTGCCAGCAGCTTTCCCAAATCCCTGGACACCATTTTCGGCGCGGCCGATATCCTCACCAAGCGTGTCTCCGAGCTTACCGGCGGCAAGTTCAACATCCGCTCGTTCGCGGCCGGCGAAATCGTGCCGGGCCTGCAAGTGCTCGACGCGGTCCAGGCCGGCACTGTGGAAATCGGCCACAGCGCGTCCTACTATTACTTCGGCAAGGACGCCACCTTCGCCTTCGACTGCGCGGTCCCGTTCGGCCTCACCTCGCGCCAGCACACGGCCTGGTACCAGGAAGGGGGCGGGCGCGAACTGACCCGCAACTTCTTCAAGGGCTACGGCATCGTCAACTTCCTGGGCGGTAATTCCGGCACCCAGATGGGTGGCTGGTTCCGCAAGGAAATCAAGTCGGTGGCAGACCTGAAGGGTACCAAGATGCGCGTCGGCGGCTTCGCCGGCAAGGTGCTCGAGCGCCTCGGCCTGGTGCCGCAGCAGCTCGCTGGCGGCGACATTTATCCTGCGCTGGAAAAAGGCACGATCGACGCGGCCGAATGGGTCGGTCCTTACGATGACGAAAAACTGGGCTTCTACAAGGTCGCGCCGTATTACTACGCGCCGGGCTGGTGGGAAGCGGGCGCGAGCTTCTCCTTCTACGTGAACATCAAGGAATGGGAAAAGCTGCCCAAGGAATACCAGGCGGCGCTGGAATGCGCCACGTATGAGGCGCACGTGGGCATGCAGGCCGAGTACGACGCCAAGAACCCGGCGGCGCTGGCACGGCTGATCAAGAACGGGGTCAAGCTGCGCACCTTCTCGAAAGACATCATGGATGGCTGCTACAAGGCGGCGCAGGACGTGATGAACGAGGAAGCGGCCAAGAACGCCAAGTTCAAGGCCATCTACGAGCCATGGAAGCGATTCCGCCAGGATCAGAACATGTGGGCGTCGGTGTCCGAAGCAGCCATGCTCGACTACATGATCAAGGCCGGGCGCAAGTAACGTGACGTTCCAACCGCTCGCGCGTCCTGCGCGCGAGCGGCGGCAGGGCTGCGTGTGAAGCGAAGCGCTTCACGCGGCACTGTTATCCATCAGATTCCTCATGAAAAAAATACTCTTCCTTGCCCTGATCGCCGGCGGCGCCTTCTATGCCTACAAAACCGGGCGCCTGTCCGGCGGCGGCAGCGGCGCGTTCGACAAGGACGGCAAGCCGACCGTGATGCTGTTCACCAGCGCCGAGTGCGGCGACCCCTGCGAGAAGATCCGCAATGAACTGAAAACGCGCGTGCCGACATTCGAGGAAGTGGTCCTTACCGAGCCGGATAACAAGTACCGCGTGAACGCACTGCCCACGGTCATCGTGGGCAAGCAGCGCGCCGTCGGCGACGATGTGCACGCCCTGGCCGGCATGCTCGGCGAAGTGCTGGGCAAGGATGCGCTGACCCGGCGCGAACGCATCGTCATGGCCAACCATTTCGATGCGCAGGACAAGCCCAAGGTGGTGCTGTACGGGACCAAATGGTGCGGCTACTGCAAGGCGCAGCGCGAACTGTTCGAGGAAAAGAAGATCCCCTTCGAGGATGTCGATGTCGAGGCATCGGAAGCCGGCGCCATCGCCTACAACGCGCTCGAAGGCAGCGGCTATCCGCTCACGTATGTGGGATACCGCCGTTTCGGCGGGTACAAGGAAGCGGAGATCCTGGCGGCCGTCGACGAACTGACGAAACAGCCGCAGGCCAATCTGCGCTGACAGGAAGGGCGCCCCGCCGCGGCAGGCACGCCCTGTTACATCAGAAGCGGTAACCGGCGCCCACGGCGATCAGGACCGGGTCGACCTTCACGGTGCTGACCCTGGCGCCGGAGATCATCACATCGCTGCGGATATTGAGGCGCTTGATGTCCAGGTTGAGCGACCAGTTTTTATCGATCCTGTAATCCACGCCGGCCTGCAGGGCCAGTCCCACGCTATCGTTTTCCAGGTCGCCGGCGCCGTTCAGCAGCCTGACCTTGGAGATGCGCGTGTAGTTGATACCGGCGCCCAGGTAAGGCTTGAACTGGGCGATCGGGTTGAAGTGGTACTGGCCCAGCAAGCTTGGCGGCAGGTGCTTGAAGGTGCCGATCTTGGCGCCGTCGAGCATCACATCGTGTTTTTGCGGATAGGTCAGCACCAGTTCGGCCGCAAAGTTGGGCGTGAAAAAATAGCTGACGTCGACTTCCGGAATGGTCTTGTCGGATACCGAAATGCGGTCCGATGCACCGACGCCGCCGACCGGCGTCGCTTTATCGGCCGGGTTCAGGTGCGCGGCGCGTGCGCGCACCAGCCATTGTCCATCCTGGGCATGCGCTTCAACGGCAACCAGGCCCAGCATGCTCACTGCCACTGCTAACAATTTGCTCTTCATCACAACTTCCTTCTTCGTTTGTCATTGGGTATGGAAGAAGTTTATTGATTGGCCTCAACAAAATCGTTGATGTGAATCAAAAAGCCGACGCAATGATGAAAAGCCGTATCGCATCAGGCCGGATGGCGCAGCGAGCGCAGGATCGGTTGCAGCACCGCGGCGCCCAGGCGTGCGCTGCGCGCGCCGTCCCAGCCGCAAATCGGATCGGGATCGTTGGCGTTATCCTTGAACGGCAACTCCAGTGTCAGCGACAGGCAGCCGAAGGCGTGCGTGATGTGCGGCGAACCCATGGTGAGGGTTTCGTCGGTGTAAGGCGAGTCGCCGTAACCGTGCACGTCCTGGAAATCCGGGCTGGCGATCCTGAAGTCGTCGGCGAAGCGCTTTTCCTGCGCCGCCTGCTCCGGCGTGAAGGTCGGCAGCGAGTCGCTTCCGGCCGCGAACACGTAAGGCAAGCCCTCATCGCCATGCACGTCGAGGAACAGGTCGCAGCCGGTTTCCTTCATCTTGTTCTTGACCACAAACACTTCCGGGCTGCGTTCCATGGTCGGCGTATTCCACTCGCGATTGAGGTTGGCGCCGGCCGCGTTGGTGCGCAGGTTGCCGTGCACCGAGCCGTCCGGGTTCATGTTCGGCACCACGTAGAACACGGCTTCCTTGAGCAGCTGGCGGCCGAACGCGTCGGCCGGGTCGAGCAGGGCGTCGAGCATGCCTTCGACGAACCACTCGGCCATGGTTTCGCCCGGATGCTGGCGCGCGATGACCCAAACCTTTTTCTTTGCGGCCGGGTCGCCGATGACCAGCACGTTCATGTCGCGTCCTTCGACGCTGCTGCCCAGGTCGAGCATGCGTACCTGTTCGGAGAGCTGGGCGCGGTCGAGCAGTTCGAGGTGGCGTTCCCACGAGTAGGGCTCGAAGTAGGCGTAGTAGACGCTGTCCATCTCCGGCGTGTGGCAGATCGTCATGACCTCGCCGTCGAAGCTGGTGGGCACGCGGAACCACTCCACGCGGTCGTAGCTGGCCATGGCCTGGTAGCCTTCCCAGCCGGCCGGATAGGCGCTCTTGCCGGCGTTGAGGAAGCGGATCGTGCACGCCTCGCCCTGCGCGCCTTGCAGGCGGAAATAAAACCACTGGGTGATGTCCGCGTGCGAGTCGCTGCGGATGTTCAGGTCGATCGAGGAGGCGCTGGTGGCGCTCACGATATCGATGGCGCCGGCGTCGAACTGGCTGCTGATTTTGATAGACATGGTGTGTCCCTGGCTGGTGAATGAGAGGCGCGGTGCTGCTTGTGTTCCTGCTCCTGCGCGAGGCGCCATGATACGCCTTCAGCTTACATCGACGTTAACAGGGCTGAATTTGTCCTGTTTTGGATTTACCCTGAGTGTTGAATTCAACGAGAAGGAGAACGGCGATGAAAAAGACCTATCACGGCAGCTGCCATTGCGGCGCGGTGCGCTACGAAGCCGATATCGACCTGAGCGAGGGCACCAGCAAGTGCAATTGCTCGATCTGCCGCAAGGCGCGGAACTGGGAAGCGGTGATCAAGCCGGACGCCTTCCGCTTGCTGTCGGGAGAGGAGCAGCTGAGCGATTACCAGTTCGGCACCATGAGCGGGCATCATCTGTTTTGCAAGCAGTGCGGCGTGCACTCGTTCGGGCGCGGTTACGTGGAGCAGCTGGGCGGGGCATTGGTGGCGATCAGTGTGGCCGCGCTGGACGACGCGACGCCGGAAGAGCTGATCGCGGCGCCGGTGAATTATATGGATGGGTTGAACGATAACTGGGGGAATACGCCGGCGCAGACGCGGCATTTGTAATATCGGCTGTGAGCAGGCATGGGCCAAGTACGGTAGCGTTCGATCACCATCGTCGTTCCTGCCACTGGCAGAAATGGCAGTGGCCAATGCAGCTCAGCAATCGTAATTCATGCTATCGCGCGGATAGGCCATCGGATTGCGGATCGCCTCCAGCGTCAGGTCGACATCGAGCTCCGGCCAGTACACCCGTCCGGCGCTCACGCACCTGACCCGGCAAATCTGCGCAATGGTCGCGTGCTCGAAGACCGGAAACTCCACAAACGGCAAGTACAGCTCTTCCTCGCCACACTGCAGCCAGAAGCCGTGCGGGCTCAGGCTCGTCACGTCGGCGCAGGAAAAATAGATGCCATCCATAAGTCAATCCCCGGTAAGCGACGCACCCAGGCAGGGTCGCCCGCATCGAAGGTATCAAATGCGCCGGCCGATTCGTTTGACCTGGCGCAAATGAGCCTAAAGCTATTTTCTTCCTATCGAAATCATATAGTTCTGCATCACCTGCTCCGACACCGAGGCCCACATGTTCTGGTCGTTGCGGAACCGCTTCCACGGATCGTACACTTTTTTGAACTTGGCGTTCCTCGACGCTTCCTCTTCCATGACCTGGGTCGAGATCTTGTACGCCTCGTCCATGATCGCCCTGGAGAAGGTGTGCAGCTTGGCCCCGTTCTTGATCAGGCGCGCCAGTGCCTGCGGATTCTTGGTGTCGTACTCGGCCTGCATCGTCACGTGGCACTCGAAACTGGCCGCTTCCACCGCCGCCTTGTATTGCGCGGGCAGCTTTTCCCATTCCTTGATATTGATGTAGAACGACAGCTGCGGCCCGGCTTCCCACCAGCCCGGCGCGTAGTAGTGCGGCGCCACCTTGGCCAGGCCGAGCTTTTCATCGTCGTACGGGCCGACCCACTCGGCCGCGTCGATCGTGCCTTTTTCCAGCGCCGCATACACGTCGCCGGCCGGAATCTGCTGCGGCACCGCGCCCATGCGCTCCATCACGCGGCCGGCGAAACCGGCGATGCGGATCTTCATGCCCTTGACGTCGGCCAGCGACTTGATCTCCTTGCGGTACCAGCCGCCCATCTGCGTGCCCGTGTTCCCGGCCATGAAGTTGACGATGCCGTAGCCCTTGAAAAAATCGCGCATCAGTTCACGCCCGCCGCCCTGGTCGAACCAGGCGCTCTGCTGGCGCGAGGTGAGGCCGAACGGCACCGCGCAATCGAAAGCAAACGTGGCGTCCTTGCCGAAGTAGTAGTACGACGGCGTGTGGCCCATTTCGACCGTGCCCGCCTGCACCGCATCCATCACCTGCAGGCCCGGCACGATATCGCCGGCGGCGAACTGGCGGATCTGGAAGCGCCCGCCGGTCAGTTCCGCCACGCGCCGGGTGAATGCCTCGGCCGAGCCGAAGATGGTATCGAGCGACTTGGGAAAGCTCGACGTCATGCGCCATTTGACTTCAGGATTGATCTGCGCCAGCGCCAGCGCCGGCGCGGCGACGACGCCGGCCGTGGCGCCGATCGCGCTTTTGGTGAGGAAGGAACGACGTTGCATGACAGTCTCCGAGTTTTTTGTAATGTGGCTGAGGGACGTGTGCCCAATTGTAGCCGCTTGTACGCGCAAAAGTTGCGTGTAATTGTAGCGTCGCTATCGCGCCGCCGCCGACGCAGTTTGCGCGTCGCCTGGCGCGTCGCTTAGCGCGTCGCCTGGCGCGTCGCCATCGGTCAGCCCGCCGAAGCGCTGGAAGAAGCCGGCGTCGGCGTGCGGCGCGCCATCGTCCTCGCGCCGCAGGGTGGCCATGATGTGCGCTTCGGCGCCCGCGTATGTACGCGCATACACGGCGCGCGCCAGTTCGTAGGCGCTGCTGCCTGGCCATGGATCGGGCAGCAGTTCGATCGGCAGCATCGGGTCGTGCAGCTGCACGCGCCGGTATGCATGGACCAGCAGGGTGCGGATCACGAACGCCTGCTCGGGCGCGGGCGCGGCATCGGTGTCGAGCAAGTCCAGCAAGGGCGCGAAGCGCGCGATGAAGTGGCGGTAGCCGTCGACCACGCCGGACAAATCCCAGCCATCCTGCACCAGGTCCTGCAGCGGCCTGCTCGATACGCCGGGCAGCGCGCTGGCCCGGCACACGAACAGCTTGTCCTTCACGCCCACGCGCGCGAGCAGTTCTTCGAGAATGGCGCCATTGCTGGCCGGGTGGCCGAACATGCCGGGCGCGATCATGGCGTAGCCCTCCCACAGCATTTCCTTGCGCAGCAGCGCGCGCTCGGGCGCGTCGATGCTGCCGGCGCCGGAGAGCACCAGGGTCCAGTTGCCATCCCAGTGCGCGGCCAGCGGCGCGTAAATACGCCGGTTGGCGCGCTCGAAGCGAGGAAGGGCTTGCGGCAGGATGGCGTAGGAACTGCGGCGCCCATCCCGGTTGGCCACCAGCCAGCCTTCCTGCGCCAGCCGGAACACGCTGGTGCGCAGCAGGCGGTCGTTCACGCCGAAGGGCGCCAGCAACTCGATCAGGCTGCCGAGCCAGATGGTGCCGCCGTGCGGGGCGATGGCGTCGCCGAAGATCGTCATCACAAGGGACTTGGAACGGGGCGGATCGCTGGCGAGAAAATCGGCGATCCATGCTGTGCTGGTAAGTTGTTTCATGGGTGCATGGTCTGGCGCGGTGGGGTGATTGTCAAGCAAAGCAGCCATTTACTTTGGCGCCTGATCGGCGCAGCATGGTTTTTTGCCATCGGCTCCATCTTGATCGGATACACATATACAATACGACTCAATTAAACTGTGTACTTCTGATTTTACGTATCGTAATATCGCCTGATCGTCTTTGCAATGGGAGTAGCACCATGTACGCACAACTCGTAGAAACCGGCCTCAAGAAAGTCCAGAGCGCCGAGGACATGGATGAGCAGGAGCGCGAGTTCCAGGCGCGCATCGATGCCGGCGTGAAGATCGAAGCCAAGGACTGGATGCCCGAGGCTTACCGCAAGACCCTGATCCGCCAGATTTCCCAGCACGCGCACTCCGAAATCGTTGGCCAGCTGCCTGAAGGCAACTGGGTCACGCGCGCCCCCACGCTCAAGCGCAAGTCGATCCTGCTGGCCAAGATCCAGGACGAGGCGGGGCACGGGCTGTATCTGTACAGCGCCGCCGAAACGCTGGGCGTCTCGCGCGACGAACTGCTGGCCGCCCTCCATTCGGGCAAGGCCAAGTATTCGAGCATCTTCAATTACCCGACCCTGTCGTGGGCCGACATGGGCGCCGTGGGCTGGCTGGTCGACGGCTCGGCCATCATCAACCAGATCCCGCTGTGCCGCTGCTCGTACGGGCCGTACGCGCGCGCCATGATCCGCGTCTGCAAGGAAGAATCGTTCCATGCGCGCCAGGGCTACGACATCATGATGAGCCTCGCCAGGGGCACGCCCGAACAAAAGGCGATGGCGCAGGATGCGCTGAACCGCTGGTGGTGGCCTTCCTTGATGATGTTCGGCCCGTCCGACGCCGAATCGGTCAACAGCGCGCAGTCGGCGCAGTGGCGCATCAAATTGTTCTCGAACGACGAACTGCGCCAGCGCATGGTCGACCAGACCGTGCCCCAGGCCGAGTACCTGGGCCTGACGGTGCCCGATCCCGACCTCAAATTCAACGCCGGGACGGGCCACTACGAATTCGGCGAGATCGACTGGAGCGAGTTCCAGAACGTTTTGAAGGGCAACGGCCCGTGCAACCGCGAGCGCCTGCGCACGCGCGTGAAGGCGTACGACGACGGCGCCTGGTTCCGCGATGCGCTGGTCGCCTACGCCGACAAGAAGTCCGCGCGCGCCGCAGCCTGATCCACAGCATCCACAGAACCGCACCGGAGAATCAAATGAGTAAAGAATGGCCCCTGTGGGAAGTCTTCATCCGCAGCCAGCACGGCCTGGCCCACAAGCACGTGGGCAGCCTGCACGCGTCCGACGCCGAAATGGCGGTCAATAACGCGCGCGACGTCTACACGCGCCGCAACGAAGGCGTGTCGATCTGGGTCGTGCGCGCCGCCGACATCGTCGCCAGCAGCCCGGGCGACAAGTCGGCCCTGTTCGAGCCGTCCAACAACAAAGTCTATCGCCACCCGACCTTCTTCCCGATGCCGGAAGAAGTCAAGAACCTGTGAGCGTGCCTGTGGATCAGAAAATCGAATACCTGCTGCGCCAGGGCGACAACGCCCTGATCCTGTCGCAGCAGCTGTCCAAACTGTGCGGCAAAGGTCCGGCGCTCGAAGAAGACATGGCGCTGACCAATGTCGCCCTCGACCTGCTCGGCCAGACCCGCATGTGGCTGACCTACGCCGGCGAACTCGAAGGGCGCGGCCGCACCGAAGACCAGCTGGCCTTCCTGCGCGACGCGCAAGACATGCGCTGCTGCCTGATCGTCGAACAGCCCAACGGCAATTACGCCGACACCATGGTGCGCCAGTTCTACTTCGACACCTGGCACTACTTCCTGATGCAGGGGCTGGCCAAGTCGGTCGATGCGCGCATCGCGGAGATTGCCGAAAAATCGATCAAGGAAATCACCTACCACCTGCGCCGCAGCGGTGACCTGATCGTGCGCTTGGGCGACGGCACGCTTGAGAGCCACGCCAGGACCCAGGCCGCCGTCAACGAACTGTGGATGTACAGCGGCGAGATGTTCCTCTACGACGCCATCGACGACGCCATGGTGGAAGAGGGCGTCGCGCCCGCCGCCGACGGCTTGCGTGCGGCCTTCATCGAACACGTGTCCGAGATCTTCGCCGAAGCCACATTGACCATGCCCGATCCGGCAGCGTGGATGCAGCGCGGCGGCAAAACCGGCCGCCACAGCGAGCACCTGGGCTACATCCTGGCCGAAATGCAGTTCCTGCAACGGTCGTACCCCGGGGCCCAGTGGTAATGAGCACGCAGCCGGCCAGCACGGAACAGGTCTGGGCCTGGCTGGGCGAGGTCAGCGACCCGGAGATCCCGGTCATTTCGGTGGTCGACCTGGGCATCGTGCGCGCGGTCGCGTGGGAAGAGGCCACCTGCGTGGTCACCATCACGCCCACGTACTCCGGCTGCCCGGCCATGACGGTGATCGCCGATTCGGTGCGCGATGCGCTGCACAGCCACGGCGTGCCCGAGGTGCGGCTGGTGAACCAGCTCTCGCCCGCCTGGACCACCGACTGGATGAGCGACACCGGCAAGGCCGCGCTGAAAGGCTACGGCATTGCCCCGCCGGCGCAGCAGGCGATCGACATCAGCGGCCTGCGCTCGGGCGTCAAGCGCGTGGCGGCGCCGAAGCTGGCCGTCACCTGCCCCAATTGCGGTTCAAGCCATACGGAGCTGACCAGCCAATTCGGCTCGACGCCGTGCAAGGCGCTCTACAAGTGCCTGGACTGCCGCGAACCGTTCGACTATTTCAAATGCCACTAAGGCTGTTATGAGCAAATTCTATCCACTGACCGTCGCCAAGGTGCGCAACGAAACGCGCGACACCATCGCCGTCACCTTCGCCGTGCCGGACGAACTGGCCGCCAGCTTCGCCTACCAGCAGGGCCAGCACCTGACCCTGCGCGCGCAGATCGGCGACGAAGACGTGCGCCGCTCCTATTCCATCTGTTCGGCGGTGCAGGACGGCGCGCTGCGCGTGGCCATCAAGCGCACCCAGGGCGGGCTGTTTTCGAGTTGGGCCAATGAACACCTGAAGGCCGGCGCGGTGCTCGACGTGATGCCGCCGATGGGGCACTTCAACGTGCCGCTGGCAGCCGATAACGCGCGCCATTACGTCGCCTTTGCGGCCGGCAGCGGCATCACGCCGATCCTGTCGATCATCAAGACCACGCTCCTGGCCGAACCGAAAAGCCGTTTCACGCTGTTCTACGGGAACCGCGCCTCGTCGTCGGTGATCTTCAAGGAAGAACTGACCGACCTCAAAGACAGCTACATGGAGCGCCTCAACCTGGCCTACGTGATGAGCCGCGAGCAGCAGGACATCGAACTGTTCAACGGCCGCATCACCAAGGAGAAGTGCGAGCAGTTCATCAAGCACTGGATTCGCATCGAGGATATCGACATCGCCTTCATCTGCGGGCCGGAAGACATGATGCACGGCGTCTCGGCGGCGCTGCAGGAAGCCGGCATGCCGAAGCAGAATATCAAGGTGGAGCTGTTCGCCGCCAGCATTCCGAAGCACCAGCACAAGCCGCGCCAGTTCGACGCGCTGGTGCGCAACGAGACCGAGGTCACCGTCATTTTGGACGGCAACCACACCAGCTTCACGATGGACAAGGACAAGGAATCGATCCTCGACGCCGGCCTGCGCGCCGGCATCGACATGCGCTACTCGTGCAAGGGCGGCGTGTGTTCGACCTGCCGCTGCAAGCTGCTCGACGGTAAGGTCGACATGGACGTGAACTACGCGCTGGAAGACTACGAAATCGCGCGCGGTTTCGTGTTGAGCTGCCAGAGCTTCCCGGTGACCGACAAAGTGGTCGTCGATTTCGACCAGCACGAATAATCCAACCCCAACTTCCACTCCCACAGGACGCGCCATGAACTACGAAAACATCAAGTTCCAGATCGAGCACGGCATCGCCACCCTGACCCTGAACCGCCCCGACAAGCTCAATAGCTTCACGCAGGCGATGCACCTGGAGGTGCGTTCCGCGCTGGCCGCGGTGCAGGCCGATCCCACGGTGCGCGTGCTGCTGCTCACCGGCGCCGGGCGCGGTTTTTGCGCCGGCCAGGATTTGTCGGACCGCGCGGTCGAACCGGGCGCCGAAGGCGTGGACCTGGGCCACTCGGTCGAAACCTATTACGCACCGCTGGTGATGACCCTGCGCTCGCTGCCGATGCCGGTCATCTGCGCCGTCAACGGCGTGGCCGCCGGCGCGGGCGCCAACCTGGCGCTGGCCTGCGACATCGTCATCGCCGCCAAATCGGCCAGCTTCGTCGAAGTGTTCTGCAAGCTGGGCCTCATTCCCGACACCGGCGGCACCTGGCACCTTCCGCGCCTGGTCGGCCACGCGCGCGCCATGGGCATGGCCATGCTGGGTGAAAAAATCCCGGCCGAACTGGCCGAGCAATGGGGCCTGATCTGGAAGGCCGTGGCCGACACCGCCCTGATGGACGATGCGATGGCCATGGCCGAACACTTCGCCGTGGCCCCGACCAAGGGCCTGGCCTTCACCAAGCGCGCCATCCAGGCCAGCTACGCCAACAGCTTGCCCGAGCAGCTCAAGCTGGAAGGCGAGATGATGCGCGAACTCGGTTACAGCCACGATTACCGCGAAGGCGTGACCGCCTTCATCGAGAAGCGCACGCCGCACTTCATGGGGGAATGAGCATGGCAGCACTGGAACAAGGCAGCATCGTCGCCGTCATCGGCAGTGGCGCCATGGGCGCAGGCATCGCGCAGGTGGCGGCCGCCGCCGGCTACCCGGTCAAGCTGTTCGACACGCGCCCCGGCGCGGTCGAGAAGGCGATTGCCGATATCGGCAAGGTGTACACAACGCTGGTGGAAAAAGGCCGCATGAGCGGCGAGGCGGCGATTGCGGCGCGTGCGCGCCTGCACAGCGTGGCGACCCTGAAAGAAGTCGATGACGCGGTCCTGGTGGTCGAAGCCATCGTCGAAAACCTGGATGTGAAGCGCATGCTGTTCGCCGACCTTGAGAACGTGGTCGGCGAGGACTGCATTCTGGCGACCAATACCTCGTCGATTTCGGTCACGGCGATTGCCGCGCCGCTGCGCCGCCCGCAACGCCTGGTCGGCATGCACTTCTTTAACCCGGTGCCGCTGATGGCGCTGGTGGAAGTGATCAGCGGCCTGGCCACCGATCCGGCCGTCGCCGCGACGGTGTACGCCACCGCCACCGCCTGGGGCAAGAACCCGGTGCACGCCAAGTCCACGCCGGGCTTCATCGTCAACCGCGTGGCGCGCCCGTTTTATGCCGAAGGCCTGCGCCTGTTGCAGGAGCAGGCCGCCGATGCCCCCACCCTGGATGCTGTCATGCGCGACTGCGGCGCTTTTCGCATGGGGCCATTCGAGCTGATGGACCTGATCGGGCATGACGTCAATTTTTCGGTCACGCAGTCGGTGTTCAACGCCTACTTCGGCGACCCGCGCTATACGCCGTCGGTGCTGCAGCAGGAAATGGTCAACGCCGGCTTCTTCGGTCGCAAATCGGGGCGCGGCTTTTACCACTACGGCGAGAGCGCGGCCAAGGCAGCGGCCAGCCAGGAGGCGGCGCATGCGCGTCCGGAAGTGGTCAGCATCAGCATCGATGCCGACGTGCCGGACACCGTGACCCATCCGCTGGAACAGCGCCTGGCCGGTGCCGGCTTCACGGTCGGCCACCGCAAGCCGCTGCCGAATGCGGGCGAAAACGAGGCGCCGGCTTTCCACTGCAATGGCGCCGCCATCTTCCTCACCGACGGCCGCAGCGCCACCGAGCGCGCCAGCGCCAACCGCCATCCGGACACGGTGCTGTTCGACCTCGCGCTCGATTACGGCAAGGCGACCCGCATCGCCCTGGCGCGCGCCGACCAGTGCAGCGACGCCGCCTGGAACGCGGCGGTCGGCCTGTTCCAGGCGGCCGGCTTCGCGGTCACGCGCCTGGACGACGTGCCCGGCATGGCGGTCATGCGCACCGTCGCCATGCTCGCCAACGAAGCGGCCGACGCGGTCAACCAGGGCGTGTGCACCGCCGAGGCGGTCGACATCGCGATGCAAAAGGGCGTCAACTATCCGCGCGGGCCGCTGGCATGGGCCAATGCGGTCGGCATCGCGCATATCGTGAGCGTGCTGGCCAACCTGGCGGCCGCGTATGGCGAAGACCGCTACCGCGTCTCGCCGCTGCTGCGCCGCAAACTCGCCAATGGAAGCGGCTTCTGACCCATGCACATTGATCCTCAGGCGCTGGCCGAACTGGCCGGCAAAACCATGTTCGGGCGCGATCCCGCCAGCCAGGCGCTCGGCATGCTGCTCGCTGAAATCCGTCCCGGCTACGCGCGCATGACGATGCCGGTGCGCTTCGACATGCTCAATGGGCACCAGAGCTGCCACGGCGGCTACATCTTCATGCTGGCCGACAGCGCCTTTGCCTTCGCCTCCAATTCGCACAACCTGAACACCGTGGGCGCGGGCTGCACCATCGATTACCTGGCCCCGGGCCGCGAAGGCGACTTGCTGACGGCGGAAGCGATCGAGCAGGCGCTGGCCGGTAAAACCGGCGTGTATGACATCAAGGTCACCAACCAGGACGGCCGCACGGTCGCCCTGTTCCGCGGCAAATCGCACCGCGTGGCCGGCAACGTGGCCGAACTTCCTCAATAAGGAGAACAGCATGGTCCAACGCACGCCCGCTCCCGGCGACCTGGAGCCGATCGAACGCGCCAGCCGCGACGAACTGCAAGCCGTGCAGCTCGAACGCATGAAATGGTCGCTCAGGCACGCCTACGACAACGTGCCGCACTACCGCGCCGCGTTCGACGCCGCCGGCGTGCATCCGGACGACCTGCGCACCCTGGCGGACCTGGCCAGGTTCCCCTTCACCGACAAGAAGACCCTGCGCGATAATTATCCCTTCGGCCTGTTCGCGGTCCCGCGCGAGAAGGTGGTGCGCATTCACGCCTCGTCCGGCACCACCGGCAAGGCGACCGTGGTGGGTTACACGCAGAAGGACATCGACACCTGGGCCAACGTGGTGGCGCGCTCGATCCGCGCGGCCGGCGGGCGCGCCGGCGACATGGTGCATGTCTCGTACGGCTATGGCCTGTTCACCGGCGGGCTGGGTGCGCATTACGGCGCCGAGCGGCTGGGCTGCACCGTGATCCCGATGTCGGGCGGGCAGACCGAAAAGCAGGTGCAGCTGATCTGCGACTTCAAGCCCGACATCATCATGGTCACGCCGTCGTACATGTTGAACATCATCGAGGAATTCACGCGCCAGGGGCTCGATCCGGCGGCGTCGTCGCTGAAGGTCGGCATTTTCGGCGCCGAGCCGTGGACCGACGCCATGCGCGGCGAAATCGAACGGCGCGCCGGCATCGACGCGGTCGATATCTATGGCCTGTCCGAAGTGATGGGGCCGGGCGTGGCCAGCGAGTGCATCGAGAGCAAGGACGGTCCGGTGATCTGGGAAGACCATTTCTACCCCGAGGTGATCGATCCGGATACCGGCGAAGTGCTGCCCGACGGCGCCGAGGGCGAACTGGTGTTCACCTCGCTCACCAAGGAAGCGCTGCCGATCATCCGCTACCGCACGCGCGACCTCACGCGCCTGCTGCCGCCGACCTCGCGCGCGATGCGCCGCATGGGCAAAATCGGCGGCCGCTCGGACGACATGCTGATCATCCGCGGGGTGAATGTATTTCCCAGCCAGATCGAAGAATTGATCCTCCAGATGCCGCTGTTGGCGCCCCACTACCAGCTGGTGGTCTCGCGCGACGGCCATCTGGACAAGCTCGAGGTGGTGGCGGAACTGCGCGATGGGGCACACAACCCCGCGCAGTCGCAGGACGCCATCGCGGCCCTGGCGCGCGAGCTTGAACACCGCATCAAGACCTATGTGGGCGTGACCACGCGGGTGAACCTGCTGCCGGCCAACGGCATCGAGCGCACCCTGACCGGCAAGGCCCGGCGCGTGATCGACCAGCGCCCGAAATCGAACTGAATCAAGGAGCACCTGTGAGCAAACTGACCGACGCCTTTATCTGCGACGCCATCCGTACCCCGTTCGGCCGCTACGGCGGTTCCTTGTCCGGCGTGCGCGCCGACGACCTGGCCGCGCTGCCGATTGCCGCCCTGATCGCGCGCAACCCCGGCGTGGACTGGACGGCCGTGGACGACTTGTATTTCGGCTGCGCCAACCAGGCCGGCGAAGACAACCGCAACGTGGCCCGCATGGCCGCTTTGCTGGCCGGGCTGCCGCCGGAAGTCCCGGCCAGCACCATCAACCGCCTGTGCGGCTCCAGCCTGGACGCCGTGGGCATTGCGGCGCGCGCCATCAAGGCCGGCGAAGCGAACCTGATCATTGCCGGCGGCGTTGAAAGCATGACGCGCGCGCCTTTCGTCATGGGCAAGGCCGACAGCGCGTTTTCGCGCGCGGCCAGGATCGAAGACACGACCATGGGCTGGCGCTTCATCAACCCGCTCATGAAAGCAAAATACGGCATCGATTCGATGCCCGAAACGGCCGAAAACGTGGCGAAGGAATTTAACATCAGCCGCGCCGACCAGGATGCGTTTGCCCTGCGCAGCCAGCAGCGCTGGGCCGCCGCCCACGCCGCCGGCGTCTTCAAGGATGAAATCGTTCCCGTCACGATCCCCCAGAAAAAGGGCGACGCGCGCGTGTTCGACACCGACGAGCATCCGCGTCCCGATACCGGCATCGAGATGCTGGCCAAGCTGAAAGGCGTTGTTACGCCGGACGGCACCGTCACCGCCGGTAACGCATCGGGCATCAACGATGGCGCCTGCGCCATCCTGATCGCCTCCGGCAGCGCCGCCGAACGCTTCGGCTTGAGCCCGCGTGCGCGTATCGTCGGCATGGCCATGGCCGGCCTGGCGCCGCGCATCATGGGCTTCGGGCCCTCGCCGGCCACCAAAAAGGTGCTGGCGATGACCGGCCTGTCCATCGGCCAGATGGACGTGATCGAACTCAATGAAGCCTTCGCGGCGCAGGGCCTGGCGGTCACGCGCGACCTGGGCCTGGCCGACGACGCCGCGCATGTGAACCCGAACGGCGGCGCGATCGCCATCGGCCACCCGCTGGGCGCCTCGGGCGCGCGCCTGGTGCTGGCCGCCGTGAACCAGCTGCACCGCACGGGCGGGCGCTATGCGCTGTGCACGATGTGCATCGGCGTCGGGCAGGGCATTGCTCTCGTCATCGAAAAAGTATAAGGTGCGCGCCATGGTCAAGGTCTACGCAATCAATGGCGTCACGCCGGTGGTCCATCCCAGCGCCTACGTGCATCCGAGCGCGGTGCTGATCGGCGACGTGATCGTCGGCCCGCGCTGCTACGTCGGGCCGCTGGCATCGATGCGTGGCGACTTTGGCCGGCTGATTCTGGAAGAAGGCGCGAACCTGCAGGATACCTGCGTGATGCACGGCTTTCCCGGCGAAGACACGGTAGTCGAAATCGATGGCCACATCGGCCACGGCGCCGTGCTGCACGGCTGCCGCATCAAGCGCAACGCCATGGTCGGCATGAATGCGGTCGTGATGGACCGCGCCGTGGTGGGCGAGGAATCGGTCGTCGCCGCGATGAGTTTTGTGAAGGCCGGCATGGTGATTCCGCCGCGCAGCATGGTGATGGGCGCGCCGGCGCGTATCATGCGCGAACTGACGGACAAGGACATCAGCTGGAAAAGCTTCGGCACGAAGCAGTACCACGACCTGGCGGTCCGCTCGATGGAGACGATGCGCGAAGTCGAGGCTTTGAGCGAAGTCGAACCGGACCGCGCGCGCATCGACCTGGGTCCTGACATGCACGCCCCTAAAGAATAAAACAGAGAATTTGGAGAAGACACAATGCAAACCATATCTACCCTGCAAAGCCTGATCGGCGGCCGCTGGCTTGGCGCCGAAGCATCGGTGCCGCTGCACAGCGCGCTGAATAACAGCCTGATTTACCACACCCACGCCGAAAAAATCGACTTCGACGAGGCAGTGACCTACGCGCGCAGGACCGGCGTGCCGGCCCTGATGTCGCTCGACTTCCAGAAGCGCGCCGCCTGCCTTAAATCGCTGGCGCTGTATCTGATGGAGCGCAAGGAAGAGTTGTACGCCATCTCGCACCTGACCGGCGCCACCCGCCCGGACAGCTGGGTCGATATTGAAGGCGGCATCGGCACCCTGTTCGCCTACGCCAGCATGGGCAGCCGTGAGCTGCCGTCGAGCAATGTGCTGCACGAAGGTCCGGCGCTCGCCCTCGGCAAGAACGGCGGCTTCGCCGGCACCCACATCCTGGTGCCGCGCGGCGGTCTGGCGGTGCACATCAATGCCTTCAACTTCCCGATCTGGGGCCTGCTCGAAAAATTCGCACCGAGCTTCCTGGCGGCGATGCCGTGCATCGGCAAGCCGGCCACCGCTACGAGCTACCTGACCGAAGCGGTGGTGCGCATGATGGACGATTCCGGCCTGCTGCCGAAAGGCGCGCTGCAACTGGTCATCGGCAGCACCGGCGACCTGCTCGACCGCCTGACTGGCGCCGATGTGGTGACCTTCACCGGTTCGGCCGACACCGCCGCCAAGCTGCGCGTGAACAAGAACCTGATCGCCCACTCGGTACCATTCACCGCCGAGGCCGATTCGCTCAATTGCGCCATCCTGGGGCCGGACGTGACGCCCGACGATGTGGAGTTCGACCTGTTCGTCAAGGAAGTCGCGCGCGAAATGACCGGCAAGGCCGGCCAGAAGTGCACCGCGATCCGCCGCATCATCGTGCCCAGGCAGCATGTGGAAGCGGTCGGCGAACGCCTGCGCGAGCGCCTGGCGAAGATCGTCGTGGGCGACCCGTCGGTGAAAGAGGTGCGCATGGGCGCACTGGCCTCGATGGACCAGCACCGCGACGTCAGCGAGCGGGTCGCGATGCTCGCGCGCGGCAACGAGATCCTGTTCGGCGCCAGGGATGGTTTCAATCCGGTGGGCGAGGGCGCGGCGAACGGCGCCTTCTTCTCGCCGACCTTGCTGCTGTGCCGCGACGGCATGAGCAACGACGCCGTGCACGATATCGAAGCCTTCGGCCCGGTCAGCACGATGATGACCTATTCGGACCTGGATGAAGCCCTGGTGCTGGCCGCGCGCGGCAAGGGAAGCCTGGTCAGCACCTTGGTGACCAAGGACACGGCCATTGCGGCGCGCGCGGTGCCGGCGGCGGCGGCCACGCACGGCCGCGTGCTGGTGCTGGAGCGTGAAGCGGCTGTCGATTCGACCGGTCACGGTTCGCCCCTGCCGCAGTTGAAGCACGGCGGCCCGGGACGCGCCGGCGGCGGCGAGGAGCTGGGCGGCATCCGCGCGGTGCGCCACTTCCTGCAGCGCGCCGCGGTGCAGGGGTCGCCGACCATGCTGGCGGCGATCACGGGCGAGTATGTGCGCGGCGCGGCCGTGCGCGAGGAAGCCCTGCACCCGTTCCGCAAGTATTTCGAGGAACTGCAGATGGGCGACTCGCTGCTCACGCACCGGCGCACGGTGAGCGAGGCCGATATCGTCAACTTCGGCGGGATTTCGGGCGACTATTTTTACATGCACTTCGACGAGATCGCGGCCAAGGATTCGCAGTTCGGCAAGCGCATCGCGCACGGCTACTTTGTGCTGTCGGCGGCGGCGGGGCTGTTTGTGTCGCCGGCACCGGGGCCGGTGCTGGCCAACTACGGGCTGGATAATCTGCGGTTCATCACGCCGGTGGCCATCGGCGACACGATTCGCGCGCGCCTGACGTGCAAGCGCAAGGTGGACCGCAACCGCACCGACGACAAGGGCGTGGGGCAGGGCGTGGTGGCGTGGGATGTGCAGGTCACCAATCAGAACGATGAACTGGTGGCCAGTTATGACATTCTGACGCTGGTGATGAAGAAGGGGTGATTGGCTCTAGCTGTCGTTCCTGGCATTGCCAGAAACGACTTCCCGCCTGCGCGGGAACGACGGACTTGCGGTTTGTGGCCTTACACGAACCCGAGATTGCGCGTACTGGCGTTGTAGTTCCCCAGATTCGGCAACAGCGCCAGCAATTCGCTGTTCGACACCCCCAGCCACGCGCCCATCGTGGCGGCGAACTGGTCGACCGACGTGGTCGGCAGCAATCGCCCCTGGCCGACATCATCCGGTCCGCCATTGGCCACCACCGGCGCGGTGCCGTAAAAGCGCTTGCCCTTGACCGCGCCACCCATCACGAAGTGCATGCTGCCCCAGCCATGATCGGAGCCGTCCGCATTGCCCGCCATCGTGCGTCCGAAGTCGGACGCGGTGAACGTGGTCACCTTGTCGGCCACGCCCAATTCCACCGTCGCCGCGTAAAACGCCGCCATCGCGTCGCCCAGTCTGGTCATCAGCGCCGGGTGATTGGTCAGCATGCCGTCGTGCGTGTCGAAGCCGCCCATGGAAACGAAAAACACCTGCCGCTTCGCGCCCAGGGTCGGGCCGGCGGCGATCATGCGCGCGACCAGTTTGAGCTGGTCGCCCAGGTTGTTCGCGGCCGGGAACGCCGTTTTCGGCGCCGGCGTCGAGCTCAGGGCCCCGGTCAGCACTTCGTTGGCTTCGATCGAACGCTTGCCGATGCGGTTGTATTCGTTTTCCAGCATGTGGCTGCGCTGCTGCGTCATCAAGGTGCGCAGCGCCGCCGAGGAACTTGGCGAGCCGAACAACGCATTCTTGAGTCCCGCCAGCGGCACCGAGCCATTAGGCGACACCTGGTATTGCACCGCCGTATTACCCGACAAGAACACCGCATTGTTCGAAACGTTGATACAGGTAAAGGTCGAGTGTGTATTGCTCGCCTGGAACAGGTCACCGATGCGACCGCCCCAGCCGGAGGTGGCGCCTTCCGGCGACGACGACTGGAACACCGATTGCTGGTCGTTGTGCGAAAACAGTTTCGGCGGCAGGCGGCCGGACTTGTTGGTGAACTGGAGCTTGGTGGTGGGCTGTACCAGATTGCCCACGTTCAGCATCACCGCCAGTTTCCCGTCGTTAAACAGCGGCATCAGTGGCGCCAGCGTGGGCGCCAGGGCGTACTGGTGCTGGAAGCCGGCCGAGTCCACCGGCACCACGGTCGGGTTCAGCGCGGTCGCGGCCAGCGCGGCGCGGCTGTGCGCGAAGCTGGGGCGGAACGACTGGTATTTCGCGTGGCTGTCGGGATCGTAGGGCGTGACGGTGTTGGCATAGTCGTTGCCGCCGTACAGAAACACGCAGACCAGCGCCTTGTAGTCGGTGGCCGTGGCCGCACTGGCCTCGGCCATGGCGGCGACGTTGATTGCCCACGGCGCGGCAACGCCGGCGACCGACAGCGCGGAAGCGCGTTGTAGAAAGGCGCGGCGCGATGCGTTGGTTCCATTTTTATTTTGCATGGCTGCTCCTATTTCTGGACGATGAATTCGGGGGATGCGAGCACCAGCACCAGGGCGGCGTAGATGCGGTTCAGGCGGGCGGCGTTGGTTCCTTTGGGCATGGAATCGATCCCGCCCCTGATCAGGTTGGTCGTCGCCGGCGCCAGTTGTCCCGCCACCAGCACCACGTTCAGCTCGTCCACGAGGGTATCGGCCACGTCGGCCATCGGCAGCAGGGCGCTGTAGTCGGCCTTGACGTCGCCCACGCCTTTGCTGACCACGGTCTGCATATAGTTGATATAGCCGACCACGGTCGATTCATTGGTGATCTGAAACTCCGGCGCGACCATGCGCGCATTGGCGATGGCACTGTTGGGCGGCACGTAGCCGGGACGGAAGAAATTGAACACCGTGCCCGAGCGGCCGGGGCTTTGTCCCAGGCGCGTGCCGGGGTCGGATGTGTTGCCGATCGCCCAGGCGTCCGTCGCCGAGTTGGCCTTGAACGCGCGTGCCCATGCCGTAAAGCGCAGCATCGGTTCGCGCAGCTTGCCGAAGGTGGGATCGCTCACCCGGCTGGCGCTGCGCGCTTCGGTATCGAGCAGAATGGCGGACACGACCTTGGCCAGGTTGCCCTTGACGCCGTTATTGTCGCTATTGAACATGGCGCTGACCCTGGCCACGTAGGCGGGCGAAGGATTGCTGCACACCAGGCGCTGGATCAACTGGCGGCTGATGAACGGGCCCACGTTCGGATGGGCGAAGATGGTGTCGAGCGCACGGGTGAGGCTGGTCAGGCCGTCGGTGCCGGCGGCAATGCTGCTTCCCAGGAAGTTCTTGGCGCCCGTTTCATGGCGGTTGGCCGCCACGATCATCGGGCGGCGCTTGTATTCCGGCGAATTGTTGTCGGCGCCGGCCATGTCGTAGTTCCAGCCGGTGAACACGCGGGCCAGGCCGGTGATGTCTTCCAGGGTATAGGTTTCCTGCTGCACGCCGCCGTTGAGCTTGGGCGTGCCGTCGTTGTTCAGCTGCACCAGGCCGATGGTAAACAGCTGCATGACTTCGCGCGCATAGTTTTCATCGGGCAGGGCGCCGGTGGCCGGGTTGAACTTGAGGTTGCCGCGATAGGTCAGATATTCGCCCATCGGTGCGCTCAGCGATACTTGCTGCAGCAGGGTACGGTAGTTGCCGAAGGCATGCGTTTCCAGCAAGTCCATGTGGGCGGCGCTGGAAAAATTACTCCAGCTTGCGTTGAAACCGCTCAGGGACGCGACCAGGATTTCGGACAGTGCCAGGGTGACGCGCTGGCGCAGGGTATCGGGCGAGACCACCATCTTGCGCCAGAAAGCGGCATCGTGGCCGGCTTCGGAGTTCTTGGATTCGACGCCGTTCAATTTCTTGGCGACCAGGTAATCCCAGCGCGACTGGGACCGCGGCATGGCCATCTGTTCGTTGATCCAGCCGGCGTAGCCCAGTTGCTGCACCCGGGCGATCTGTTCGCGCGTGGCGCCCATCGACGCCTGTGCCAGGAAGCGCGAGGCTTCGGCGGCGCCAATTTTTTCCACCGGCGTGGGGGTAGGGGTTGGCGTCGGCGTCGGCGTCGGCGTCGGGGTCGGCGTTGGGGTGGGGGGTGGGTTCGCCGTTGGCGTCGGGGTGGGAGCCGGCGTCGGGGTTGGCGTGGGTGTCGGAGCGGTCGGGCCTGGCGCGGTCGGCGTCGGGACGGTCGGGGTCGGTGTCGGAACGGCCGGCGTTGGTGTCGGCGCAGTCGGTGTCGGCGTCGGAACGGCCGGTCCCGGCGTCGGAACAGCCGGTGTCGGGACAGTCGGCGTCGGAACAGTTGGCGCAGGACCGGCCGGCGTTGGCACTACCGGGGTCGGAACGGGCGTCGGCGCCGGGATCGGCACGTTCGGCGCCGGCATGGTCGATCCGGGCAGGATCATCGGCGGCGCAGCCGGCGCGGGCGAGCTGCCGCCACCGCCGCAGGCCGCCAGGACCGCGCTCGACAACAGCGCGGTGCTGGCCGTGGCCACGGAGACGCCCGATCTTCCTTCATCGCCAGCAACATCAAGCTGGATGGTTGACATGTTTTCGTCCAGATCGACGGCAGCGTCGGTCGCGACGTCTGCGTCGAGTACTTGTTGCTCTTGCATGAAATTATCCCGGTGTGTCCACAACCAGAGATAGTAGATGATTAGCGGAAACAAATAAACGTGGAGGTTTGTTTATTTTGTAACAACCCAGCGTTTTTATACTTCTTTGCAACACTGTTTCATGCAGGGCGGGTCGAAAGCGATGAAGTCTGAACAGCCGGCAAAGGATATTGTATTGTCCGCAATGCACTATTTCATGTGGCGCCGGACCGCCATCGTGGCGTCCGGCGCGCCGGCAGGGCGACTTCAGCGGCCCATGCCGAACGGATCGTCGATCGTGTGCGCCGGTTCCGTAAACCACTTCGGTCCCGTCTCGGTCATATAGAAGTGGTCTTCATGGCGCACGCCGAATTCGCCCGGAATGCAGATCATCGGCTCATTCGAGAAGCACATGCCGACGTCGAGCGGCGTGCTGTCGCTGCCGACCAGGTAAGGCCATTCGTGGATATCCATGCCGATGCCGTGGCCGGTGCGGTGCGGCAGGCCGGGCAGCTTGTAGCCGGGACCGAAGCCGTTCGCTTCGAGCGAGGCGCGCGCCGCCGCATCGACCTCGCGGCATGGCACGCCCAGTTGCGCGGCCGCGAACGCGGCCAGCTGCGCCGCCTTCTCCGCATTCCACACAAAGCGCTGGCGCTCGCTGATCTGGCCAAAGACGTAGGTGCGCGTGATGTCCGAGATATAGCCATGCAGCTGGCAGCCGGTATCGATCAGCACCACCTCGCCCGGCTTCAGGGTCTGCGCATAACTGACGCCGTGCGGATAGGCGGTCGCCTCGCCGAACAGCACGATGCAAAAGTACGATCCCGGCGCACCCACCTTGCGGTGCGCGCGCGCGATAAAGTCGCTCACTTCCACGGTGGTGATCCCCTCGTGCAGGATGCTGGCGGCGGCCTTGTGCACTTCGAGCGTCATGTCCTTCACGCGCTGCATCAGGGCGATTTCGGCTGGCGACTTGCGCGCGCGGCAGAACGCCGTGACCGTTTTCGCGTTTTCCAGCGCGTAGCCCGCCGCCAGCGGGGCAATGCCGTCGGCGATGAAGAAAGCGGCGCTCTCGCAGATGCCGATGCGCGGCGGCGCGGCCGCATCGGGCGCGATGCCCATGCGGCCCAACACGTCGACGAACAGCTGGTAGGGGCTCTCGTGCTCCTCCCAGCAATTGACCTTGCCCTTGACCAGCATGAAGTCGGTCAGCGAGCCTTCCTCGAACACCGGCGCAATGTATTCGAGGCTGCCTGTGGCGGGCAGGATGGCGCCGACCATGCGTTCGCTGGCGTACCACTTGGTGCCCGTGAAGTAGCGCATGTTGGTGCCCGCGTTCAGGAACACCGCGCTGATGCCCTGCGCGCGCATGAAGGCCTGGGCCTTGCCGATGCGCTGCTCGTGTTCTTCCTTGCCGATCGGCTCAAGGCCGCCGCTCATGTCGGACAGGGCGGCCAGCGCCTCGTCCATGCTTTTGCCACCAATGTTCATTGCGCTCATTTCTTTTTCGGGTCGGTTTCGGTATCGGTCGAGAAGTTCAGCTCCGGGGTGCTGTCTTCATCCTTCTGGTCGGCGTCGGCGGCGGGCAGCGTCAGTGATTCCGCTTCGCCGGCCGGGGCATCGAGTTTCAATTCAAGCTGCTCTTCCATGTCGACCTTTTTCTCGACCGAGACCAGGTGCGGGAAGGCGATGATCAGGGTGACCATGATCACCTGGATCACCACGAACGGAATGGCGCCCCAGTAAATATCGGACGTCTTGACCTCTTTCGGCGCCACCGAGCGCAGATAGAACAGCGCAAAGCCGAACGGCGGATGCATGAAGGAGGTCTGCATGTTTACGCCCAGCAGCACGCCGAACCAGACCAGGTCGATGCCCAGCTTGTGGGCTACCGGCCCGACCAGCGGCACCAGGATGAAGGCCAGCTCGAAGAAATCGAGGAAGAAGGCAAGCACGAAGAACATGATATTGACGACCAGCAGAAAGCCGTTCACGCCGCCCGGAAGGCTGGTCAACAGGTGTTCGACCCACAGGTCGCCGTTCACGCCGCGGAACACCAGTGCAAACACGGTCGATCCGATCAGGATGAACATGACGAAGCATGACAGGCGCGTGGTCGAATTCATGGCTTGCTTGAGCAGGCCCCAGGACAGGCGGCCGTTGAGCAAGGCCAGCAGGATGGCGCCCATCGCGCCCATGCCGCCGCCTTCGGTCGGCGTGGCGATGCCGACGAAAATCGTCCCCAGCACCAGGAAGATCAGCGCCAATGGCGGCACCAGCACGAACACCACGCGTTCGGCCATGCGCGAGAGCAGGCCGAGTTTCAGGCGGCGGTTAGCCAGCGCGAGCGTAAAAGCGGCCATGATACCGACGGCGGTGGAGTAAATCCCCGCTTCGTCCCGGGCCAGTTGCGGCTGGCTCGCAGCCAGGACGGCGGCCGCGGCGAACGCGATCGCCACGGTGCCGGCGACCATGACCAGCAGCGAGCGCACGCCGCTGTCGCCGTTCGGCTCACTCAGGTTGCGCGCTTCGAGCGGCAGCGCCGGCACATGATGGGGCTTGAAGATCGACAGGGCCAGCACATAGCCCGTGTACATGGCGGTGAGCAGCAGGCCCGGAATGAAAGCGGCCTTGTACATGTCGCCGACCGATTGGCCCAGCTGGTCGGCCATCACGATCAGCACCAGCGAGGGCGGGATGATCTGGGCCAGCGTGCCCGATGCCGCGATCACCCCGGACGCGATGCGCTTGTCGTACCCGTAGCGCAGCATCACCGGCAGCGAAATGAGCCCCATCGAGATCACCGACGCGGCCACCACGCCGGTCGTTGCAGCGAGCAGCGCACCGACGAAAATGACCGCGTACGCCACGCCGCCGCGCACCGGACCGAATAGCTGGCCGATGGTGTCGAGCAGGTCCTCCGCCATCCCCGACCTTTCCAGGATCAGGCCCATGAAGGTAAAGAAGGGGATCGCCAGCAGGTTTTCGCTGCCCATGATGCCGAAGATCCGGTTGGGCAGGGCCTGCAGCAGTTCGGGTTTGAGCAAACCCAGTTCAATGCCGACCAGGCCGAAAAACAGGCCGTTGGCGGCCAGTGAGAATGCGACCGGAAAACCGGATAGCAAGAAGATGACCAGCGCCCCAAACATGATGGGCGCTATATTGGCGATGATGAATTGTTCCATGTGTCCCTGACCGAAGTGGCTGTTTGCTTGACTGCGCTAACTGATCTTGTTGGCGGCTTTGATCGCCTCGATCTCGTCCTGCGGCGTGGTGACCTGCTTGCTGAACGAGCTGGCGTCGATGCGTCCGGCCAGGAAGGCGACGCGCTTGATGATTTCGGAGACGCCCTGCAGGATGATCAGCGCAAAGGCGACCGGCACCATCAGCTTGGCGGGCCACACGATCAGGCCACCGGCATTGCTCGACATTTCGCCGCTTTCAATGGAAATGCGCGCAAAGGGAATGCCGTACCAGAGAATCAGCAGCGACACGGGCAGCAGGAACAGCAAAAAGCCGAACAGGTCGATCCAGACCTGGGTGCGCTTCGAGAAGCGGCCGACAATGACGTCGATGCGCACATGCTCGTCGCGCTTGAGCGTGTAGGCGGAAGCGAACATGAACATGGCGCCGTACAGGTACCACTGGATTTCGAGCCAGGCATTGGAACTGGTATGGAAGGTATAGCGGATCAGGGCATTGCCGGCGCAAATGACGACCGCGGCCAGCAGGGCCCAGCTGACGACGCTGGCGATCTTCTCGTTGAGAGCATCGATCGCGCGCGACAGCGGGATGAAAAGTGACATGAGCATGGTGCTGGTATCTCCAGTAGTTTCAAACAATATGTTCAAAAACAAGCACAGTCGCCGGCGTCTCGTGCGCCAGTCGACCAGGGTGGGATGCTCGCTCGCGTCCCACCCGGAACGCAGGTCACTGATGGTACTGCGTCTACCCGGCCAGCTGGGCGCGCACACGGGCAATCGCCGCGCGCACCTGGCGCGGCGCCGTGCCGCCCACATGGTCGCGCGCCGCCACCGAGCCTTCCAGCGTCAGCACCGCGAACACGTCGTCGCCGATCAGCGGCGAAAACTCGCGCAGCTTATCGAGCGACATGTCGGACAAATCGCATTTGAGGTCGTCGCAGGCACGCACGGCGCGCGCCACGGCTTCGTGGGCATCGCGGAACGGCAGGCCTTTCTTGACCAGGTAGTCGGCCAGGTCGGTCGCGGTGGCGTAGCCCTGCAGGGCGGCGGCGCGCATCGCGTCCGGCTTGACCGTGATCCCGCCGGCCATGTCGGCAAAAATGCGCAGGGTGTCGACCAGCGTGTCGACGGTGTCGAACAGCGGCTCTTTATCTTCCTGGTTGTCCTTGTTGTAGGCCAGCGGCTGGCCCTTCATCAGGGTCAGGAGACCGGTCAGGTGGCCGTACACACGGCCGGTTTTACCGCGCGCCAGTTCCGGCACGTCCGGGTTTTTCTTTTGCGGCATGATCGACGACCCGGTGCAGAAGCGGTCGGCGATGTCGATGAAGCCGATCCGTGGACTCATCCAGATCACCAGTTCTTCGGACATGCGCGAGATGTGCGTCATGATCAGGGCGCCGGCGGCGCAGAACTCGATCGCGAAATCGCGGTCCGAGACGGCGTCGAGCGAGTTGTGGCACACGTCGTCGAAGCCGAGCGTGCGCGCCACCCGTTCGCGGTCGATCGGGAAGGTGGTGCCGGCCAGCGCGGCGGCGCCCAGCGGCAGGCGGTTGACGCGCTTGCGGGTGTCCTGCATGCGTTCGACATCGCGGCCGAACATTTCGACGTAGGCCAGCATGTGGTGGCCGAAGGTGATCGGCTGGGCCACCTGCATGTGGGTGAAACCGGGCATGATGGTGTCGGCATTCTGTTCGGCCAGGTCCGTCAGCGCCAGGCGCAGGGCGTTAAGCAGCACCACGATGTCGTCGATGGCGGCGCGTACGTACAGGCGGATGTCGGTCGCCACCTGGTCGTTGCGCGAGCGCCCGGTGTGCAGGCGCTTGCCGGCGTCGCCAACCAGCTCGGTCAGGCGCTTTTCGATATTCAGGTGGACGTCTTCCAGGTCGAGCAGCCATTCGAAGCTGCCGGCTTCGATTTCGCCCTTGATCTGGGCCATGCCGCGCTCGATGTCGGCGCGGTCGCCGGCGCTGATGATGTTTTGGGCGGCCAGCATTTCGGCGTGCGCGAGCGAACCGGCGATGTCGAACAGGGCCAGGCGTTTATCGAAAAAGACGGAAGCGGTGTAGCGTTTGACGAGGTCGGAGACAGGTTCGGAAAAGCGCGCCGACCAGGCTTCGCCCTTCTTTGAAAGTTGTGCGGTCATGTGAAGAGTTCCTTTGCGTTACCTGATTATAAACAAGGAAAGCGGGCTGCGGGCAATTCCTGTTGGGGGTTGCACAGGTGTTCCGAATTCACGCGCGGCCCTTGCGCTCGCGGCGAACGAAGGTAGAATTGTTTCTTTTAAAGGGATGCGTCCAGCCATGTCCAATTTACAGATCAGTACCGACCGCTCGCAGCTCGACGTTCCGTTGATTTATCGCTTCCTCAGCGAGCAGTCGACGTGGGCCATCGGCATTTCGCGACCGGTAGTGGAGCGCGCGATCGAAAACTCCCTGTGTTTCGGGGGGTACGTGGACGGGCGCCAGGTGGCGTTTGCGCGGGTGATCACCGATTTTGCGACTTTTGGTAACTTGGTGGATGTGTTTGTGATTCCCGAGTACCGGGGGCGCGGCTACAGCAAGGAGCTGATGAAGACGGTGCTGGCGCATCCGAGTCTGAAGGGGCTGCGCAGGCTGATGCTGGCCACGGGCGACGCGCATGCGCTGTACGCGCAGTTCGGATTTACGCCCCCGCAGCGGCCGGAGTCGCTGATGGAGCGGTATTTTCCGAATATCTACGTCAGTTAAACGCGCCCGTCGTTCCCGCCGAGTGCCGCCTTGGCGCGGGAAGTCGTTTCTGCCAATGGCAGAAACGACGGTTTTGAATGTGGTGGCCGGAACGACGGGAGTCAACTCCAGTTCATCAAACACGGCGGAATCAGCAACAGCAGCGCCATCACGAAATACCCCAGCTGCAGCGGCACCATCCACTTGGCCCAGGTCAGCCACGGAATGCGCGCCAGTGCCAGCACCCCCACCGTCACGCCCGACGTCGGAATCATCGGCAAGGTCAGTTCCCCGAGCTGGAACGCCAGCACCGCGGTCTGGCGCGTGATGCCCACCAGGTCCGCCAGCGGCGCCATGATCGGCATGGTCAGCGCGGCCTGTCCCGTCCCCGAGTGAATAAAGAAGTTAATCACCGTCTGGATAATGAACATCTTCTGCGCGGCGAACACCGGATTGGACGATTGCACCAGCGGCACCAGCGAATGCAGCATAGTGTCGATGATCTTGGCATCCTGCGCCAGGATCATGGTGCCGCGCGCGAGGGCGATGACCAGCGCGGTGCCGACCAGGTCGCGCGCACCGTGCAGAAAAGCGGCCACGAAGGCGTCGCTGTCGAGCCGCCCGATGACGCCGACCACGATCGCCATCACCAGGAACAGCGCGGCGATCTCGTTGATGTACCAGCCGTAGCGAATCACGCCGACCACCATGGCGGCCATGAAGCCGACGAACAGCAGCAGCACCGTGCCGTGGGTGCGCGTCATGCCGGTGAGGTTACTGAGGGCGTCGCTGCTTTCCTTGCGCTTGTCGATATCGAGCGCGTAGGTCGGGCTGCGGGTCGGGTCCTGCTTGATGCGCGCCGCGTACCACATCAGGAATGCGATGGTGATCGCGGTCGCCACGAACCAGACGATCAGGCGGTAGCCCACGCCCGAAAACATCTCGATCCCGGCGATATTCTGCGCCACACCCACATTGAAGGGATTGAGGAAGGCGGCCGCGAAGCCCACCTGGGCGCTGAGGAAGGGAATCGACACGCCGATGATCGAGTCGTAGCCCAGGGCGAGCGCCAGCGGCACGAAAATGAGCACGAACGGAATCGACTCCTCGCTCATGCCGAACGTGGCCCCGCCCAGCGAGAAGATGGTCACGAACACCGGAATGAGCATCGCCCGCACGAAGGCCGAATGCGTATGCGCGCGCGCCACGCTGCGGATCATCGCATCGAGCGCCTCGGTCTTTTGCAGCACCGCGAAGGCGCCGCCGACGATCAGCACGAAGCCGATGATCTGGGCCGCTTCCTTGAAGCCTTTGATCGGCGCCATCATCAGCGCCACGAAGCCCTGCGGATTACTCTGCACGTAGTGGAATGAACCGGGATCGATGCGCGGCTTGCCATCGACCAGAACGGTCTCGTACTGGCCGCCCGGCACCAGCCAGGTGGCCACGGCGATCATCGCCAGGATCAGGAACAGCAGGACGAAGGTATTGGGGATGCGCAGTTTCATTGGCTCAGCAGCTTTCCGGCGCGGAAAGCCACAGGTCCTGCGATTTTACCGACCGCCATGCCGCGCAGCAGATGGCGGTGCGCGGTGCGGGCAAAGAACACACCATCGACGCTGCAGCGCAGGGTGGTGGTGCGTCCGCTCACCGGTTCGACCAGGTCGGCGATGGCGTCGCCGGCCAGGACCTTATCGCCCAGCTGCTTGAGGAACACCACCACGCCGGCATGCGGCGCGGCGATCGGCTCCACCCCTTCGAGCGGAGTCGGTGCGCACAGGGGTTCGGGCAGCTCGGGCGGCGCCACGGCCAGCACGCCGGCATGCGCCAGGAACTGCAGCAGGGCGCGCGCGTCGCGCTCGGCCAGTTCGTAGCTCACTTCCATCTCGCCGCGCAGCTCCACGGTGGTCGACAGGCAGGCCGCGGGAATCGGAAAGCATGGTCCGAAGTGCGCCGCCAGGTCCCACCACAGGCGGCTGCAAGCCTCGTCGAACGGCTCCTCGCCCGCTTCGAGCGCCAGCAGCACGCAGTGCGCCTGCATCAGCGCCGCCAGCGGCGCCACCGCCTCGGCCAGCGGCGTGCCTGCATATATATGCAGCACCGCCTCGTTATCGCAGTGCAGATCGAGCACGATGTCGGCATCGATGGCCATCCCCAGCAGGATCTTCTTGAGCGCGTCGGCGTCGGTTTTCGGCTGCCAGGCGCCGACCGAATCGCGCGCATGGGCGCGGATCAGGGCCACGTTGGCATCGGCGTCGGGGCCCAGCAGGCCCTCGAGCGAGGTTTTCAGGTCCTCGGCCACATGCTTGTAGGCGCGGTTGAAATTGGTGCCGGTCGACAGGTCGAAGCGGCCGAAGGGCGCGCCGTGGATGGCCTGGGCCAGCCCGATCGGATTGGCCGCCGGGACCAGGACGATCTCGCCCCGGATCTTGCCGGCCGCCTCCAGCGCCAGCAGCTCGGTGCGCAGGAACTGGGACACCAGCATGCCGGGCACTTCATCGGCGTGCAGGGCGGCCTGGATATACACCTTCTTTCCGGCGCCGGGCGCACCGAAATGGAAACTGGCCAATTGCGAGGACATGCTGCTGTCCTCAAGGGAAATGCGATGGGTTTTTGCTTGCATGGTCGGGGTGCCGCGGCGGCAGTGAGGTTACAGAAAACAGCAGTGTGGCACACATTGATTATGTATTATTTTTTTCATGCGGTAAATCGGTGTAAATAAATTTTCAGAAATTTGTTGAGTTTTGAATGCGATCTGGTTAGAGTCCATTCAGAACGAAAATTTGCAGCTTGCTAAAAAACGTAAAAAAATTTACATACTCGCCTTACATATCATTTCCAGGTCCTCCATGAAAAAATCTTCTCCCGACAGCAGCCGCGATTTCGCGTCGCCAGCCATCGTCTTTGCACAATCGTCGCTGGGCCAGGCGCTGCTCAAGGTGCTGGCCGAGGGCTCCGCTTCGCACCGCGCCATCGCCGACTACCTGCTGCGCAACCATGTGCGGGTGACCGCCATCGGCATCGAGGAACTGGCCGACAGCTGCGATGTGTCGACCGCCACCATCAGCCGCTTCGTGCGCGACATCGGCTTCAAGAATTATGCCGCCATGCGCGCCGAAGTGGCCGCGACCCTGCAATCGGTGCTGCAGCCGGTCGACAAACTGCGTAGCAATATGGTGCGCGCCAGCGGGGCCGCCGCCCCGGCCATCGACAGCCTGGAACACGCCGCCGCCAACGTCCTGGCCAGCAGCCAGGCGCTCGATACGGGCGAGCTGGCAAAGATCGTCAAGCGCCTGACCGCCGCGCGCGCCGTCTACGTCATGGGTTTCGGCCTGTCCGCCCATCTGGCGGCCATGCTGTCGCTGCACCTGCAGCCGTTTTGTCCGCACGTGATCGACGTGGTGACCCATGGCGGCACCGAGGTCGCCGCCGGCAACCTGGCGCACGTGACCGACAAGGACGTGGTGGTGGTGATCTCCTTCCCGCGCTATTCGATCGACGCGATCCGCCTGGCCAGTTTCGCGCGCGAGCGCGGCGCCTGCATCGTGTCGATCACCGATTCGCCGGCCTCCGCGCTGGCGGAACTGGCCAGCCATGTGCTGTACGCACAGGCCACCCATCCGATCCTGCCGAGCAGTTCCAGCGCGGCGCTGGCCGTCATCGAAGCGCTGGTGGCCTCGCTGATGGTATCGAACAAGGACAACGTCGCCAAGGCCGCGCGCCTGACCGACGCCATTTCGGCCTGGCTGGACGGCGGCACGCCGGCTGCCGGCAAGACCAGGCAGCGTACCACCCATAAAAACAAGCTATA
Source organism: Massilia scottii (assembly GCF_030846495.1). Classification (NCBI taxonomy): domain Bacteria; kingdom Pseudomonadati; phylum Pseudomonadota; class Betaproteobacteria; order Burkholderiales; family Oxalobacteraceae; genus Massilia; species Massilia scottii. The sequence goes on along the minus strand of NZ_JAVCWM010000003.1, from coordinate 165,537 downwards.
ACCAACAGGAGCAGGGAATATGAGACAGCAAGGCAAAAAGCAGCCGCGCCGCAGCGCACTTGGCGTGGCGTTGACGGCAGCATTCGGCATGATCGGTCACGCCGCCTGGGCCCAGGACGCCGATCCGGCCAAGCTGCAGCGGGTCGAGATCACGGGTTCTTCCATCAAGCGCCTCGCTAACGAGACGGCGCTGCCGGTACAGCTGATCCGGCGCGAAGACATCGACAAGAGTGGCGTAACCACCGCCGCCGAGCTGCTCAAGAATATCAGCGCCAACACGGCGCCCTTGTCCGACGGCGCCAGCATCACCGACGGCACCTCGGGCCAGCGCGGCTTCAACGGCGCCAATCTGCGCGGGATCGGCGTGTCGTCGACGCTGGTGCTGCTCAATGGCCGGCGCCTCGCCAACTTCGCTTCGCCGGGCGACAACGCCGGGGTGGACCTGAACAATATCCCGGCCGGGGCGATCCAGCGGGTCGAGATCCTGAAAGACGGCGCCTCGGCCATCTACGGCACCGATGCCATCGGCGGCGTCATCAACTTCATCACCCGCAAGGACTATCAGGGTATCGATCTCAATTCCTCGATCGCGGCCACCCAGGAGGGCGGCGCCGGCAAGCGCACCGCGAGCCTGAGCGGCGGCATCGGCAGCCTGGAAAAAGACCGCTACAACGTGTTCGGCGTCCTCGATGTGCAAAAGCTCAAGCCGCTGCGCTCCACCCAGCGCGACTTCATCCAGGAGCGCCCACTGGCGGGAAGCCTGCCGGCGCTGATGTCCAGTAATACCTATCCGGCCAATATCGATATCTCCGCCGCCCAGCGCAATGCGCTGATCGCCAAGGGCTTGCTGCCGGCCGGGAGCAGCGCGACCCGCATCAATCCGGGTTCGCCGACCTGCAACGGCCCGGCCACCGTGTACGCGCCCCAGGGCCCGGGTGGCCCGCTGGCCTGCAGCTACGACTACATGCAGGACACCGAGCTGTATCCGGAGGCGAGCAAGATCGGCTTCATCGGGCGCGCCAGCTTCCAGGTCGCCGATGGCCACCAGGTGTTCGCGGAACTGGTGCAGTCCAGGGCCGAGAGCCGCTATGTCCTCAGTCCGAATCCGCAGCGCATCCGCAATCTGCCGGTCGGCCTGCTGCCGGCGCCATACGCCAGCGCCCTGGCCGGGGCCGGCCTGCCGGCGACCTTCAGCGGCATCCGCTACCGCATGACGGAGGCCGGCAACCGCACCAATGAAGTCACCAGCAGCGCCCAGCGCATCGTGGTTGGCGCCAGCGGGACCGTTGGGGCCTGGGATTACGATGCTGGCCTGAGCCGCGCCGAGAACCGCGCGGTCGACAAATACGTCGACGGCTACGTCTTGTTCGACCGTTTCGAGGCGGGCGTCAGGGCCGGCACGATCAACCCTTTCGGACCATCGGGCCAGGCCGGGCGTGAACTGATCGACAGCATCATGGTCAATGATGAAGCGCGCAAGTCGAAGGGCGTCTCGACTGCGGTCGACGGCAAGATGTCGCGCAGTCTGATGACGCTCGGTGGCGGCGACCTGGCGCTGGCCGTGGGCGCCGAGGCGCGCCGCGAGACGACCGGTTTCACCCCGTCGGCCCTGCTGCTGTCGAATAACATCGCGGGCGACCGCGGCACCGGGTCGGCCGCGCTGACCGCCACCAGCGACAGCCGCAAGGTGTATTCGGTCTTCGCCGAAATGAACGCGCCTTTCACCAAACAGCTCGAACTGCAGCTGGCCCTGCGCCACGACGACTACAGCGAAGTCGGTTCGACCACGAATCCGAAGATCGGCGTGCGCTGGCAGCCGCTGGCGAGCGTGCTGCTGCGGGCCTCGGCCGGCACGGGCTTTCGCGCGCCGTCGCTGGCGGACCTGAAACGCCCGACCACCTTCGGCAGCGCGGCGAGCTTCCTGACCGACCAGCAGTGCGTCAGGACGGGACTCGACACGCTCAATAACTGCACCGATCAATGGTCGGTGGAGCGCCGCTCGAACCCTGCGCTGCAGCCCGAAACGTCGAAGCAGTTCTCGCTCGGCGGCGCCTTCGATATCGGCAAACAGCTCAATGTGACGCTCGACTACTGGAGTATCGGGAAAAACGATGTGATCAGCACCCTGGGCGAGCAAATCATCGTCGACAATCCGGACAAGTACAACGGCAAATACATTCAGCGCGACAGCGACGGCTACATCAGTAATATACTGCTGCAGAAGGAAAACCAGGGCCGCCTGCGGACCTCGGGCATCGACCTTGGCGTCGACTACCGCAGTGCGGCGGCGGAGATGGGGCGCTTGAGCATCAATATGAGCGGTACCCTGGTGCTGAAATACGACCGCCAGTTTGGCCCGCTGGAGCCGGACCGCAGCAATCTGGGCCTGTTCCTGAACGACCAGGTGATTCAGAAGTGGCGCCACAGGATCAGCTTCGGATTCGACCGCGGGCCGGTCGGGGTCACCCTGGCCAATCAGTACTCGTCGTCGTACACCGACCAGAATACGACCTACGATCCGTCGACCAATACCCTGCTGCCGTCGCGCCGGGTGAAGGCGTACTCCTTGTGGGACATGACGGCCAGCTGGAACATGAGCAAACAGCTCAAGCTGCGCGCCGGTGTGCTCAACCTGCTCGACAGTGCACCGCCGTTCTCGAATCAAGCGTATTTCTTTCTCGCGGGGTATGATCCAACCTACACCGATCCGCGCGGCCGAAGTGCTTTCGCGAGCGTGAACTACTCATTCAAATAAAGGAAGAAATACCGATGTCGACCCTGGCCCGCCGTTATATCCAGATGCTGTTCCTCATTCTGCTGGCGGCAGGCCAGGTGCAGGCAGCGACAGTGGCCGCGCCGGCGCCCGGCGTGCCGCCGGGCGGACCGAAAGGCTCGCTCGTGATCATCGGCGGCGCGCTGCGCGGCGAGAACGCGGCGGTCTGGAAACGCATCGTCGAACTGGCGGGCGGTCCGGGTGCGCGCATCGCCGTCTTCGGCTCGGCCTCGGCCAGCCCGGATGTCGCCGGCAAGAACAACGTCGAAGTACTCAATTCCTACGGCGCCGACGCCTTTTTCGTCCCGGTCGCCGTCAAGCTCGAAGGCGTCGACTACCGGGTCGCGGCCAACGACCCGGTGCTGGCCGCTGCGGTGCGCCATGCGGATGGCGCCTATTTCGTCGGCGGCAACCAGGCCCGCATCACCGAAGCGCTGCGCAAGAAGGATGGCAGCAGCACCCGCATGCTCGACGCGCTGTGGGCCATGTACCGCAACGGCGGCGTCATCGCCGGCACCAGCGCGGGCGCGGCGATCATGAGCGAGACCATGTTCTACGATGCCAGTTCGGTGCTCTCGACCCTCAAGCGCGGCGTGGCCGACGGCATGGAACTGTCGCCGGGCCTGGGCTTCATCGGCAAGGACGTTTTCGTGGACCAGCACTTGCTGGTGCGCGGCCGCTTCGGGCGCATGCTGCCGGCCATGCTGGCCAAGGGCTACAAGATGGGGCTGGGGATCGACGAGAATACCTCGATGATCATTCACGGCAACCGCGATGTCGAAGTCCTCGGCTACAAGGGCGCGCTGCTGATCGATTTGAACGGCGCCACCTTCACGCCGGGCGACTTCAACGTGAGTAACGCCAAACTGAGTTACCTCGATAACGGCGACCGCTTCAACCTGTTGAGCGGAGTATTTACGCCCTCGCGCGAGAAGCTGGCCAACAAGCTCGATTCGGCCAGGCCTTACTATCGCGGCCCGCTGTTCTTTGCCGATATTCTCGGTAACACGACGGTGGTGGACCTGATGCACCGCCTGATCGACAGCGACCAGACCGACGCCATCGGCCTGACCCTCGGCAGCCCGCGCGACCTGCAGCCGGAACTGGGCTTCGAGTTCCGCTTCAGCCGCACCAAGGACAGCATCGGCTACATGTCGGCCATTTCGGATACCTATTCGGTCTTCAACATCCGCCTCGACGTGCTGCCGATCCTGATTCGCCAGCCGCTGTACCAGTACAAGTAAGGCGCTACAGGTAGCGCACCCACGCCCGGCCGCTGGTGCGCTTGTAGTGCCCGAACCAGCGGCACGGGTAGTACAGCGCCGCGATCACGGCCACCGACCAAAGCCATACTTCCCCGATCCCGCCCGCCTGGTGCGCCTCGCCGTTCGACAAGGCTGCCATCAGGCCGCGCAGCGCGAGCAGCAGGTACAGGTGCGCCAGGTAATAGAACAGCGGCGCTGCGCCGAAGGTGGCGCAGAAGGCCGCCACGCGCTCATTGGCCACTTCCATCCATGCCAGTGCCAGCATCCCCACGCCGAGCGTCATCAACAGGAAGTTGAACGAAGGCGGATACTTGGTCAGGTTCAGGAACGACATGCTTGTGTGCAGCAGGTCTGCCTGCACGGTCCACGGCAGCGCCTCGCTGTAGATGTTAAAGCCGCGCAGCAGCGCAAGCAGCAGCAGGCAGGCCGCTCCCGCAAGCAGCAGGATGCGGCGCCGCGCCGGCGGCTGCACCTGCATTGAAAACAGCGGACCGGCCGCGTAGCCGAGCAAGATCACGCCGATCCACGCCAGCAGCGGATAGCTGATCTTGACGCGGGTGGCGCCCTCGGTCACCAGGAAGCCGCGCTGCTCGAGCACCGTCCATGCGGCGTGCGCCAGGCTGCCCGGTTCCAGTCCGGGGAAGGACAAGGCATTGTGGCCGGCCACGATGACGGCGCCGAGCAGTGCCAGCCAGCGCAGCGGCAGCTTGTGCAGCAGGGCCAGCGCGATCATCGACAGGCCGATCACCCAGATCACCTGCAAGTACAGCACTGGCGGGGGAAAGCGGCCCGACCACGCAAAACTGACGAACACCAGTTCCAGCACGATCAGGAACAGGCCGCGCTTGAGCAAGAAGCCGCGCGGGCTGCGCGGTCCGGAGGGCGGATTGGCGTACAGCCAGGCCGACAGGCCGGTGAGGAACACGAACATCGGCGCGCAGAAATGCGCCGCCAGGCGGCTGAAAAACAGCGACGGCTCGGTGGCCGCCAAATCCATCGGGTCGCTGACCTGGCGGTGCAAAAAGAAGGTTTCGCGCGCGTGGTCGAGCGTCATGATCAGGATGATCAAACCGCGCATCGCATCGATGGCGGCGATCCGCCTGGACGGCGCGGCTGCGCTGGCGGTCATGGTGGTCATGCTGGGCCTCAGAAGCTGTAGCTGGCCGTCAGCGTGGCGGCGCGTTCGGTGCCCGGCGCTACCCACATCTGGCTGTACGAACTGGCATACCAGGTCTTGTTGAACAGGTTGTCGATATTGAGCGCGATGCGCAGCTTGCGGTGCGGCGCATAGGCCGCCACCAGCTTGACGGTGCTGTAGGCGGGCAGCTCGAAGCTGCTCGACGCGGCCACGTCGCCCATGCGCTTGCCCACGTAGCTGGCGCCGCCCCCCAGGCTGGCCTTGGCCTCGCCCAGTTTGAAGCTCGACACCAGCAGCAGGTTGGCGCTGTGCCGTGCCACATTCGGAAAGCGGCTGCCGGCGCGGATGGTCTTGTCGCCCTTGGTGACGGTGGCGTCGGTGTAGGCGTAGGCGGCCGAGAGCTGCAGGTTGCGCGCCACGGCGCCGGCCACGTCCAGTTCCAGGCCGCGGCTGCCGACTTCCCCTGCGGGGATCGCAAAGTCGGCATTGGCGGGGTTGGTTGTGAGGACGTTCTTCTTGTCGATCTTGTACAGCGCCACGGTGCTGCTCAGTTTTCCGTCCAGGGCGTCGAATTTCGCGCCCACTTCATACGACAGGCTCTTTTCCGCTTCAAAAGAGCGGTTGTCGATGCTGATGCCGCTGTTCGGGCGATAGGCGCGCGCCGCGGTCGCATACAGAGACAGCGTTTTGGCCGGCTGGTACACCAGGCCCGCGCGCGGACTGCTGGCGTGCAGGCTTTGCGCGCTGCTCGTCTTGAGGCGGTTGTTGGTGACGGTTTGATCGGCGCTGTCGTAGCGAATGCCCAGCAGGGCTTTCCACTGGCTGCCCAGGTCAATCTGGTCCTGCGCGTAGAAGCCGTGCGCGCGCTGGCGTTCCAGCGTGTCGATCGACAGCGTCAGCGGATCGGCCACGCCGCCGTAGACCGGCTGGAAGATATCGATCGCGTATGGATTGGCGGCTGACGGATTGCGGCGCAGCTGCACGCGGCGGTCGTCGAAGCGGTAGGCGTCGACGCCGAACAGCACACTGTGGCGCAAGCCGCCGGTGCTCAGTTTTCCGAGCAGTTCGACCCGGCCGGAGGTGTCGGTGGCCGAAAAATCGCGGTGACGGCGCTGGCGGCGCAGGGTGCGCCCGTCGGCCAGCAGGTTGTTGGCCTCCGTCGAAAAACCGGCCAGTTCGCTGTCGCGGTACGACAGGCCCGATTGCAGCGACCAGTCGTCGTTCAGGACGTGCTGCACGAACAGCTGGTGCCCCAGCGACTTGACGGTGACCTGGCCATCGCCAGGCTCGCCCAGAAAGCGCGATACGGGAACCGCACCGAGCTTGCCGTTCACCGCCGGCACGCCGCGGTCGAACGGAGCTTTTTGCCGGGTCGCTTCGATCTCGTAGGAGAGCGTGGTGTGCTCGCCCGCGAGCCAGACGAACGATGGCGACAGCAGCAGCGTGTCGCGCCGGGCGGTGTCGCGGAAACTCTCGCCTTGCTGCCAGGCGGCGTTGACGCGGTAGGCCAGCGTGTCGCTCACGGGGCCGGTGACGTCGAGCGCGGTGCGGTAGGTGTGGAAGCTGCCGAGCGCCGCGCTGATGCTGCGCTCCTGGACGAAACGCGGCTTTTTGGTGACGATGTTGACCGTGCCTCCCGGCTCGCCGCGCCCGTACAGGGCGGCGGACGGGCCTTTGAGCACTTCGATCGACTGCGTGCTGGCGGTGTCGCGCAGGCCGTTGTAGCCACGGCTCGAACTGAAGCCGTTGACCAGGAAGTCGGAGCCGAAATTGGGGTCGCCCGTGAAGCCGCGCATGGCGTAGCTGTCCCACAGACCGCCCAGGTCACTCTGGCGCGCAATGCCGCTGGCCAGGTCGAGCGCACCGGCCAGCGTGCTCACGCCGGCGTCGCGCAGCACTTCGCTGGTGAGCACGCGCACGCTTTGCGGCAGGTCCTTGAGCTGCGCATCGGTCTTGGTCGCACCGGTCGCCGACAGGCTGCGATAGTGTTCGCGCTGGCCGCCAATGACCACCGTGTCGGTGGGCGCCGGCGCGGCGATGGCGGCCAGCGGCGAAAGACTGGCGAGGAGGGCGGCGGTGGCGGTTTTGATGTGCATGCGTGGGATTTCTTCAGGCGTGGGAAGGCCGGACAAGGCGGAGGGTTTAATGCAACTGAGTTGCTATAATAGGTCGAATGCCTCATTAATGCAATAGGGTTGCGTTAACCGCGTGGCCGATCCGGCACCGGTCCTTACTTTTTGGCGTTACAGACCTGGCAAATGCCCTTGATCAGGAAGTCGACCTGGGCGCTGGTGAAGCCGTCCGGAAGGGTGATCTGGGCGGGCAGGGCGATGTCGGTGAAGCAGGTCACCATTTCGCAGCGGGTGCACTGGAAGTGCGCGTGCTGGTGTCCGTGCTGGCCCGCGCCCGCGTTGAAGCGCCAGACCTGGTCGGCGCCGGCGATGCGGTGCACCAGTTCGTGCTCGGTCAACCATTCGAGCACCCGGTACAAGGTCACGGAATCGAGCGCCGCGCCGGCCAGGCCTTCCTGGATCTCGTGGTGGGTCAGGGGCTTGTTCTGCGCCAGCAGATACGCCAGCACGCGCGAGCGCGGCTTGGTGAGGCGCGCGCCGGTGTCGCGGATCAGTGATTCAGCCTGGCTTTCAATCGTTGTGTACATCGTCGCTGGGATTCCAAAGGAAGCGACATGCTACCACGGCGCCGCGAGCGCCAGAAACGCTATGCCGATTAAGCTCTTTAACGCCCAACAGTGCGGGTTTACAATGCAGCACGATCCACGCTTGCAAGGAAACCGCCATGCCGCTGTCCCCCGTCCGTTTCATGCGCCGCGTTGCCGGCCTGCTGGCGCTGGCCGCCGCCGCCCAGGCCCACGCCCAGCCGCCCGCCACCGTCCGCGTCGACTATCAGCACAGCGGCAATGCCCTGTCGGACCAGTATGCGCTGGAACGGGTGGTGATCGAACCGCTGCCGTGGCCCGGGGACCTGTCGCAAAACGTCGATACCACCAACCGCGGCCAGAACATGGTCGAAGTGGTCGACGCCAAGACCGGCGACCTGCTCTATTCGCGCGGCTTCTCGACCATTTTCGGCGAATGGCGCACCACCGAGGAAGCCAACCGCATCAGCCGCGGCTTCCAGGAATCGGTGCGCTTTCCCGCCTTCGGCAAACCGGTGCGGGTGCGGGTGCTCAAGCGCGACGAGCGCAACCAGTTTTCGGTCGCATGGAGCGTCGAGGTCGACCCGGACGCGCCGGACGTGGTGCGCAAACAGGCGCCGGCGCCGGCCAAGCCGATCCCGATCCGCGTCAGCGGAGCGTCGCCGGCCAAGGTCGACCTGCTGGTCATGGGCGACGGCTACACCGCCGGCGAGATGAAAAAATTCGAGGCCGACGCGCGCCGCCTGGCCGATCACCTGTTCACCGTCTCGCCATTCAAGGAGCGCGCGGGCGACTTCAATGTATGGGCCATCGCGGTGCCGACCGGTGAGAGCGGGGTGTCGCGCCCGTCGACCGGCGTGCACCACGCATCGGCGCTGGGCACGCGCTACGATATTTTCGGCAGCGAGCGTTATGTGCTCACGCTGGATAACCGCGCGCTGCGCGACATCGCCCAGCATGCGCCGTACGAGTTCATCGAAATCCTGGTCAATAACGACACCTACGGCGGCGGGGGCATCTTCGGCCAGTTCAGCACCGCGGCGGCCGGCAACGACTGGGCCAATTACCTGTTCGTGCACGAATTCGGCCACCACTTTGCCGGCCTGGCCGACGAGTACTACACCTCGCCCGTGGCGTACCAGTCGAGCGCGGGGCGGATGGAACCGTGGGAGCCGAATGTGACCGCGCTGCGCGACCCGGCCAAGCTGAAATGGCAGCGCCACGTCAAGGCCGGCACGCCGCTGCCGACTGCCTGGCCCAAGGCCCAGTACGAGGACTATGCGCGCGCCTACCAGAAGCGGCGCGCCGCCCTGCGCGCCGCCAACCGGCCCGAATCCGAGATGAGCGCGCTGTTCCGCGAAGACTTGACGCACACCAATACCCTGTTCGCCAAGGCCGCGCACCGGCACGACGTGGGCGCCTTCGAGGGGGCCAATTACGAGGCGAGCGGCTATTACCGGTCGGAAATGCAGTGTTTGATGTTCGATCGAAGTGAAAGATTCTGTAACGTCTGTAACGACGGCATCAGCACCATCATCGATTTGTATGCGAAGAAGAGGGCGGGGAAATAGGCGTAGCGCCTGCAACGGCGGGCGATCCGGACGATTTGGTATTCAGACCGCCTATTTGTAAGTTGCTTTTGGTTAGCTTCAGACTGCGTGCGCTAACGAACAGACCACGTGTCCCGTAAGACATATTCTGGATACCGTTCCTTGACGAAATATAAAGTTGAGAACGATAGATGGCGAACGGACTCCGGTCCAAAACGTCCACGGATAAGAAACCCCAACCATTCTTCTAAAGGCACACACCATGAACAAATTACTCGTTACCCTGATCGCCGGCCTGTTCGCTACTTCGGTTTACGCACAAACGCCAGCTGCTACCCCAGCGGTTGTCAAAGCTGAAGCCAGCGCCAACAAGGACATCGCCAAAGCCGAAGCCAAGGAAGCCAAAGCAGTCGCCAAAGCCGACGAAAAAGCCACCAAGGCAGCTGCCGACGCTACCGAGAAAAAAACCAAAGCGCATTCGAAAGCAGTGAAAGAGCACGCTGAAGCGAGCACCGACGTTGCCAAGGCTGATCCGGAAGACAAAATGAAAGCCGAAGCCAAGGCCGAGAAAAAAGTCGGTAAAGCCAATCTGAAAGCCGAGAAAAAAATGATCAAGGCCGACGAAAAAGCTGAAAAAGCTGCTGTAGAAGCTGGCGCCGACAAAGCGACCGCTGCCGCTAAAACCCACGAAGCTAAAGTTGAAGCTGCTTCGGACGTGAAAAAAGCTGCTGCCAAGCACTAATCTATTCGCCCTGCCTGCAGGGTGATGGATGTGAAAACGGGGTAAGTGTTGCTCAATCGGGGTCAGACCCCGGTTAAGCAACACTTACCCCGTTTTTGTTCGTCCGACGGCCAATCGTCGTTACCGCAGGAACGCCTGGTCCCCCGCGGTAACGCCGATGGCTCAGCCGATCGGCGTGAGCGTAATCACCTTGATCCTGGCCACCAGCGCCTTGCCCTTGCGTGCGCGCTTGCCGAAGTGGACCGCCAGGCCCGACGCCGACAAATCGACCGCGCGCGGCTTCTCGCCCGCCCAGGTCCCGTGCACGGTGACGCCTTTTTGCGAAATCGGCTGCACCGCCAGCAGCTTTTCCTTCTCTTCCAGCTCGATCAGGGTCACGCCACGTCCGCCGTTGGTCAGCGTCTTGAGTTCATCCATGCCGAACACCAGCAGCTTGCCCTTTTCGGTCAGGCAGGCCACCGCGCTGGCATTGGCCGCGATCACGCGCGGCGGCAGCGGCCGCGCGCCGTCGTCAAGCGTGATGAAGGACTTGCCGCCCTTGAGGCGGCTGACCATGTCGCCCGCCTTGGCCGCAAAACCGTATCCTGCGTTCGACGCCATCAAGAGCACGGTCTGTCCACTGCCCGCGAAATAGTGCAGGATGCGCGCGCCGCCCGACAGGTCGACCAGCGTGGTAATCGGCACGCCATCTCCGCGCGCGCCCGGCAGGGCCGCCACCGGCACCGAATACACCTTGCCGTTGTCGCCGAAGCCGAGCAGGGTGTCGGTGGTGCGGCACTCGAACGCCGCATACAGCGAGTCGCCCGCCTTGAAGGTGAACTGCGCCACGTCGTGGCCCACGCCGGTACGCGCGCGCACCCAGCCTTTTTCGGACACGATCACCGTGACCGGCTCGTCGACGATCTTTTGCTCGGCGGTGGCGCGTTGCGCTTCTTCGATCAGCGTGCGGCGCGCGTCGCCGAACTGCTTGGCGTCCCCTTCGATCTCGCGGATGATCAGGCGCTTCATCGTCGACGGATTGTCGAGGATGTCGCGCAGGCTGCCTTCTTCCTTGCGCAGTTCGGCCAACGCCTGCTGGATCTTGATCGTCTCCAGGCGCGCCAGCTGGCGCAGGCGCAGTTCCAGGATGTCCTCGGCCTGGATGTCGGAGAGGCGGAATTCGGCGATCAGCGCGGCCTTCGGCTCGTCCGAATTGCGGATGATCTGGATCACCTTGTCGATATTGAGCAGGACCGCTTCCCGTCCTTCGAGAATGTGAATGCGGTCGTTGACCTTGCCCAGCCTGTAATCGGTACGGCGGCGCACCGTCACGAAGCGGAAATCGATCCATTCCTGCAGGATTTCGGTCAGCCCCTTCTGGCGCGGCCTGCCGTCGCCGCCGATCATCACCAGGTTGATCGAACTGGACGACTCGAGCGAGGTATGCGCCAGCAGCATCAGCATGAATTCGGTCTGGTCCTGGTTCTTCGATTTCGGCTCGAATACCAGGCGTACCGGGGCGATGCGGCCCGATTCGTCGCGAATCGTATCGAGCGAGCCCAGAATGGTCTGCTTGAGGGCCAGCTGCTCGGGCGAGAGCGCCTTTTTTCCCAGCTTGATCTTGGGATTGGTCAGCTCCTCGATCTCTTCGAGCACCTTCTGCGACGACACGCCCGGCGGCAGTTCCGACACCACCGCCTGCCACTGGCCGCGCGCCAGTTCCTCGATCTTCCAGCGCGCGCGCACCTTCATCGATCCGCGTCCGCTGGCGTACATGTCGGAAATCTGCGCCGGCGGCGTGATGATCTGGCCGCCGCCCGGGAAATCCGGACCCGGAATGAGCGTCATCAGTTCGGCGTGGGTGATCTTGGGATTGCGGATCATGGCCACGGTGGCGCGCGCCACTTCGGACAGGTTGTGCGAGGCGATTTCGGTGGCCAGGCCGACCGCGATGCCGGAGGCGCCATTTAACAGCACCATCGGCAGGCGCGCCGGCAGGGCTTTCGGTTCGGCGTGTTCGCCATCGTAGTTGGGCTGGAAATCGACCGTGCCTTCGTCGATTTCTTCGAGCAGCAGCTTGCCGATGGGCGTCAGGCGCGCTTCCGTGTAGCGCATCGCCGCAGCGCCGTCGCCGTCGCGCGAGCCGAAGTTGCCCTGGCCGTCGATCAGCGGATAGCGCAGCGAGAAGTCCTGCGCCATGCGCACCAGCGCGTCGTAGATCGACTGGTCGCCGTGCGGGTGCAGTTTTCCCATGACGTCGCCGACCACGGCGGCCGACTTGCTTGGCTTGGCGGTCGCGCTCAGTCCCAGTTCATTCATGCGGTACAAAATGCGGCGCTGCACCGGCTTCTGGCCATCGCACACGTCGGGCAGGGCGCGGCCCTTGACGACCGACACGGCGTAATCGAGATAGGCGCGCTCGGCGAAGGTCGACAGCGTCAGCGTTTCAGTGTCTTCCGGTGGCGGCGGTGGAGGTGGATCAAACAGATTCGATTGTGAGGACATGTACGTAGGTGCTTATGAAAATTGAGTGTGTTTGTTTGGGGCGCGATGGTCGATCCGGCGCGCTGCAAGGGCGGCGCTCAGCGCGACCATCCCCTGCCGTGGACGATGGCTTCCCACCGTTCGACGATATCGGCATCGAGCCTGAGGTCGAGCATCTCGCCATGGTAGCAGTGGACATGTTCAAGCAGTTCGCGCATGCGCTCCGTGAACGCGGCATCGGGATACCTGCCGATGACGCCGCGCGGGTCGCCGTCGAGCAGCGCCCGTACCACCTCGTCCTGCAGGGCCAGCTGGCAAAAGTGCGCGTACGAGCGCTGGGCGCGCAGGCGTGCCAGCATCATGCCTGTTTCGTCGGGCATCTGGCGGCCCATGAAGCTGGCATCGTCGGCCCAGCCGAAGTGCACGGCCATCGCTTCGCGGAAGTCGTCCTCGCAGCCTTCGCCGGCGCAGTACTGGACCGCGCATTCCTCGAAGCAGTCGCGCACCTCGATATTGAGCAGCTCCTCGCCGGCGAACAGCTGTTCGAGCCGCTCGCGCGTGTTGCGGTGCGCGCGCGTCAGGAATGCGGCCCAGATGCGGCGCGCTTCCATCACGGGCGACTCGGGTCCGGCCCCGGTTCCGGTCCCGGGAATGGGCACTGGCAAGGGCGGCGGCAGGCGATATTGCTCGGGTTCGGGCTGCGGCAGCGACGGATCGAATTCATAAAAGGCGGTGTAGACGGGGACGTCCTGCGGCGCTTCCTCGCGCGCCGGCGCCGCATCCGGGTCGAATTCGTAGGCCGCCATATAGACCTGCGGCTCATACTCCGGCTCCGGCTCCGGCTCGCGCGGTGCCGGTTCCTGGTCCGGCCAGTCCATGTCATGCGCCTGGCGCGCCAGCTGCAGCGCGGCCTGGTAGGCGTCGTTGAGGATCTGGAAGGCGGCCGGATCGTCTTCCGGACGGGTCACCTTCAGCTTGGCCGCGTAGGCGCGCTTGATGGCGCGCTCGTCGCGGCTGGCCTTCATTCCCAGCACGCTCCAGACATTCATAGGAAGGAACTCCCGCCCAGCTCACGCATGACCTGCGTCAGCGTCTCGTGCGCGCGCCGCATGGCCGATGGCTGCTGCGAGTTCAGTACCGCCGTGAAGGCCGCGATATGCTGCGCCAGGTATTCGCGCTCGTGGCCCAGCAACTGTTCGTAGAGGCGGTCGGCCTGCGCCACCAGGGTGCGGTTTTCGATCTTGTCGCGCGGGTGGATTTTCAGTTCGCTCAGTTCGGCCAGGCGCTTTGCCACTTCGGCCTGGGTCATCACGCCGGCGTTCTCGGTGATGACCAGGGTATGCTTTTCCTGGGTCGGCAGCACCGTGATCTCCGCTTCGAGCACGCCGCTGATATCGTAGGTGAAGCGCACGTCGGCGCTTATTTCGCCGGCCCGTTTCGACTCGATCGGGAAATTGAGCTTGCCGAGGAAGACGTTGTCCGACACCCGGCGCGACTCGCCCTGGTACACGTGCACCACCAGTTCCTTCTGGTAGTCGTTGATGGTGGTGATATTTTCCACGCGCGAGACCGGCACCGTCGAATTGCGCTCGATGATCGGCAGGTAGTGGCCGCCTTCGTATTTGTTCGGGCCGACTTCGCGCGCCACCGAAATGCCGAGCGAGTAGGGCGCCACGTCGGTCATCACCACTTCAGAGAGAGCGGCGTCGCGCGCCATCAGGCCCGCCTGCACCGCGGCGCCGAGGGCGATCGCCTGATCGGGATCGAGGCTGATCGACGGGAAGCGCCCGAACATGCGCGCGGCCAGCTTGCGCACCAGCGGCATGCGGGTGGCGCCGCCGGCCAGCACCACCGTATCGAGTTCGGATGCCTTGATGGTGGCGTCGCGCAGCGCGCGTTCGACCGGGGTGCGCAGGCGGGCGATCAGGTGGTCGCACAGCAGCACGAACAAGTCCTCGGTCAGCTCCCAGCTGTATTCCTGGCCGCCCAACTGGTAGGCCATGCGCGTGCTCAGGCTGTCGGACAGGGCGCGCTTGGCGCGTTCGGCTTCCGCGCGCAGGCGCTGGCGCTGGGTGCCGGTCAGCTCGGTGCCGTCCAGGGCCTTGGCCATGCCGCTGCGCGAGAGGAAGGCGTCCACCAGTACGGTCACAAAATCTTCGCCGCCGAGGAAGTTGTCGCCGGCGGTCGCGCGCACCTCCATCACGCCCTCGAACAGTTCGAGGATGGAGACGTCGAAGGTGCCGCCGCCCAGGTCGAAGACGAGGAATTTGGTTTCGCGCCTGGTGTCCTGGATGCCGTAGGCCAGCGCCGCGGCGGTCGGTTCGTTGAGCAGGCGCTCGACGCGCAGCCCGGCCAGCTGGCCGGCCACCCGGGTCGCCTTGCGCTGGGCGTCGCTGAAGTAGGCCGGCACGGTGATGATGGCTTCCTCGACCTTTTCGCCGAGCCAGACTTCGGCGTCTTCCTTGAGCGCGCGCAGCACCATCGACGACAGCTCCTCGGGGCGGAACTTGCGCGCCCCGAGCTGGGTTTCGCGCTCGCTGCCCATGTAGCGCTTGAACATGGCCGCCGTCATGTGGGGATGGGTCTGCAGGCGCGCGCGCGCCGCTTCGCCGGTCAGCACGGTGCCGTCATCATCCATGCCGACGCAGGACGGCGTGAGAAAGCTGCCCAGTGCGTTCGGGATGAGATGCGCCTTGCCGTCGCGCCACACCGCCGCGAGACTGTTGGTGGTGCCGAGGTCGATTCCGATAATCATGGTTCAGTGTCCGCTAACTGTTGTTCAACACGCAAAAAATTGAATCAGATGTCGGCTTCGGTTTCGTTGCCGTGCTCTTCGATCCAGGCGCGGCGGGCGGCGGCTTCGCCTTTGCCCATCAGCATGTTGAAGCGCGCCGACGCGTCGACGTGGCTGAAGTCGCCCAGCGATACCGGCAGCAAACGCCGCGTGTCCGGGTTCATCGTGGTTTCCCACAGTTGTTCCGCGTTCATCTCGCCGAGGCCCTTGAAGCGCGAAATGCTCCAGCTGCCTTCCTTCAAGCCTTCCTTGAGCAGCTTGTCCTGGATCGCCACCAGTTCGCCATCGTCGAGCGCGTACAGCTTCTGGATCGGCTTCTTGCCGCGCGCCGGGGCGTCGACCCGGTACAGCGGCGGGCGCGCCACGCAAATGTGGCCGGGCGCGAACAGGGCCGGGAAGTGCTTGAAGAACAAAGTGAGCAGCAGTACCTGGATGTGCGAGCCGTCCACGTCCGCATCCGAGAGGATGCAGATCTTGCCGTAGCGCAGGCCCGACAGGTCGGGCGTGTCGCCGACGCTGTGCGGGTCGACCCCGATCGCCACCGCGATGTCGTGGATTTCATTGTTGGCGAACAGGCGGTCGCGGTCGGTTTCCCAGGAGTTGAGCACCTTGCCGCGCAGCGGCAGGATGGCCTGGAATTCCTTGTCGCGCCCCATCTTGGCCGAGCCGCCCGCCGAGTCGCCCTCGACCAGGAACAGTTCGTTGCGGGCGATGTCGCTCGATTCGCAATCGGTCAGCTTGCCTGGCAGCACTGCCACGCCGGACGATTTTTTCTTTTCGACTTTTTGCAGCGAACGCAGGCGCGACTGGGCCTGGCGGATCACCAGTTCGGCCAGCTTGCGGCCGTATTCGACGTGCTGGTTGAGCCACAGTTCGAGCGGCGGCTTGGCGAAGGTCGATACCAGCCGCACCGCATCGCGCGAGTTGAGGCGTTCCTTGATCTGGCCCTGGAACTGCGGGTCGAGCACTTTGGCCGACAGCACGAAGGACACGCGCGCGAACACGTCTTCCGGCAGCAGCTTCACGCCTTTCGGCAGCAGCGAGTGCATTTCGACGAAGCTTTTGACCGCGCCATACAGGCCGTCGCGCAGGCCCGATTCGTGGGTGCCGCCGTTCGAGGTGGGAATCAGGTTGACGTACGATTCGCGCACGACCGCGCCTTCTTCGGTCCATGCCACCACCCAGGCCGCGCCTTCGCCTTCGGCAAAGCCGTCGGTTTCGCCGTTCGAGTACTGGGCGCCTTCGAAGACGGGAATCAGGGTCTCGCCGCTGGTGCCTTGCGCCAGCATTTCATTGAGGTAGCCGCGCAGGCCTTCGTCGTACTTCCAGGTCGTCACGTCGCCGGTTTTGGCGAGGGTGAGGGTGACCGTCACGCCGGGCAGCAGCACGGCCTTGGAGCGCAGCAGGCGTTGCAGCTCGACCTGCGAGATCGCGGGCGAGTCGAAATACTTGGGGTTCGGCCAGGCGGTCACGCGGGTGCCGCTCTTCTTGCCGTCGCGCGGGGCCGGGATCGACGCCAGCGGCTCGATCACTTCGCCGTCGGCAAACGTCATCTTGTGCAGGCCGTTGCCGTTGTCTTCCTTGCGCCAGACCGTGATTTCCAGGCGCGAGGAGAGCGCATTGGTGACCGATACGCCGACCCCGTGCAGGCCGCCCGAGAAGGCATAGGCGCCGCCCGACCCCTTGTCGAACTTGCCGCCCGCGTGCAGGCGCGTAAAGACGATTTCCACCGTCGGCACGTTTTCTTCGGGATGCAGGCCGACCGGAATGCCGCGGCCGTCGTCTTCGACCGTGATCGAGCCGTCCACATTGACCGTCACGCCGATGTTCCTGCAATGCCCGCCCAGCGCTTCATCGGAGGCGTTGTCGATCACTTCCTGGATGATGTGCAGCGGATTTTCCGTGCGGGTGTACATGCCCGGACGCTGTTTGACGGGTTCGAGTCCCTTGAGGACCCGGATGGAGGATTCGCTGTAGTCGGATGCAGGTTTTTTGGTGGCCATGTCTAAGTTCTTTATGCGGATGCCTGCGCATTCTATCTTGTCGGACGGAAAAGGAGATAAATTGACTTGGATGAATGTGCTTGCCAGCCCGGGCGATTGTGGTTAGATTTGTACGCACACCAAGAAGTGTGTATAAAAACATTCCATAAGTTAGAAAAAATGCAATCAAAGAGGCAGTTACTCAGTGTTCGCCTGTTGGGCTTTCCTTCCGGCGAGGGAGCCGAGCTGGGAACAGCGCTGGCGCATCCCCCGCGCGACGGGCCGTCGTATTCTTGCTTGCTGGGCGATAGTTTGCAAGAACCGGACCTGGTTATTGCCAATGGCGACGATCTAAGCGCGCTGGCCGCCTTGCTGGCGTGGCAGCCGGACCTGACCCGTCCCGCCCTGGTGATCGGCTCGGCCGGGATGGAGTTTCCCTGCGCACAGCTGGCACGTCCGCTCGACATGTTCCAGATGTTCAAGCTGCTCACCGACATGGCGCGCAAACGCGTCGACGCGCTCACCGGCATGCTGGCGCCCGAGGCGCCGCCCGTGCACGAGCGGCGGCGCCGCATTCGCCTCGATCTCGACACCACCGATCCGGCCGAGTTCGTGAAGATGCGGCGCCACGCGCCCAACGGCGCGGTGCTGATCGTCGACAAGCGCGGGGCGCTGCGCGACCATGTGGCGCGGCTGCTGTCGGCGCACCAGGTGTCGGTGGAGTGGACCGAGAGCGCGGCGGCGGCCGTGCGCCTGTGCGCGGAGACGCCGGTATCGGTGGTGATGATCAATACCTCGACCCCCGGCATCGATCCGTATGCGCTGTGCAGCGAGATCAAACAGCAGGAACGTGCCGATCGCATCGCCGTGGTGCTGCTGGTGAACCAGGCCTCCGGCTACGACACGGCGCGTGCGCGCACGGCCGGCGTACGCGGGCTGCTCGACAAGCCGATGGCCGACCGCCACCTGGTGGCGGCACTCAAAAAGCTGCTGTCGCTGCCGCCCTGATGACGCGGCGGTCACAATTTTGTTACAACTTTGAATCGTGCGCTTGCATGGGAGCGCTATATTTAAGGCATGCCCGATACCGACAAGCTCTTGCCACCCATTGCTGTTCCCGATCCTGTTCCTGTTCCGGAGTCCGACCAGGAGAAGGATGGCGGCGCTCATGCCCCGCGCGTCCCCGACCGCCGCGCCGATGCGCTGCCGCGCTACCAGAAAGACAGCGACACGCCGCTGGCGCTGGCGCGCCGCGTGCTGGCCTCGCGCTGGCGCAACCTGCGCGAACGGATCGGGCGCGATTTCATGCGCCGCACCCTGCGCATTGGCGTATCGGCGCGGATTTTTCATCCGGAGCCCGGGTCGACGGGACTGCGCAGCAAGAACCTGCAGTATCTGGAGGAGTCGATCGCGCAGTGGGTCATGTCGCGCGATGTGCTGGTGTTTATGATCCCGACGGTCAATACCAACGGGCTTCTTCATCCGAGTAACATCACCTTGCGCCACTATGCGCGCCATCTGGACGGGCTGGTGCTGCAGGGCGGGGCCGACGTGTCGCCGCAGACGTATTCGGAAACGCCGACCCGGCCCGAGTGGAGCGGCGACCGCGCGCGCGACGTGTACGAGCTCGAACTGCTGCATGAATTCGTCGACGCCGGCAAGCCGGTGCTGGGCATTTGCCGCGGCTGCCAGTTGATCAACGTGGCGTTCGGGGGCACCTTGTACCAGGACGTGGCGACCAATGTGCCGGCGGCGCACGCGCACGTGCACAGCGATTACGACGCGCACCGGCACAAGGTGATTTTCCCGTCCGGGTCCTCGCTCGGGCGCATGTTCCCGGATGTGCGCCGGCCGGTGGTCAATTCGATTCACCACCAGGCGGTCAAGGACCTGGGGCGCGATGTCCTGGTCGAGGCGATGTCGGACCCGGATGGCATCATCGAAGCGATTCGCTATCAGCGCGCCAATTTTGTCATGGGATTGCAGTGGCACCCGGAGTTTCACCGGGCCGGCGGGGTGGATCTTTTGGATTGCACGCCGATTCTCGATGAATTCTTGCGGGCGGCGCGCGAGACGCGGCTCTGACTGCGGGCCGGTCCCTATCGTCGCCCCCGCGCCTTGGCGCGGGAACGACGACAGTTAGCGCTTCCCCCTGAACCGCCGGATCGCCGCATTCACCATCCCCTCCGCGCTCCCCTGTTCCTCATACTGCCGGCGTAAATACGTCGCGTCGCTGGCCTCCTGCGCCGCCGTCGACAAATGCCGCAGCGCGCCCAGGCTCCCGAGCGCCTCGCCATGCGGCTCCATCTTGCGTAGCGTCGTCAGGATATCCTCGCGCAGCGACATGGTTTCGTAGGTCTTGGGGTGCGTAATCGCCCCATCGAGCCCGAAACGGCACGCCTGGAAGCGGTTGAAGTTGTACACCAGGTAGTCATCCTCCACCGGCGGCTCCTCGCGCCGCTCCAGCAGATGCCGGCACAAGGCCTGCAGATACCCGGCCAGCGCCGCCGCCCGTTCCACCGTCAGCGGCGTGTCGCACACGCGCAGCTCGATGGTCCCGTACTCCGGCTTGGGCCGCACGTCCCAGTAAAAATCCTTCATGCTCTTGATGATGCCGGTGCCTTCCATCTTCGCGAAATACACATTCGCAAATTCGTCCCAGCTCAATGTGAACGGCGCGCGTCCGCTCATCGGAAACGCAAACACGGAATTGAGACGCGCCGAATCGAACAGGCTGTCGTGCCCCTGCACGAACGGCGACGACGCCGACAGCGCAATAAAGTGCGGAATGTACCGGTTCAGCGAGTGCAGCAAGAACATCGCATCGTCGCCCGAGGCGCAGCCGATGTGCACGTGCTGGCCGAACACCGTGAACTGCTTGGCCAGGTAGCCGTACAGCGACGACAGTTCCTGGAAGCGCTGCTTGGCGTAGATTTTCTGCTCCGACCAGTGCTGGAACGGATGCGTGCCGCCCCCGCACAAACCGATATTGAGGCGGTCGCCCGCCGCCACCAGGATGTCGCGGATCTCCAGCAGTTCGGCCAGCAGCGGCAGGTGGCTCGAATGCACGCTCGAATTAATCTCGATCATGCTCTCTGCGATTTCGGGCGTGACATTGCCCGGGAACGGCTTTTGCGCCAGCAGGTGCAGCAGGTCGGGGCTGGCGGCGGTCAGGTCGAAGTCCGACAGGCTGACTAATTGCAGCTCCAGTTCGACGCCAAAGGTCAGTGCCTTGGAAGTGGCAAACGGTTCAAGCGCCATCTCAGGCCTCCGTGGTTTCGCGGGCCCAGATCAGGGCGCGCTGGATGATGATGGGGCCAAATACTTCGAGCAGCATGGTCACCGCGGCCATCGAGCGCAGTTCCTGTATGTCGATCCCGCGCAAGCGCGCATGCTCAAGCAGCAAAATCACGAACACCGATACGGGCGCGAGCGCGAGGCCCGTCAGCGCGCCCTTGCGCCAGGAGATGCCGGACAGCTGCGAGAATATCGTCACGCCCAGCGTCTTGGTGGCCAGGCGTACGATCACCACCGTCACGGCCAGCGTGCCGCCGGCGATCACTTCGCGCCATTCCAGGGTCGATGCGGCATACACGAACAGCAGCACGGTGAGCAGCTCGCCGAGCGCGCCGAAGTTGCGCTGCGCCTGGCTGAAGGCCACGCGCCGGTGCCGCGCCGTCAGGCCGAAGGCGAGCGTGGCCACCACTGGCGAGAGGTGCGTGGTGTAGGTGATCGAGACGAGCAGGATGACGGCCAGCGCAAAACCGACCGTGGCGTCCTGCGCCAGGTTGCCCAGGTGGCGCAGCAGCGCCGGCACCGCCACGCCGAACACGGCGCCGACCACGCCCGACATCAGCAGCGCGACCAGGCTGTTGATCGTGGCGTCGCCGATGTCGGACGAACTGTGAAAGATCCAGAAGCCGACGATGACGTTAAACGTAAACACCGACAGCACGCAGTTGATCGCGGACAGGTGCAGTACCCGTTCGGTAACCTGGCCGGAGCTGCGCTGTTCATTGATGATGCGCACCACCGTGGCGGGCGAGGTGGACATGGCCAGCGAGGCGAGCATCAGCGCGGTCATGGTGGTGACGCCGAACCACATGGCGACGAAGTAGACGGCGACAAAGGTGCCCAGCGCTTCGACCAGCGCGGCCATGCCGAACCAGGGATTGGTGCGCAGCCAGCGCAGGTTGATGCGGTAGCCCAGTTCGAACAGAATCAGGCCGAAGGCGATATCGGCCATCACCAGCACAGGGCCGGCGCCCGACGGCGGCAGCACGCCGATCTGGGTGCTGGCCAGGGCGAAGCCGACGATGCCGTAGAAACTGATGCGCGGCAGGCCGGTCCAGCGCTTGCCGAATTCGCCGGCCAGCCATGCGAGACAGATCGCAACGGGCCAGGCGAGATTGGTGAGAATCGTCAGCAGATCGGGCATGTATTCCTTTCGTTCCATCGGGTCGATGGGTGCGCCAAGATTCTACAAGACCGTGCCGCGCGCACGATTCCGTATAACGAAAAATGTTAGCCAA
The DNA here is from genome assembly GCF_030846495.1 of Massilia scottii. Taxonomy (NCBI): domain Bacteria; kingdom Pseudomonadati; phylum Pseudomonadota; class Betaproteobacteria; order Burkholderiales; family Oxalobacteraceae; genus Massilia; species Massilia scottii. Next base: position 143,642 of record NZ_JAVCWM010000003.1, on the reverse strand, counting down.
ATCACAATCATGCGACTTGGGTAGCGCCGCAAAGACTGGCGCGCGCCTTATTTACTCAGGGTGCGCATGGCGCGCTCGAGGCCTTCGATCGTCAGCGGGAACATGCGGTGGCTCACAATCTGGCGGATCACGGAGATCGACTGGCGGTACTGCCACACGCCTTCCGGCTCCGGATTGAGCCAGGCGAATTTGGGGAACGCATTGCAAAAGCGCGCCAGCCAGGCGGCGCCGGCTTCTTCGTTGTTGTATTCGACCGAGCCGCCCGGATTCAGCACTTCATAGGGGCTCATGGTGGCGTCGCCGACGAAAATGAGCTTGGTGTCGGCCGGGTACTTGCGCAGGATGTCCCAGGTCGGAAAGCGCTCGGCGTTGCGGCGCCGGTTGTTCTTCCACAGGTAGTCGTAGACGCAGTTATGGAAGTAGAAGAATTCCATGTTCTTGAATTCGGTCTTCGCCGCCGAGAACAGCTCTTCGGTGCGTTCGATATGATCGTCCATCGAGCCGCCCACATCGAGCAGCATCAGCACCTTGACCTTGTTGCGGCGCTCCGGCCGCATCCTGATATCGAGGTAGCCGGCGTTGTTGGCGGTGGCGTGGATGGTGGCGTCGAGCGCCAGTTCGTCTTCGGCGCCTTCGCGCGCGAACTTGCGCAGGCGCCGCAGCGCGACCTTGATGTTGCGCGTGCCCAGTTCGCGTTCGGCGTCATAGTCGCGGTAGGCGCGCTGCTCCCACACCTTGACCGCGGTGCGCTTGCCGCCCGTGCCGCCGATGCGCACGCCCTCCGGATTGGTGCCGCCGTTCCCGAACGGCGAGGTGCCGCCGGTGCCGATCCACTTGCTGCCGCCTTCGTGGCGCTCCTTCTGTTCCTTGAGCAGTTCGTTCAGGCGGTCCATCAGCTTGTCGTAGCCGAATTTTTCGAGCTGGCGTTTCTGTTCGTCCGACAGTTCGCGCTCCATGCGCTTGACCAGCCAGTCGAGCGGAATGGCGGCATTCGTCTCGAAAGCGGCGTTGATGCCCTTGAAGTACTGGGCAAAGGCGCGGTCGAACTTGTCGTAGTGCGCTTCGTCCTTGACCAGCGTGAGGCGCGATACATAATAGAAGTCGTCCATCGAGGCGCCGACGACGTTGCTCTCCATCGCTTCGAGCAGCGTGAGGAATTCCTTGATCGTGACCGGGATCTTGGCGTCCTTGAGCGAAAAGAAGAAGTCGATCAGCACCTTATGCTCTCCCCCCTCGCCCCCGCCCGCTGCAGCTGGTAGTGCAGCTGCGATTTGATTTCGGGCCATTCGCCGCGCAGGATGCTGTACATGACCGTGTCGCGCACGGTGCCGTCGCGCCGCGGGGCGCTGTGGCGGATCACGCCATCCTTCCTGGCGCCGAGGCGCTCGATGGCGGCCTGCGAGGCGTGATTGAAGTTATCGGTGCGCAGGCCCACCACCGCGCAGCCCAGCGTATCGAAGGCGTGCGAGAGCAGCAGCAATTTGCAGCTGGTGTTGACGTGGCTGCGCTGGCGGCTTTTGGCGTACCAGGTCCAGCCGATTTCCACGCGGTCGATCTTGGGCACGATGTCGTGGTAGCTGGTGGTGCCCATCACGGCGCCGCTGGAGGCGTCGATCACGGCGAACGCCAGCCGGTCGGACATGTCGAGCGCATGGCGGATGTACTGCTCCACGTCCTGCGGTTCCGGCACCGAAGTGACGCGGATGTTCCACAGTTCGCCGTCGCTGGCGGCCGCACGCAGGCCGTCGGCGTGCGCGAGCGACAGCGGCTCGAGGCGCACACCGTTGAATTCGAGGGTGAGGGCGTCGACCTGGATCATCAGCGGTTGGTCCGCGACATATACACCAGGCGCTCGAACAGGTGCACGTCCTGCTCGTTCTTGAGCAGGGCGCCGTGCAGCGGCGGCACGATGGCCTTGGCGTCCTGGCTGCGCAGCGCTTCGGCCGGGATGTCTTCGGCCAGCAGCAGCTTGAGCCAGTCGAGAAATTCGGAGGTCGAGGGCTTTTTCTTCAGGCCCGGCACGTCGCGCACTTCATAGAAGCTTTGCAGCGCCTGCGCCAGCAGGTCCTGTTTCAAGGTCGGGTAGTGCACCTTGACGATCTGCTCCATCGTGTCCTTGTCGGGGAATTTGATGTAATGGAAGAAGCAGCGCCGCAAAAACGCGTCCGGCAGCTCCTTTTCATTGTTCGAGGTGATGATGACCAGGGGGCGGTGCCTGGCCACGACCATTTCGCGCGTCTCGTAGACGTAGAATTCCATGCGGTCAAGTTCGCGCAGCAGGTCGTTGGGGAACTCGATGTCGGCCTTGTCGATTTCGTCGATCAGCAGCACCACCGGCTCGGGCGCGGTAAAGGCTTGCCACAGCACGCCCTTGACGATGTAGTTGTGGATGTCGCGCACACGCTCGTCGCCGAGCTGGGAGTCGCGCAAGCGCGACACCGCGTCGTACTCGTACAGGCCTTGCTGCGCCTTGGTGGTGGACTTGATATGCCACTGCATCAGCGGCATGTTCAGCGCGGCGGCGACTTCTTCGGCCAGCATGGTTTTGCCGGTACCCGGCTCGCCCTTGATCAGCAGGGGACGCTGCAAGGTGAGGGCGGCGTTGACCGCCAGTTTCAGGTCGGCGGTGGCGACGTAACTGTCCGAACCCTGGAAGCGGTGCGCCTGCGAATGCGATGCGTGCATGTGCGTGTATGGTCAAAAGTGGAATTATTTCGAGTATAAGCCAGAACCGGAAGGGTGGCACTGCAACACAGTGAAAGTGGACGGGGCACTTCACTTCGGTTAAAATCTCAGGTTGATAGTGCAAAACATAATAATTTTGCACGTGCGATACCCGATTATCACTTACCCTCGCCACCATGAAAAAATTCATCGCACTCCTCGTGCTCGCCTGCGTCGCGAACGTGTCCGCCGCAGCGGACATCGTTGGAAACGCCAAGGCTGCAAAAGTTGAACAATGTATCGGCTGCCACGGCATCCCCGGTTACAAAGCGACTTTCCCTGAAGTCTATTCGGTGCCGATGATTGGCGGCCAGTCGGCCAAGTACATCGAAAACGCGCTGATCGCTTACAAGAAGGGCGAGCGCAAGCACCCGTCGATGCGTGGTATCGCCGGCAGCATGTCCGACCAGGACATCGCCGACGCCGCTGCCTACTATTCGCAGCAGAAAAAATAAGGACAGAGCCATGAAAAAACTGATTATCGCCCTGTTCTGCGGCGCTGTTTCCCTGAGCGCCACCGCCGGCGGCAACATCGCCAACGGCGAAGCCCTGGTCAAGAAGCGCACTTGCGCAACCTGCCATGGCGCCGACTTCAACAAGCCGACCGACCCGAGCTACCCACGCCTGGCTGGCCAGCACGCCGACTACCTCAAGCACGCGCTGGTTGCCTACAAGCGTGGCGATGGTCCGAACGGCCGTAACAATCCGATCATGGGCGCCTTCGTCAAGGACCTGTCCAACCAGGACATGGCCGACATCGCCGCTTACCTGCACAGCCTTCCTTCGGACCTGGTGCTGAAGCGCTAAACCGCTCCAGGCAATACGGACGCTGTCATAAGGCGCCTTCCATCTTCTCCTCGCCGGGAAGGTGGAAGGCGCCTTGTTTTTGTCCCCCTGTTTTTTCGTTCACGGAGCCCCCTTGCCGACTTTATCGCCCCAGTACCTCAAGACCAACCTGCTCAGCGGCCTGACCGTGGCCCTGGCCATGGTGCCGGAGGCGATCGCGTTCGCGCTGGTGGCGCATGTGTCGCCGCTGACCGGTTTGTACGCCGCCTTCATGGTGTCGCTGATCACGTCGGCCATCGGCGGGCGCCCGGGCATGATTTCGGGCGCGACCGGCGCGCTGGCCGTGGTGATGGTGGCGCTGGTGGTCTCGCATGGCGTCGAATACCTGTTCGCCACGGTGGTGCTGATGGGGGTGCTGCAGCTGCTGTTCGCCGCCGCCCGGCTGGGTAAATTCATCCGCATGGTGCCGTATCCGGTGATGCTCGGTTTCGTCAACGGCCTGGCGATGGTGATCTTCATGGCGCAGTTCGGCCACTTCAGGCTGACGGGGCCCGACGGCGTGCAGCACTGGATGGTGGGTGCCCCACTGTATACAATGCTCGCCCTGGCGGCGCTGACCATGGCCGTGATCTACCTGCTGCCGCGCGTGACGCGCGCCATTCCCTCGACCCTGGCCGGCATTTTGCTGGTGTCGGTGCTGGTGGCGGCCTTCGGCATCGATACCAGGACGGTGGGCGACCTGGCCTCGATCAAGGGCGGCCTGCCGGCCTTTCACCTGCCCGATGTGCCTCTTGATTGGGCGACCCTGCGCATCATCTTCCCGTATGCGCTGGTGCTCGCCGCCGTCGGATTGATCGAATCGCTGCTCACGCTCACGCTGATTGACGACATCACCGACACGCGCGGCCAGCCCAATCGCGAAAGCATGGCCCAGGGCGTGGCCAATGTGGTCACGGGCCTGTTTGGCGGCATGGGAGGCTGCGCCATGATCGGCCAGAGCATGATCAATGTGAATAGCGGTGCCACCGGGCGCCTGTCGGGCATCGCCACCGCCGTGTTCCTGCTCTCGTTCATCCTGTTCGCGTCCGAATGGATCGAGCGCATTCCGCTGGCCGCCCTGATCGGGGTCATGTTCGTGGTGTGCCAGAAGACCTTCGCCTGGGGCAGTTTCCGCCTGTTCGGCAAGGTGCCGCGCGCCGATATCGCGGTCGGCCTGCTGGTGGCGGTGCTCACCTTGATCTTCGACCTGGCCATTGCGGTTGTCGCCGGCGTGATCGTCTCGGCGCTGGCGTTCGCGTGGGAGCACGCCAAGCGGATCCGCGTCAGCATCCATGTCAACCCGCAGGGCGCGCGCGTGTACGCACTGGAAGGCACCCTGTTTTTTGCCTCGGTTGCGCAATTTAACCAGCTGTTCGCGCCAAAGGACGATCCGCAGGACGTGGTGATCGACTTTGAGCGCGCGCGCGTGGTCGACCATTCGGCGATCCAGGCCATCGACGCACTGGCGCTGCGCTACCGCGAGGCCGGCAAGCACCTGCACCTGCGCCACCTGAGCCCCGACTGCCGCGAACTGCTGGAAAACGCGCGCGACATGATCGAGGTGAACCTGGCCGAGGATCCGCGCTACCGCATCGCCGACGACAAACTGGCCTGAGTCCATGACGCAGAGCGCGCTCTCCATACTCCTGCTGCTGGCCATGGGGCAGGGCGTGTTTTTGGCGATTGCCCTGCTGGCGGCGCGCCAGGCCGAGCTGCGCGGGGCCAACCGGCTGCTCGCCGCCCTGCTGCTGGGGAGCGTGGCCGTCATCGGCCATGCTTGGCTGGGCATCAACCGCCTGTATACAACGTATCCGCACAGCGCCCTGGCGATTGCCACCATCGGCTTGCTGAGCGGGCCGCTGCTGTATTTATATCTGCGCAGCGCCCTGACCGGGCAGCGCCTGCGCGCGCGCGACTGGCTCCATGGGGCACCATTTTTGCTGGCGACGGCCGCCATGCTGCCGTTTTACCTGCAAAGCGCGGCGGCCAAGCTGGCGTGGATGCAGAGCCGCCCGGTGCTGCCGTGGTATGTCGGCCTGTCCGTGCTCGTGAAAACGCTGCTGTTCATCTGGTATGTCGTGGCCTGCTACCGCCTGATGCGCGGCGCGGCAAACGGCCCGCTGGCGGCCGGCCTGGCACGCCTGACCAAGATCTGGGTGCTTGGCGCGGCCGGCAGCGTGGCCGCCTTCGGCATTGAATTTCTCGACATGGCGCTGCCGCTGTCGTCGGATGCGCTGGGCGCCATCGCGCTGGCCTGTTTTGTGTATGCGACCGCGTTCCTGGCGATCCGCCTGCCGCTCGGCTACCGCGCGCACTTACCGGCGCCCGCCACCTTGCCTGAGCCGGCGCCGCGCTATGCCAACAAGCGCCTGTCGGAGCCGGACCGCGCCAGCTTTCTCGACGCACTGAAACGGTGCATGGAAGTCGACCAGGTTTACCGCAATGGCGAGCTGACCCTGGACGAACTGGCCGCGCTGCTGGCCATGACGCCGCACGAACTGTCACAGCTGATTAACGATGCCTGCGGCGTCAACCTGCAGGAATACCTGAACCGCTACCGGGTCGACGCGCTCAAACTGGCGCTGCATGCGCCCGACCAGGCCAGCGTCAGCATCCTCGACCTGGCGCTCGCGTGTGGCTTTAACAGCAAGACCACCCTGAACCGCGCGTTCAAGAAGCAGACCGGCCTGACCCCGTCCGAATTTCGTCGCGGCGCGGCTGGCGCGGGCCTGGAAACAGGTGCCGAATCATCATCTGGGACGACTCCCCCGGGCTAAATCGTGAAAATGGGTCCATTCGCCCCTTCACTCACAGCCTCGGAGTTTTCATGAAACGTACCCTGTTGTCGGCCTGCCTGGCCACCCTGATGTTGTGCAGCCCGGCCCTCGGCGCCGACCGGATCTGGATTTCCAACGTCAAACTGGTCTCTCCCGAAAAGCTCGACCGCATCGAAACGGGCAGTGTGCTGATCGACGGCGGGCGCATCGCCCGGGTTGACCGCGGGCCATCGACGGCCGCGCCGGGCGGCGCCAAGGTCGTCGACGGCAAGGGTTACTACCTCACGCCGGGCCTGATCGACTCCCATGTGCACCTGCACGTCGTGCCGGGAATGAGCATGGAGCAGGGCGCGTCCGGCGACAGCCTGGCGCAAAACTACTTCCGCCAGATGCCGCGTTCCTTCCTGTATCACGGCTTTACCACCGTGATCGACCTGGCGGTGTCGGATTACGGCGTGATCGACCGCTTCCGCAAGGAGCCGCTGCATCCGGACGTATTCCACTGCGGCGAAGCGCTGGTGCTGGCCAACGGCTATCCGATGTCGTTCTTTACCCCCGAAACGCGCTTCCGGAGCTTCGGTAACTATCTGTTCGATCCGGCCATGCCGACCGCGGTGCCGGCCCAATTCGCGCCATCGGCCCACACCGTGGCGGCGGGCGTGGCGCGCGTGGACAAGGCCGGCGGCATCTGCGTGAAGACCCACTTCGAGCGCGGTTTCGGCAAGGATCGCAACCTGCCGGTGATGAGCGGCGCCAAATTTGCCGAAGTGCGCGCCGCCGTGACGCAGGCGGGCAAGGTGCTGGTCACGCATGCCAATTCGTTCGAGGCGCAGTCGTTCGCGGTGGCCGGCCGTGCCGACGTGCTGGCGCACGGCATGTGGCACTGGGGTGCGCTGAACGGCCAGGCCGGCCTGCCGAACGACATCAAGGCGCTGCTCGACAGGATCGCCGACCAGCGCACCGGTTTTCAGCCGACCATGCAGGTGCTGTACGGACTGCGCGCCTATGTGGAGCCGGGCTACCTGAACGATCCGGCGCTGCGCAAGGTGGTCCCGGCTTCGCTGCTGGCCTGGTTTTCCACGCCTGAAGGGCAGTGGTTCAAGCCCGAAGTGACCGATGGGGAGGATGACGCGGCCGTCATGCAGGGCATGGAAGGACCGCTGCGGCGCCAGCGCGCCGTGGTGGCCTACCTGGCCAGCCGCGACGCCAATTTCGTGTTCGGCTCGGACACGCCATCGTCGCCGACGTACGGCAACCTGCCCGGCCTGAACGGCTACCGCGAGATGCAGCAGCTGCACGCGGCCGGCATGTCGCTGGTGCAGATCTTCAAGGCGGCCACCATCAACAATGCGCGCACCTTCAGGCTCGATGCCGAACTTGGGTCGATTGAAGTGGGCAAGGCGGCCAACCTGCTGCTGATGAAAACCTCGCCGCTGGACGACGTGAGCGCGTATGACAGCGTGGTGACGGTGTGGGTGCGCGGACAGCAGACGGCGAGGGAGGCGCTGGCGGCCGACTATAAATAGGATCAGTCGGGCCGCGTTATTCGCTCAGCGAAGTAACCGTGAAACCGTCATTCCCGCCGAGTGCCGCCTTGGCGCGGGAATGACGGTTTTGGGCTGAATCACGCGCAGCGCGCGCGGACGCACTCGACGTAGGCGACGCTGTCGGGCGGCACGCCGTTGCGCTGCGAGGTCCAGATCATCTGGCCCAGGCACTCCATGATTTCGTGATGGGCGTCGTGCGCGCCGAGGCGCAGGGTCAGCGCATTGCAGGCGGCGCGGATGCCTGGCGGCTGGTCGATCGACACCTGCTCGGCGATCGACAGGTGCATCGACAGGTGCAGGAAGGGATTGGCCTGGCCGCCCTCGACCGAGTAGTCGCGCGCCAGGGCCGCCTCGGCGTCGGACAGCACATCGGCGTATTCGGGGTGCTGGACGATCCAGTCGGCGGCGATGGCGTCCATCGGGCTGAGAATCTCGCCGCTGCGCTGCTTGCGGTAGGCTTCGCAGAAAAAACGGCGCACATCGTCGGAAGAAGGGGTGAACATGGTTGGCGGGGCAGTCAAATGAGGTAGGCCGCATTGTACCGCCATCGCCGCGCCGCCGTCCCGGACGGCCAGGGCGCCGGCGACGGGCAGGGCTGGGATACTAACGCGTCAACTTGCCTGATGTGCAACTTCGAGGGCGAAAAAACGGCGCCGTGAAGCGCCGTCGGGTGTGTCGGGTCCTTCTGCTATTCCTTGCTCGGCACCAATACCAGCTGCGGTTCCGGAGCGCAGGGCTGTTCCGGTGCCGGCTGGCGCGGCGCGTGCGGCTGGCGCAGGTAACGGGCCGTGTGGCGCCGTTCGTGCGTATGGCCGCCGTTGGCCGGCCAGGTCAGGAAACGCGATAACTCCTGCAGGGCGCGCTGGTAGACATCGCGCTTGAACTCGATGACCACATCGAGCGGCACCCAGTAATCGTGCCAGCGCCAGGCGTCGAACTCCGGATGGTCGGTCAGGCGCAGGTTGACGTCGTTATCGCGCGCACACATGCGCAACAGGAACCAGATCTGCTTTTGCCCCCGGTAGTGGCCGCGAATCTCGCGCTTGATAAAATGGTCGGGCACTTCATAGCGCAGCCAGTCGCGGGTGCGTCCCACAATCTTCACATGCTCCTGGCGCAACCCAATTTCTTCCTCCAGTTCGCGATACATTGCCTGTTCCGGTGTCTCACCGTATTTAATGCCCCCTTGCGGGAACTGCCACGAGTGCTCGCGCACCCGCTTGCCCCACCACACCTCGTTATGGGCGTTCAGCAGGATGATGCCGACGTTGGGCCGGAACCCTTCACGGTCGAGCATAGTGCACCTCGAAACTTTCTGCCAGCGCGCGCCTTCTTACATATTTACCCACAAATTCTGGCCCCCGCCAGGCTTTCGGGGTACGAAAACGGCGGGAACCGCGTCAAACGGGCCCATTTGTATAAAGATTGGACGCATCAGCCAGCTAATCCTTTAAAATTAGGTTGATTATAACCCTCTCTTTTTAAAAAGAATTCACCGATATGCGTGCCTCCCGTTTTTTTATTTCAACTTTAAAAGAAGCACCGTCCGACGCTGAAATCGTCAGTCACCAGCTGATGATGCGCGCAGGAATGATCAAGCGCCTCGGCTCCGGCATCTACACTTACATGCCGACCGGCTTGCGCGTGATCCGCAAGGTCGAAGCGATTATCCGTGAAGAAATGAACAAGGCGGGCGGCATCGAAATGCTGATGCCGCTCGTGCAGCCAGCCGAGCTGTGGCAGGAAACCGGCCGCTGGGAAAAGATGGGGCCGGAACTGATGCGCGTGAAAGACCGTCACGGCCGCGAGTACGCGATCCAGCCGACCTCGGAAGAAGTCATCACCGACGTGGTGCGCTCCGAAATCAAGTCCTACCGCCAGCTGCCGCTCAATTTTTATCACATCCAGACCAAGTTCCGCGACGAGCGCCGTCCGCGTTTTGGCCTCATGCGCGGGCGTGAATTCACGATGAAGGACGCCTACTCGTTCGACCGCGACGAAGCGAGCATGAAGGTCTCGTACAAGATCATGTACGACGCCTACACGGCGATTTTCAACCGCTTCGGCTTGAAATTCCGCGCGGTGGCGGCCGACAACGGCGCCATCGGCGGCTCCGGCTCGCACGAATTCCACGTCATCGCCAGCACCGGCGAAGACGCCATCGTCTACTGCCCGACGTCCGACTACGCGGCCAACATGGAAGCGGCCGAAGCGCTGCCGCTGGCCGCCGCACGCGCCGCCGCCAGTGCGCCCCTGACCAGGACCGCCACGCCAGGCGCCACCAAATGCGAAACCGTGGCCGAGCTGCTCAAGCTGCCGCTGTCGCAGACCGTCAAGACCATCGCCCTGACGGTGGAAAAGGAAGTCGCCGGCAAGCTGGTGCTGGAAAACTGGATGCTGCTGCTGCGCGGCGACCATGAACTGAACGAAATCAAGGTCGGCAAGGTTGCTGGCCTGGCCGCGCACCGCTTCGCCACCGAAGCCGAAATCCTGGCCTGCTACGGCAGCATTCCCGGCTACCTGGGCCCGATCGGCACCAGGCAGCCGGTCACCATCGTGGCCGACCGCACGGTCGCCAACATGGCCGATTTCGTCTGCGGCGCCAACGAAGAAGGCTTCCACTACACGGGCGCCAACTGGGTGCGCGACCTGCCGGAAGCGCTTGTCGCCGACCTGCGCAACGTCGTCGAAGGCGACGCTTCGCCGGACGGCAAGGGCGTGCTGGCGATCGAGCGCGGCATCGAAGTCGGCCACGTGTTCCAGCTCGGGACCAGCTACTCCGAGAGCATGAAAGCTACTTTTCTGGACGAAAACGGCAAACCTGCGCCGCTGCAGATGGGCTGCTACGGGATTGGCGTGACGCGCATCCTGGGCGCGGCGATCGAGCAGAATTTCGACGACAAGGGCATCATCTGGCCGGCCGCGATCGCGCCGTTCGAAGTGGTTCTGTGCCCGATGGGGATGGACCGCAGCGAAATGGTCAAGGCCGAAGTCGAGAGCCTGTATGCGGCGCTGCAGGCGGCGGGCGTGGACGTGATCGTCGACGACCGCGGGCTGCGTCCGGGCGCCATGTTCGCCGACTGGGAACTGATCGGCGTGCCGCACCGCGTGGTGATCGGCGAGCGTGGCCTGAAGGAAGGCAACCTCGAATACCAGGGACGGCGCGATGCCGAGGCGACCGCCGTGCCGGTGGCCGGCATGGTCGAATTCATCAAAGGCAAATTGAGCCAGTGAGCGCTTCGGTCATGGTGAATACGCTGGCACAGATGGTGCTGGCGGCCGGGCTGCTGTGTTCCTGGGCTGCGTGGGCGGGCAACCAGAAAGAGGAAGCGATGGCCGACTCGGTGCGGCTGGCGCTGTCGAACGCGATCAAGGACACGCGTCCGCCGCAGCCGGTGTTTCGCGACGAGGCGGGGCGGGCGCGTTACCAGCAATGGCTCGCGGCGATGTCGGACCGGCTCAAGCGCAAGCTGCCGGACGACCAGGTGCGGCTCGAATTCCTGCAATCGGTCTGGTACGAATCGAACCGTGCCGGGCTCGATACGGGCTTGGTGCTGGGGCTGATCCAAGTCGAATCGGCGTACCGCAAGTACGCCGTGTCGATGGTGGGCGCGCGCGGGTACATGCAGGTGATGCCATTCTGGACCAATGCGATCGGCGACAGCGACCGCAGCAAGCTGTTCCACATGCAAACGAACCTGCGCTACGGCTGCTCGATCTTGCGCATGTACATCGACATCGAAAATGGCAATCTGTATCTGGCGCTGGGCCGCTACAACGGCAGCCGCGGCAAGCCCGCCTACCCCAACGCGGTGCTCGCCGCCTGGGAAAAGTGGAAATTTCCTATCTAAAAATGCGGCAGACCCCCACAACCGGGGTCAGACCTCTGATTCGAAATTCATTGCACACCGGCGGCTGGCGTATCGCTGCGAGCCCCGGTATGCCTGTCCGCAATTCGTAAAGGACTGCCTATCTTGAATCGCAGCAGCCGTCGCACGGGAAATATTTCGAATCGGAGGTCTGACCCCGGTTAGGAAACTATTGAAGCTCCGGAACTATTTCGAATCAGAGGTCTGACCCCGGTTAGGAAACTATTTGCTTAGGCAACTATCGAATTGTGCAGGTGAATAGCTGCTGAAGTCCGGCACCACGCCAACTGCTGGCGGTGTAGACTGCTTTTTTTCTCAGAGCTCACGAAAGTGCACATGCGATTGACTCTTCTTGCCGCAGCGTCCGCGCTGGCGGTCTTGTCGGGATGCGCCAGCGTCCAGCCGCCGTCCCAGGCCACCACCCACGCGCCAGCCAAAAACATCATCTTCTTGCTCGGCGATGGCATGGGCATCAATACCCTGACCGCCGCCCGTATTTATGCCGTTGGCGAAGAGGGCGACCTGACCCTCGACACCCTGCCCGAATCGGCGTTCATCAAGACCTTTTCCAACGACGCCCAGGTCACCGACAGTGCCGCGTCCATGTCGGCCTATATGACCGGCGTGAAGGTCAATAACAATGTGCTGTCGATGAGCACCGATACGCTTGCCGCCGCTCCCGCCACTGACGCCGCCGGCAACAAGCTGGCCGGCCGCTGCAACAGCGGCCGCCCCGTCGCCACCCTGGCCGAACTGGCCAAACAGCGCGGCATGTCGGTCGGCGTCGTCACCACCACCCGCGTCACCGATGCCACGCCGGGCGCGGTCTTCTCGCACGTGTGCCATCGCGGCATGGAGAACGATATCGCCGCCGCCCTCGTTCCCGGCGGCGCCGGCTACAACGCGGCCCTCGGCGCGCGCGGGCTCGATGTACTGCTCGGCGGCGGCAGCGCCCATTTCACCACCACGGCCAAGGGCGGCAAGCGCAGCGACGGGCGCGATCTGCTGGCCGAACTGGCCGCGCAGGGTGTTCGCTCGGTCGGCGACAGCGCCCAGCTCAAGGCGGTCGACACCACTTCCAGCGCGCCGCTGGTCGGCCTGTTCGCCCCGCACGACATGAGCTTCGATTCGATGCGCGATGCGGCCAGGGAACCAGGCCTGCCCGAGATGGCCGGCAAGGCCATCGGCATCCTGGCGAATAATCCGAAAGGCTTCTTCCTGGTCGTCGAGGGCGGCATGATCGACCTGGCCCTGCATAATTCGAACGCGCGTCGCGCCCTGCAGGAGACGGTCGTTTTCGACAATACCCTCAAGGCGGCCATCGCGCAGATGCGCACCATCGATCCGGACCTGAAAAACACGCTGATCGTGGCCACCGCCGACCACGATCATTCGCTGCTCCTGAACGGCTACGCGCGCCGCACCGGCAAGACCACGCCGTCCGAGCCGGGCGTGCTGGGACTGATGCGCCGCGTCGATAACAACGAGGTCAAGCTCGATGCCGATGGCGCGCCGTTTACCATCATCGGTTTCGGCAGCGGCGAAAAACGGGTGCAGGGCAGCCGCGGCGCGGTCCCGCACCTGACCAGCGCCCAGGTGAGCGCCGACGATTACCGCCAGGAGGCGGTGGTGCGCACCGAGCCCGGTTACGAGACCCACAGCGGCACCGACGTGTACCTGGGCGCCATCGGCGCCGGTGCCGGGCGCTTCGGCGGCACCATCGATAACACCCGCGTGTTTGAACTGATCAAGGCGGCCGCCGGCTGGTAAGCCGCGCCCCATTTATGAGACCTACCATGACGCCATCCCGCTTTCCCGTGCTTCTGCTGGCCGCTTCGTGCGCGCTGGCGCCTTCCGTCGCTGCCGCGGCATCGCCCGATGCCGCGCCGGCCGCGAAAAATATCATCTTCTTCCTCGGCGACGGCATGGGCCCGACCACCATCACCGCCGCGCGCATCCACCGCTACAAGGAAGAGGGCTTGCTGCATTTCGAGCGGATGGAGCGCTCGGCGCGCATCAAGACGTACTCGAACGATGCCCAGACCACCGACAGCGCACCGTCGATGGGGGCGTACATGACCGGCATCAAGATCAACAACGATGTGATCTCGATGGCCGACGCCAAGCCGTTCGGCCCCAGGAAGGACGCCAACGGCAATGCCAGCATCGATGCCTGCCCGCCTGGCAACGGGCGCGCGGCCGCCACCATCCTCGAATTGGCCAAGGCCGGCGGCAAGTCGGTGGGCGCGATCACGACCACGGAGCTGACCCACGCCACGCCGGCATCGACCTTTTCGCATGTGTGCGACCGCGACATGGCCTATCAGATCGCGGCGCAGGTGGTGCCGGGCGGCGCCGGCTACAACCCGGCGTTGAAGGATGGCGTCGATGTGCTGATGGGCGGCGGACGCAATCACTTCACGCCGTTCGACGCGGCGCGCAATCCGGCGGGCCGCGCCGACGGGCGCGACATGATGGCCGAATTCGCGGCGCGCGGCTATACGGTGGCGGCCAATGCAAGCCAGATGCAGGCCGCGCCAAAGGGGAGGAAATTCGTCGGCATCTACAGCGATGTAAGCCACCTCGATTACGCCCTGGCCCGGCGCGCCGGCCAGCCGGCGCTGGCGCAGATGACGTCCAAGGCGATCGACCTGCTTGCCGCCAACCCCAAGGGGTTTTTCCTGATGGTCGAAGGCGGCAAGATCGATCACGCGCTGCACGACACCAACGTGAAGAATGCGCTGGCCGAGACGATCGACTTCGACGACGCCATCAAGACCGCGCTCGACAAGATGGAGGCGCTCGATCCGGGCCTGCGCAATACGCTGCTGGTGGTCACCGCGGACCACGACCACACGATCGTGATGAACGGCTACGCCAGGCGCGGTAACCCGATCCTCGATATCGTGCGCAATGTGGGCGATGGCGCAGCGGCGCGCGATGCCGATGGCAAGACCTACACGGCGCTGGTGTTCGGCAATGGCCCGAACCGTTCCCATCAGCGGGCCGACGTCGACAGCGCGCAAGCGCTGGCCGACGGCTACCATCAGGAAACCGGCGTGCGCCTGACCGGCGAGACCCATGGCGGGGGCGACGTGAAGCTGTTCGCCACCGGCGCGGGGGCGGGCGTGTTCAAGGGGACGATGGAAAATACCAAGGTGTTCCATCTGATGAAAGCAGCCTTCGGTTTCTGAGTTTCATGTTTGCGGTAGTGCGATTTTGCAGTACAGCCCCGTTGGCCACAGCGGGGCTGATGCGTTTGGAGCAGTTCGGAATTGTGGGGGTTCGAAAAAATTGGTAAATTGCAATAATGTACTGGCGGCAATTTAACTTTTGCACTATATTTACGGTCGAATATCAGTTGATATTTATAACCGACCGAGGCCCCGGCATTCATGAATCATCCAGCAATCGCCAGGCCATCGCTTTTCGCGCTGTTGCAACACATTCGCGCACTTCATCGACAGTTCTTTTCTTCCAAATTTGCACGACATCAGCCGGCAGCGTCATGGGCGCTGGCTTGCTTCGCCCATGCTGCGCACACCTCTGGTGTTGTCCCGCCAGAGGACCCTGAGGCCAATGTTCTCATCGTCGGGGCGATGACGCGGCGCCGCGCACGATCCTCCTGGCAGAACCGGCACCTCCCTATCCTGGCAGCGCTATCCGTACGACGAACGCCGGCCGCCGGCGGAGGCGACCCGGCGCGTATCGCTACCCTCCCGTTCTCTCATCATTGCCGGTTCAAATGAAATCATTTTTAAATCCGCTTGGGCGCCACTGGCGAAAAACTCTTCTGATAATGTTCGCGCTTCCGGGATTGAACACACCAGGTTTTGCGGCGGAAAACCCTCAACTGAAGTGCTACGCAGCGCCATCCCCGGCAGGGTCTGAAGTGGTACATTCCACCGGATTTATCCAGTTCAAAACCGTGTCGGGAAATACATTGCGGTTGCCGAAATATATCGGCACACCATCGGATCCTGACGTCCGGTGCCGGGCCAGGCAGATTCACCTCAGGCTTTGGTGGGACGGCGCCGGGTTTTACGAAGGTATCAGCGACGCACAGGCGAAATTACTTGGCCCGGACAGGAAGAACAGCAAATTCAGGATGCTCGAATTCTTCGGTAATTTTGCGGAGCGCCCTTTTCTGCCGGTGGTCCCCGAAGCGTGGAAGAGAAAAGGGGTGGTGCAATTGGCCGACCATCCCTCAATCAATGTCTTGCCCGTCGGAGCGATCCCCGCCGAGCGATTCATTCCGCCTGACATCAGCGAGGTAGGCAGCTGGTGGCCGGCATTCGAATTCCGTCACCTTCAGGACGGGCTGGGGAAGCCGATCATTTTCACCTGCGACAGCGCGGGATTGAAGAAGGGCAGAACCGGTGTGTCCCTGCAAAATCCGCCGCCCCTTCCAACCTACGTTTGCCACTCTTATTTTTCAGTTTCAGACCGGTTTTCCGGGCACATTCGGATAAACGACCCGAATTTTTTCGTGCATGGCGAGCAAATAATTAAAGAATTCAATTCCAAAATAACTTCTTACATACTCAAATAATATGACTTTTTATTTCAGCGCTGCAGAACGAGCAAAAATTGAAGCAGCACGTGCTCTCTGTCCAAAGACGGTCACGGACCCGGGCAATTTCGTTGTGCTCTATCAGACCATCTCCGATATTCTGAAAACGCATCACAATGACCCGGTCAGCGCCGACACAACACACATCAAATCGCTCAAGCTGTGGCTGGACGTCGCGGTCGGGGCGAACGGGAATACCGGCATGCACGCCGCATTCATCCGCACCTACACTTCGCGCCAGGGTGAGGCACGACTCGGGCGTAAATTCACCGAGGCGGAAATGCAGCGCGCGTCCAATGCGGTCGCGGTGAATTTCTGGATCAATCTCACTGCCAATACCAACGCGGAAAAAAACTGGTCCATACCGTCGATTTCGGAACTCGCCCGGGCCGATGCGTCGGCCATCGGCGTCCAGCTATATGGAAATCTGCCGAACGATAGCGCGTTCATCGCCAACGCCGGCTGGGCGGGCGCGATCGGATTTAACCTGCTGGGCGGCGCCAAACCGTTTGAGACGTGGCGCTTGCTCACGGCGGGAGATGCTCCCGATGCGACAGCCCAATTCAATCGACTGGACGACCTGAAAAATCTCCTTTTTGCAGTGGACGCGTACGACGCCGCATTAAAAGCCGGTCTCGTTGCGGGCGCCCTGTCGTATCTGAAGCTTGCTGCCGGAATCAGCGATGACGTGCCGGACCTGATGGCCCAGTTGGCGATCTCCATCAGTAGCGAAACGCTCTCGCCGTTCATCACCGCCGTGGCCGGGGGAACCGCAGTCGCGCCGTACATCATCGAAATCGAAAAGCAGGGAAAATTCATTTCCCTGGATATGTTGCGCCGAACCTTTCTCGGAAACCAGATTACCGAGACGGAAGATAACGACGCTTTTGTGCTCAATAGCGTGGCCCTGTTCAACGCCATCGACGAAAACGCCATCGGTATTGAAATGGTCGACAATATTCCCGGCTTGAAGTCATCCGCGCGTGCCTCTTTTGGCGCGCTCATGGCGCTGGAGAGCCTGAGTATTTTCAAGGTTGTCGGTGCCGACGGCGAAAACAAGCTCACGTCGGCCCACCCGCTCATTCATCAGCGCTGGACCAAGGACGCAACGGTCACCGATGCGGCCGACAACGGTAACCTCGCGTATCCTCAATTGTGGCTGGATGACCGTGCCGCGCTCTTGAAAGTCATCGGGTCGCGCAAATTCCTGGACGCGGGCGCCCCCAACAGCATCCTCTACACCGATACCGCTCTCGATCTGAAACTGCGTGTCGACAGCATCAACCCCATGACGTCCGCGGTGGCGCGCGTCGCTTTCGGAGGCAACAGCGCCGACGAGTTAACCGGCGGCGAGCAGGCCGATCACCTCTACGGCATGGACGGCAACGATGAGGCGCATGGCGGCAAAGGAAACGACAGCATCTTCGGCGGCTACGGCACCGACAAGCTGTTTGGCGACGGCGGAAATGACCGCATCTATGGCGACCAGGGCAACGACGTACTCACCGGCGGCGAGGGCCACGACACCCTTATCGGGGGCGATGGCCAGGATCATTTGATCGGCGAGGCGGGCCAGGACTATCTGGCCGGCGGCAAGGATGCCGACCGGCTCGAAGGCGGCGAGGGCTTCGACTTCTACAAGGCGGCCGGGGGCGACACCATCAAGGACAGCGATGGCCAGGGTACGGTGCGCTACCTGCAACGCTATATCGATGGCGCCTGGCGCAAGAAGGGCGAGACCGTCTACTATTCCTGGGACAAGAAAATTTCGTACACGGTCTCGGGCTCGACCCTGCTGGTCAACGGCCCCGATGGCTTGCTGACCATCGAGAACTGGAGCAACGGCCAGCTCGACATCCATCTGTCGGAAACCGACAAGGAAGTGCCGACCAAGCCGCCGTTCGATCCGAACCGCACCCGCGCCCGCATCGATCCGCTGGTGCTGGACCTGAACCACGATGGCCTCATCAATTCGGTCGGCTCCGACCAGTCGAGCGTGTACTTCGACTTCAACGGCGATGCCATCGCCGAACGCACCGGCTGGATCAATCCCGCCGACGGCATTCTGGTGTCCGACGAGAACAAGAATCGCTTCGTCGACAATCTGTCCGAGCTGTTCGGCAATGCCGAGGAAGATGGCTTCAGCAGCCTGAAGCGGCGTTTCGACGGCAACCTCGATGGCGTGATCGACCGCCGCGATGCCAAGTTCAGGGAGCTGCTGGTCTGGCAGGACGCCAACCAGGATGGCATTTCGCAAGCGGCAGAGCTGAAAACGCTCGACCAGCTGGGCATCACAGCGATCGGCACGGAGTCGGCCAAGGTGAGCATCGCCAGCAACGACAACCGCATCATCGCCCTGGGCCAATTCGTGCAGGATGGCCAGACCCGGCTGGTGGCCGATATCGAGTTGGCCGTCAACTTTGCGCTGACCGATTCGAATCCGGCCCGCCATCTGGACGAGCAGCTCGAACTCGACAGCGACGTCGCGATGTTGCCGCGCCTGCGCGGTTTCGGCACCGTGCGCGACCTGTCGTACGCAATCCAGGACAACCTGGAGTTGCGCGCCTATGTCAGCGGGCTGATCGGGCGCGGCAAGAGCGCCGTCAGCGACGAGATCGACCAGTTCATGGCCAAGTGGACCGGCCTGGACGCGGCCTATGTCAGGCAAGGGCGCGTGCGCAGCGGCGAACTGAGCACGATGGACAAGGTGTGGATGCTCGAATCGCTGGCGGGCGTCGATATCAGCAAGAAACTCATCGAAAACAATGGCTTCTATTCGATGTCCCGCACCACCTTCGACGAAAGGTATATCGCCGAACGCTTCGGCTTTATCGCCGACCGCGCGGCGCTCAGCCTGTCCACCCAGGCCTTCGACAAAGGCTGGCTCGACGGCGTGTTCTACTCGGTCGACCAGGACCGTTTCGACGCCTTCGATCCGGCGCGCATCAACAACAGCCTGGCAACGAAACTGGGGCAAAGCACCAGCTACGACGACACCGTGGCGATGGCGCGCCTGCTGGCGCGCCTGAAAGCCGATGGCGTGCCGCTCGAACTCGACCGCCTGCGCACGATCGGCGCGCAACTGCCGTATCCGGCCCCGGTGGGCCATGCGCTCGACGGTGGCATGATTCTGGGCAACCGCGGCGATAATGTGCTGCAGGGTGAAGCCCTGCGCGCCGACTGGATCGATGGCGGCGCCGGCAACGATACCTTGATCGGCCTCGGTGGCAAGGACGTGCTGCACGGCGGCGCCGGCGACGATCTGCTCGAAGGCGGCGCAGGCGCCGATGTGTATCTGTACGAAAAAGGCGACGGCCATGACATCATTCATGACCATGACGCTGGCGAGCAGACCATCGACACGCTGCGCCTCGGTGCCGGTTTTACGCCGGGCGCCACCCAGGCGCGCCGGGTCGGCAGCGATCTGGTGCTGCGCTTCGGCGAGGGCGAGTCGGTCACCGTGCGCCAGTACTTCCATAACGATGCCCTGGGCTACCTGCAAATCGAGCGCATCGAGTTCCGCGATGGCACGCTGTGGGAGATCGACAAGATCAAGGCCATGGTGCAGGTGGCTACCGCAGGCGACGAGGCCTTGTATGGCTATGCCGCCAGCAACGACGTCCTGAGCGGGCTGGCCGGCAACGATACGCTTGATGGCCGCGGCGGCAACGATACCTTGCACGGCGGGACGGGCGACGACATGCTCGAAGGCGGCGGCGGCAACGATGTGTTCCTGTTCAACCGCGGCGACGGCAGCGATGCGATCCACACCTACGAACGCGACCCAGGCAAGCTGGTCACGCTGCGCCTGGGCGCCGGCCTGACCCCGGCGGGCACCACGGCGCGGCGCGATGGCGCCAGCCTGGTGCTGTCCTTCGGCGGCGCCGACAAGGTGATGATCAAGGATTACTTCTACAGCGATGGCGCGGGCGGCAACGAGGTCGACCAGATCGTTTTCGCCGATCAGACCGTGTGGTCGGTGGCCAAGGTCAAGACCCTGGTCGGCATCGCCACCGAACAGGCCGATGCCATCTATGGCTACGGGGTCAACGACGCCATCGCCGGCCTGGCCGGCAACGACACCATCTTCGGTTACGGCGGCGACGATACCCTCGAAGGCGGCCGCGGTGACGATGTGCTCGACGGCAGTATTGGCAGCGACGTGTATCTCTTCAAGCGCGGCGATGGGCGCGATACCATCACCGATAACAATGGCTGGTATGGCGAAGGCATGGTCGATGTGCTGCGCCTGGGCAGCGGCATCAGCGCCTCCACGACGCTCGCGCGCCACGTCGACGACAATCTGGTGCTCGATTTCGGCAGCGGCGACAGCGTCACGGTCAACGGCTTCTTTACCTACGACACACCGTTGGTGACCCAGCTCGAACGGATCGAATTTAGCGACGGGGTGGTGTGGGACCTGGCCCGGATCAGGCAGCTGGTCCTGGCGCCGACCGAACAAGCCGATCTGCTGGCCGGTTTTGCCGGCGACGACAGTATTGCTGGCGCCGGGGGCAACGATACCTTGCTCGGTGGCGCAGGCCGCGACAGCCTCAACGGCGGCGCCGGCAACGACACCCTGAAGGGCGGGGCCGACGACGATGTCTTGGCCGGCGGCGCCGGCGACGACCTTCTCGACGGTGCCGGCGGCGCCGATCTGTACCAGTTCGCAGGCAGCGACGGCAAGGATGTGCTGCGCGAGTTCGAAGGCAAGGAGGGCGAGGTCGATGTGCTGCGTTTCGGCGCCAACGTGACGGTGGCCAATACCACTGCGCAGCGGGTCGGCAGCGCGCTGGTGCTCAGCGTCGCCGGCGGCGCCGACACGGTGACGATCGAGGACTTTTTCTCCGACCGGCGCTACCAGGTCGAGCGGATCGAATTTGCCGCAGGCGAGGTGTGGGACGTGGCCGAGGTCAAGCGCCGCGTGCTGCTCGGTGGCGCCGGCAGCGATAACCTGGCGGGCTACGAGACGGCCGACCGCCTCGCTGGCGAGGGCGGCAACGATACGCTGAGCGGCTATGGCGGCGCCGATGCGCTCGACGGCGGCAGCGGCGACGATCAGCTGTACGGCAGCGATGGCGACGACACCCTCGACGGCGGCGCCGGCAACGACATTCTGACCGGCGGCGCGGGCGACGACGTGTTCCTGTTCGGGGCCGGCGGCGGCCAGGACGTGATCCAGGGGTACGATGGCACGCCCGGCAAGACCGATACGATCCGCCTTGGCGCCGGGGTTACCCCCGCCGGCGTGCGCATCGCCCGCGACAACGACGACTTGCAGCTGCAGTTGAAAGGCAGCGCCGACAGCCTGCGCGTGCCGGGATTTTTCAAGAACGAGGCCAGCACGGGGCAGCGGGTCGAGCAGATTGCCTTCCACGACGGCACCTTGTGGGACTTGGCCGCGATACTCGAACAAGCCTTGCTGCCGACCGAGGGCAATGACGTCATTGCCGGCTACACCAAGGCCGACAGCATCAATGGCGCCGGTGGCGACGACCGCATCGATGGCGGCGACGGTGCCGATACGCTGGACGGCGGCGCCGGCCACGATCTGCTGCTGGGCAAAGAGGGCGACGACCAGCTGCGCGGCGACGCCGGCAACGACACGCTCGACGGCGGCCTGGGCGACGACAGCGCCAGCGGCGGCGCCGGCGACGATCTGTACCTGGTGCAAAGCGTGGCCGATGTGGTGGTCGAACTGGCCGGTGAAGGGGTGGACACGGTGCACGCCATGGCCAGCACGACCTTGTCGGCGAACGTCGAGAACCTCGAGCTCGACCCGCTTGCCGAGGCCGCCAACGGCTTCGGCAACGCGCTGGCCAACCGCCTGATCGGCAATGCCTCGGCCAACGGCTTGGGTGGCGGCGCCGGCGACGACTGGCTCGACGGCGGGGCCGGCAACGATACCCTGCTTGGCGGTTTGGGCAACGATGTCTTCATTGTCGACGCCAGTAGCGACCAGGTGGTCGAAGGCGCGGACGAGGGCCACGACACGGTCAGGGCCAGCGCCACGTATGCGCTGTCGGACAACATCGAAACGCTGGTGCTGGAAAACACCGGTGCCTTCGATGGCAGCGGCAATGCGCTCGCCAACCGGCTCACCGGCAACAACTACGACAACCGTCTTGACGGCGGCGCCGGCGCCGATACGCTCGATGGCGGTGCCGGTTCCGACACCCTTGATGGCGGCGCCGGCGCCGACACGCTCGATGGTGGAGAGGGCAACGACTATTACGTGGTCGATACCCTGGCCGACCAGATCGTCGAGGCGGGCGAGGCTGGCTTCGATACCGTTGAAACAGGCCTGACGTACACCCTGGCCAGCGAACTCGAAGGCCTGATCCTGACCGGCAGCGCCGATGTCGACGGCACCGGCAACGATGCCAACAATGCACTGAGCGGCAACGAGGGCAATAACCGGCTCGACGGCGGCGCCGGCGCCGATACCTTGAGCGGCGGGCGCGGCGACGATATCTACCTCACCGACAGCGAGAGCGACGAGGTCAGCGAAATGGCCGGCGAGGGCAGCGACACCATCATCCGCAGCTACGACACGACCTATATCCTGGCCGACAGCGTCGAGAACCTCACGCTGGTGGGCGAGGCCGTGCGCGGCAACGGCAATGAACTCGATAACCTCATCACCGGCAACGACGCCGACAACAACCTGCTGGGACTGGAAGGCAACGATACCCTGATCGGCGGCCTGGGCGAGGATGCCATGTTCGGGCGCGAAGGGCTGGACTTGATGATCGGCGGCGCCGGCGACGATTACTACGAAATCGACGACGCGGGCGACCGCATCGAGGAAGCGGCCAACGAGGGCAACGAGATGGTGCGCGCCAATATCAGCTGGACCCTGGGCGACAATCTCGAGCGCCTGGCACTGAACGGCGACGAAGCACTTGACGCCACCGGCAATGCGCTCGCCAACGGCCTGTGGGGCAACGCCGGCAACAACGTGCTCACCGGCGGCAAGGGTAGCGATTACATCGAGGGCGGCGCCGGCGACGATGTGTATGTCTTCGAGAAGGGCGACGGCAAGGACACCATCGACAATACCGATATCGCCGGCGCCATCGATATCCTGCGCTTCGGCGCCGGCATCCTCGAGAGCGATGTCTCGGCAATGCAGCAGGGCACCGACGTGTTCCTGATGCTCAGGGGTGGGACCGACCAGATCGCCTTCAAGGACTATTTCGCCGGCGGCCAGACGGAAGAAGGAGTGGCAACGGACGGCAAGATCGACAGGATCGAGTTCGCCAGCGGCGCGGTGTGGGACCAGGCCACATTGCAGACGGTGATCGACCGCGCCAACCACAACAGCCCGCCGACGGTCAAAAGCTATCTGCCGACCCTGCAGGCCAAGGCCAACACCCTGTTCAGCTACACGGTACCGGTCGATACCGTGACCGACCCGGATGTGTGGGATACGGTCACCTACAGCGTCAAGATGGCGGGCGGCGCGGCGCTGCCGGCCTGGCTGACGTTCGACCCGGTCACCCGGGTGCTGTCCGGCACGCCGGCGGCCGGCAATATCGGCACGCTCCAGTTCCAGCTGTGGGGCACCGACAGCGGCGGCAACGGCGCCGGCCAAGGCGTCAACCTGGTGGTCGGCGCGGCCAACCGCGCGCCGGTGCTGGCCACGGCGCTGCCCGACCAGAAAGCGGCGCCGGGTACCCCGTTCGCCTACACGGTGGCGGCGGCGGCCTTCACCGATCCGGACACCGGCGACAAGCTCAGCTACAAGGCCACGCTGGCCGATGGCGCGCCCTTGCCGGCCTGGCTGACGTTCAATCCGGCCACGCGCGCCTTCGGCGGCACGCCGACGGCGACCGGCACCACCAGCGTGCGCGTGACGGCCACCGACAGCGGCAATCTGGCTGTCTCGGATGTCTTCGACGTGGTGGTCGGCGTGGCCAACCTGGTGTTGAACGGCACGGCCAATGCGGACCTCCTCAACGGCGGCGCCGGTAACGATACCTTGAGTGGCATGGGCGGCAACGACACCCTCAATGGCGCGGCCGGCAACGACCTGCTCGACGGCGGCGCGGGTGCGGACAAGCTGACCGGCGGCCAGGGCAATGATGTATACGTACTCGACAACAGTGCCGACACGGTGGCCGAGAACGCGGCCGAAGGCATCGACCAGGTGCTCTCCGGCGTGACCCATACGCTCGGCGCCAACGTCGAAGCGCTGACCCTGACGGGCACCCTGCTCATCAATGGCAGCGGCAACCCGCTCGATAACCTGCTCATCGGAAATGGCGCCAACAATGTGCTCGCTGGCGCCGATGGCAACGATATCCTGCAGGGCGGGGCCGGCGCCGATACCTTGAACGACACGGCCGGGAAAAATGTCTTCGATGGCGGCGCGGGCATCGATACCCTGACCGGCGGCAGCGGCAACGAGCTGTTCATCGGCGGCACGGGCAACGACAGCATTGTTACGTCCACCGGGGCCGACATCATTGCGTTTAACCGCGGCGATGGCCAGGATACGGTCGCGGCCAGCATCGGCAAGGACAACACGGTGTCGCTGGGCAAGGGCGTCACGTATGCGGACTTGCTGTTCAAGAAGGCCGGCAACGATCTGGTGCTGGTCACCGGGGCCAGCGAGCAGCTGACCTTCAAGGATTGGTACCTCAGCGCCAACAACCGCAGCGTGGCCAACCTGCAAGTGGTGATCGAAGGCGGCAGCGACTACAACGCGGCATCGGCCAGTGCGATCAACAACAAGAAGGTCGAGCGCTTCAATTTCGATGGGCTGGCAACGGCCTTCGACCAGGCGCGCACCGCCAATCCGGCCTTGACCAGCTGGGGCTTGTCGTCCTCGCTGCTGGGCTTCCACCTGGGCGGCAGCGATACGGCCGCCATCGGCGGCGACCTGGCTTACCAGTACGCCAGGAATGGCAATCTGTCGGCCTTGTCGCTGGCGCCAGCGGACGCCTTGCTGGCGGCGGCGCCGTTCGGTGCGGCGGTCCAGAACTTGCAGGCAGGTAGCGCCTTGCAGGATCTGACCCCGCGTCTGGCATAGCGTGACGGGCGCCGGACATTGCGTCCGGCGCCCGCTTCATTGCACTGGCTGGAAAAACAAAAAGCCCCGGTTGTGAAACCGGGGCTTTTTGTAATCAGGCTTGGACGAGCAATCTGTTTTTTATTTCAGATGGTCGGAAATGAGTTTGGTCATTTCAAACATCGATACCTGTTCTTTGCCGCCGAAGACTGCTTTGAGCTTGTCGTCGGCATTGATCATGCGGCGGTTGGCCGCGTCTTGCAGATCGAGCTTCTTGATGTAATCCCAGACTTTTTTGGTGACTTCGGTGCGTGGCAGCGGAGTCGCGCCAACCACGGCTGCCAGGACGGCGGACGGAGTCATCGCCTTCATGAAGGCGGCGTTCGGCTTGCGTGGGGCTGCTGCAGGTTTTTTTGCGGCTGCTGCTTTTGGTGCTGCCGCAGCTTTTGCTGGAGCGGCTTTCTTCGCTGCTGCCGGCTTTGCCGCTGCGGCTGGCTTAGCTGCGGCGGCCTTTTTTGCTGGCGCTGCTGCTGGGGTTTTTTTGGCTGTTGCCATCTTCAAGCCTCCTTAACGAACACATGGGAAATTGCGCAATTCATCGCACGGCTTATATTGGTGGGGATTTACCGATGACGCAAGTGTTTTTCAAGAATTTTTCGGCGTTTTCATAGGGAAAAGCCAGAACTAAGGCCCGGAAGGCGGTTTTTGATGTTGCCGTCGTTCTCGCCGAGAGCCGCCTTGGCGCGGGGAGTCGTTTCTGCCTGTGGCGGGAACGACGGCTTAAGCTGTACCGACTGCGGTTTCTAGCGCATCCCGCCCGGCATCATGCCCTTCATCGAGCGCATCATTTTCATCATGCCGCCGCCTTTGAATTTCTTCATCATGGCCTGCATCTGGTCGTACTGGGCCAGCATGCGGTTCACTTCCTGCACCTGCACGCCGGCACCGGCGGCGATGCGGCGCTTGCGCGTGGCCTTGATCAGTTCCGGCTTGGCGCGTTCCTGCGGCGTCATCGAATCGATGATGCCGACCATGCGCCGCACCTGCTTGTCGGCCTGGTCCATGTTGGCGCCGCCCGCCGCCTGCTGGAACTGCGCCGGCAGCTTGTCGATCAGGCTCGACATGCCGCCCATCTTCTTCATCTGCCCCAGCTGCGACTTGAAGTCGTTCATGTCGAAGCGTCCGCCGACCTTGATCTTGTTGGCCAGGTCGGCCGCGGCCTTGCTGTCGACGCCCTTGCGCGCTTCTTCCACCAGCGCCAGGATGTCGCCCATGCCCAGAATACGGTTGGCCATGCGCTGGGCGTCGAACGCTTCCAGGCCGTCGAGTTTTTCGGATACGCCGGCAAACTTGATCGGCTTGCCGGTAATGTGACGCACCGACAGCGCCGCACCGCCGCGCGAGTCGCCGTCGAGCTTGGTGAGCACGATGCCGGTCAGCGGCAGCGCGTCGTTGAAGGCCTTGGCCGTGTTGATCGCATCCTGACCCAGCATGGCGTCGACCACGAACAGCGTTTCGATCGGGTTGACCGCCGCGTGCACGGCGGAGATTTCCTGCATCATCGCTTCGTCGATACCCAGGCGGCCGGCGGTATCGATGATCAGGACGTCGTGGTAGTGCTTGCGCGCCCAGTCCAGCGCGGCCAGGGCGATGTCGACCGGCTTGTCGGTGGCGGCGGACGGGAAGAAGTCGGCGCCGACCTGCCTGGTCACCGATTCGAGCTGGGCGATCGCGGCCGGACGGTACACGTCGGCCGAGACGGTCAGGACCTTCTTCTTTTTCTCTTCCTTGAGGTACTTGGCGAGCTTGCCGACGGTGGTGGTCTTGCCCACACCCTGCAGGCCGGCCATCAGGATGATCGCCGGCGGCTGCTGCGCAAAGCTCAGCTGCGACGCTTCGGGACCGAGGTCCGCGCCCATCAGCGCGCCGAGCTCGCGCTGGACCACGCCGACCAGGGCCTGGCCCGGGCTGAGCGAGGCCATGACTTCTTCGCCGAGGGCTTTTTCCTTGACGCGGCTGATGAACTCGCGCACGGCGGGCAGGGCCACGTCGGCTTCGAGCAGGGCCAGGCGCACTTCGCGCAGCATCTCGGCGGTATTCGATTCGGTCAGACGCGCCTCACCGCGCATGGTCTTGACGACCTTGGCAAGGCGTTGGGTTAAGTTATCTAGCATGGCAGACCTGACTAATATATAGGGCGATGCCGGCGAGTGCCGGTTGTGGCGTCATTTTACCCTAGTCACAAGCAAAAAGACCGGCGCCGGGCCGGTCTTCACACGGGGCGCGCGGGCGCGCCGCAGGGCTCGATCAGGGCAGCGCCAGCCTGAGGATGGCGTTGCCGGAGATAAATGCGAAGCTGTTGATGCCGATCCGCACCAGGCTCCTCGGGTGTTCCACCTTGCCGGGCAGGGCGCCGAGCACGGTCACGGGGTGGTCGCGCTTGCCGGCGACGATGCTCGCTATATCGTCCGGGGTGTATTTCACGATCGTGCTGTGCGCGGTGTCGACGTCGTAGGAGTTACCGGCGTCGTCGTACACCTCTCCCACGATGCCCGGCACGCCGTTCACCGTGGTGACGAGCGCGTCGGGCGTGATGCGGCGGTACACCGCGCCGTCCTCCACGTACAGGTTGCCGCTGTTGTCGAAGCCGAGGATGCGCGGGCGGCCGAAGCTGGCCTGGGCGCCGCTGCCGTCGATCTTGCTGTCGGGGCCGCCATCGCGGCCGGCGAACACGCTCCACCGGCCATCCGCCGCCAGTTTGAGAATGACGCGGCCGCCGGCAACACCGGTCAGGCCGCCATCACCGAAGTGGTCGGTGGAAACAAATACATTGCCTGACTTGTCGGCCGCCATGCCGGTGGCCAGGCCGCCGGGATGAAAGGTACTGGTCACCGTGCCGTCCGGCGCGATCTTGCGCAGTGCGACCCCGGCCTGCGTGTACGGAAAGTCCGCGACACCGATGCCAGGGCGTTCCACGGCGTACAGGTTGCCGGCCGGGTCGGCCGCCAGGAATGCCGGCATGCGCAGGCGGGCTGCGGCGCCGACCCCGTCGACCGATCTGGCGGACAGGTCGTCCCGGCCCGCGAACGGCGTCAGCGTGCCATCGGCGCCAAGGCGGCTGATCGCGCTGGCGTGGATGACATACAGCGTGCCGCTGCCGTTGCTGAGCAAGTTCGCCTGCTGCGGCAGGAAGATGGTGGGAATGGCGGGCAAGGTGGTGGCGGTGCTGCCGACCTCGCCGTCCAAGCTGACGGTGCGGATGTTCATCTTGTCGATCACGACCAGGCGGCCATCGTGCAGCGTCATGTTTTGAAACTGGTCGAAGCGGGCGTCGCTGCCGCGGCCATCGACCGCCTGCCCCTTGCTGCCGGCGCTGCCGGCCAGTTGCGTCACGTTACCGGCCGCGCTCTTCTTCCAGACGATGCCGTCCCGGAACCAGTAAACGTTGCCGTCGCCATCCGTACGGTCGGGCCTGGGCACCGGTTCCGACACGGGGCCGGTGCTGTGCAGCGTGCCCTCGCGGGTGAACAGATAGGTTGCCACGGAGGTGTGCACGCGCAACTGGTCCTGCTCGAGCCGCAGCCCACGCATCTCTTCAACACCGTCCGGTGCGGGGCGCGACAGCAAGGTGCGTACCACGGCGCCGGGCGTGACGGCGCGAATCACGAATCCGGGCCGGAAGGTGTCGGTATTCATGCCCAGGTCCCGTTCCTCCAGATACATGGTTCCCATGCTGTCGACCACGCCGTCGGTGATCAGGGTGAAACGGGCATCGAGCCCGGTGCCGTCGGCGCTGACCATGCTGCCGATGTCGCCGGCGATCAGGGTCAGTCCGGCCGGCAGTACGGGGCCGGGGTAGGCTGAAGGCGGCGCCGGAGCCGGCGTGGCCGTGGGTGCCGGGGCTGGTCCATCGCCGCTGCCGCAGGCGGTCAGGAACGCCGCGGCGCCCATCTGGAGGGTCATGCGGCGCAGTTGAAACGAGCGTGCGGTCATCGTCAATTCCTGGTGTTTTGAATTTAACGATTGTAGTGCGGGGCGATGAATAACAAAGTCAGGGTGGGGGAATAATTAGCTTTATTAGTTAACCAAAAGACCGGCGCCGGGCCGGTCTTGCATGCGGGCCGATGCGCCGTTTACGGCAGCGCCAGCCTGACGATGGCGTTGCCCGAGATGAAGGCGACGCTGTTGATGCCGACCCGCACCAGTCCGCGCGGGTGTTCGATGCTGCCGGGCAGGGGGCCGAGCACCGTCACGGCGCGGTCCGGAATGCCGGCCACGATACTGGACGCGCCGGCCGCGCTGATCCGCGCGATGGTGCTGTGCTCGCTGTCGGCGACGTAGCGGTTGCCGGCCTCGTCGCCGACCCGGCCCACTTCCGGCGGCACGGCGGCGACCGTGGTCACGGCGCCGGCCGGGCTGATGCGGCGGTAGCCATTGCCCTCGTCCTGTACGTACAGGTCGCCCGCATGGTCGAAGCCGAGAATCGCCGGCGCATTGAAACGGGCGGCGGCGCCGATGCCATCCTGCTTGCCGAGTTCGCCATGGACGCCGGCGAACACGCTCCAGACGCCGTCGCTGCCCAGCTTGTGAATCACGGCGCCATGTTTCCCCGTGGCCCAGGGGACTGGTTCGCTGTAGGCCAACGCCGAGACATACATATTCCCCGCCCTGTCAGCCGCGATGCCGCTCGGCTGGCCGCTCGGCGTCGAGAGGCTGGTGGTGGTCCCGTCCGGCGCCACCTTGCGCAGGTACACGCCGCTGCGCTGATAGGGACCGGTGCTGCGGTAGCCGGTCGGCTGCTGTTCGACGACGAACAGCGTGCCTGCGGGGTCGGCCGTCATGAATTGCGGGCGCACCAGGCGGGCGGCGGGGCCGGTGCCGTCCACCGGCAGCTTGGACAGATCTTGCTTGCCGGCGAACGGCGCCATGCTGCCGTCGGGGGCAAGCCGGGAAACATGATTTTCGTGGACGGCGTAGACATTCCCCTGGCCGTCGGACAGCAGTTGACGTGCGCTCGGCTGTGCGGGGCCGATGGTCTTGACCACGCCGGCGGTGCTGACCTGGCGCAGAGCGCTATTGTCGAGCACCAGCAGCTGACCCTCATGCAGTGCCATCAGTCCGGGGCCGTCGAAGTAGGCGCCGCTGCCGCTGCCATCCTGGGCCGGCAAGGTGGAGTTGGCGACGCCGGCCAGCGTGCTCACCAGGCCGCCCGGCGTGACGCGGCGTATCGTCTTCGCGTCGAACAGATACAGGTTGCCGGCCGGGTCGACCACCACGCCGCCCCGGTTGATGCTGGTGAAGCGGGCCGCGGCGCCCTGGCCGTCGAGCGGCGCTGGCGAACGGGCGTCGCTCCCCGCCAGCGGGGTCAGGCTGCCGTCGGCGCCGATGCGCGCGATCGCGGTATGCCGGTAAGCGCTCTCGCTATAGATGATGCGGTAACGCACGCCGGCCGCGTTGCCGACGACGAAGGAAAGGTCGGGGTCGTACGGCACCTGGGCCGTGCTGCCATCTGGCCGGATCAGGTGACTCGTGCGCCCGACCCTTGCCAGTACCTGCCCGTTGCGGTCGAACGACAGGGCAGCGCCGAGAGGCGTGAGGGACAGCGTCGCTTCATCTTCGGGCCTCGGGGTGGTCAATACGGTGCGCACCACGCCATCGCGTCCGACGGCGCGGATGCTGGCGCCGCTTCCCACGAACACGCCGATGCTGTTGATCGTGCTCTCGCTGACGTACACGGTGCCCGTGCTGTCGATCAGCGCATCGCGGATGTAGCTGAAGCGGGCGTCGACGCCGGTGCCGTCCGTCGTGACCATGCTGCCGGTGTCGCCCGCGATCAGGGTCAGGCCGGCCGGCAGTGCGGGGCCGGGGTAGGCCGGAGGTGGCGTCGGGGGCGGTGTTGGTGTTGGTGTTGGTGTCGGGGTTGGCGTCGGTCCATCGCTGCCGCCGCAGGCGGTCAGGAACGCCGCGGCACCCATCTGGAGGGTCATGCGGCGCAGTTGAAATGAGCGTGAATTCATCGTTAACTCCCGGTTGGTTTTAACGAGTGTATTCTGAAAATATTTATTAATATGTAACGTTGTGTATCGTGAAGGCATCGTGGGAGCCCACCGCGCGGCGCGCGGTGGGCTCCATAGCCAGGCCGGCCGGGTAACCGGGTGCCGGCACGCCGTTTAGGGCAGCGCCAGCCTGACGATGGCGTTGCCCGAGATGAAGGCGACGCTGTTGATGCCGATCCGCACCAGTCCGCGCGGACGTTCGATGCTGCCGGGCAGGGGACCGAGCACCGTCACGGCGTGGTCCCGTATGCCCGCCACGATAGTGGACGCGCCGGCCGCGCTGATCCGCGAGATGGTGCTGTGCTCGCTGTCGACGACGTAATGGTTGCCGGCATCGTCGCCGACCCGGCCCACTTCCGGCGGCACGGCGGCGACCGTGGTCACGGCACCGGCCAGGCTGATGCGGCGCAAACCATTGCCCTCGTCCTGTACATACAGGTCGCCCGCATTGTCGAAGCCGAGAATCGACGGCGCGTTGAAACGGGCGTCGGCGCCGATGCCATCCTGCTTGCCCAGTTCACCATCGACGCCGGCGAACACGCTCCAGACGCCGTCGCTGCCCACCTTGTGAATCACGGCACCGTGCTTCCCTCCCGCCCAAGGGACTGGTTCGCTGTAAGCCAAGGCCGAGACATACACATTACCCGCCCTGTCCGCCGCGATGCCGCTCGGAAAACCTCTCGGCGTCGAGGTGCTGGTGGTTCTGCCGTCCGGCGCCACCTTGCGCAGAAACACGCCTTGCGCCACATAGCCGGTGCTGCGGTAGCCGATCGGTTGCTCTTCGATGACAAACAGATTGCCTGCGCTGTCGGCCGTCATGAACTGCGGGCGCACCAGGCGGGCGGCGGCGCCGGTACCGTCCACCGGGAGCTTGGACAGGTCGGGCTTGCCGGCAAACAGCACTGCGGCGCCATCGGGGACAAGCAGGGAAACATGGTTTTTATAGACGACGTAGAGGTTACCCTGGCGGTCGGACAGCAGGTAATGCGCGCCCGGCAGCTTGGGACCGATGGTCTGGACCACGCCGCTGGTGCTGATCAGGCGCAGCCCGTTAGTGTCGAGCAGCAGCAGCTTGCCGTCATGAAGTACCAGTGATCGGGGCTCGTCGAAGTACGCGCCGCTACCGCTGCCATCCTGGGCTGGCAATGTGGAATTGGCGACGCCAGCCAAGGTGGTCACCAGGCCGTCCGGCGTGACCCGGCGTATCGTCTTCGCGTCGATCATATACAGATTGCCGGCCGGGTCGACCTCCACGCGGTAGATGCCGGTGAAGCGGGCCGCGGCGCCCTGGCCGTCGCGCGGTTCTGAAGAGCGCACGTCGCTCCCCGCCAACGGAGTCAGGCTGCCGTCGGCGCCGATGCGCGTGATCGAGCTAAATCCCCCGCCCTCGCTGAAGTTGATGCGGTAGCGCATGCCGGCCGCGTTGCTGACAGTGTAGGAAGGGTCGATGTCGTTCGGTACCTGGGTCGTGCTGCCGTCTTTTCGGATCAGGTAGGTCGTGCTCGCGACTCTTGCCAGTATCTGCTCGTTGCGGTCGAATGACAGGGCGGCGCCACTGGGCGGCAGGGAGAGGGCTGGTTCATCGGCGGGCACGGGGGCGGACAACACGGTGCGTACCACGCCGTCCCGTCCGAACGCACGGATAGTCGGGCCGGTCCCAATGAAGATGCCACGGGTGTCGATCCTGGTCTCGCTGACGTATACCGTGCCCTTGCTGTCGATCAGGGCATCGCGGATGTAACCGAAGCGGGCGTCGAGGCCGGTGCCGTCGGTACTGATCATGCTGCCGGTATCGCCGGCGATCAGGGTCAGTCCTGCCGGCAGCGCGGGGCCGGGGTAGGTCGGTGTTGGCGGTGGCGTCGGGGTTGGTGTGGGCGTCGGGGTCGGCGTCGGGGTCGGAGTTGGTGTTGGCGTCGGCGTTGGTGTGGGTGTTGGCGTCGGCGTCGGCGTTGGAGTCGGTCCATCGCCGCCGCCGCAGGCGGTCAGGAACGCCGCGGCGCCCATCTGGAGGGTCATGCGGCGCAGCTGAAACGAGCGTGAATTCATTGTTAACTCCTGGTTGGTTTTTGCGAGTGTATTCTGAAACTATTAATTAATCTGTAACGTTGTGTATCGGCAAGGCATCGTGGGCGCTAGCTGCGGCCACGATGCCTCGTCCGTTCATCGGGATGGCGGCGCCGGCGCGACCGTCAGCGGTGGGTCGGCGTGCGTTTGGCCCATTCGTTGCGCGCGAAATGCGCGTGCAGTGCTTGAACATGGGCGCCGTGTATTGGCCCCTGGCGTCACCGCCGTAGGCGCGGATCAGCATCGACAGCGCCTGCGGCAGGCGCGCATCGCCCGGCTCGCGCGTGGCGTGCTCCATGACCAGGCCGGCCAGATAGTCGGTTCCACTCGGCAAAGCCGCCAGGGTGGCGCGCTCGGCGCGCAAGGTGGCCGCCGCGCCGGCCGCCAAAAAGGCCGGCATGGCGGGCGCAGCGACGCGCTTGCCGTAAGTCGGGGTGCCGCCGGCGAACACGCTCCACCAGTTCTCGCGCGACCGTTCGAGGTCGTTGCTGGCGCGCATGACCGGGTGGGCGAACTTGGCGGGGTCTGTCTCGTAGCGGATGAAGGGGCTGACGTTGCCGACCATGCCCGGATAGCGCGCCAGCAGCATGGCGCTGATGCCGCGCCGCAGCGCCGGATTGGTTTCGGCCAGCATCTGGTCCACCAGCGGACCCGAACCGGCAAAGCGCGCCTTGATGGCGGGTGCCAGGCGGGTGGCCACATCGGGCCGGTCAAGCGGCAGGGCGCGCGTCCAGGCCACCGTTTCGAGCTCGGCGCGCAGCTTGGGCGGCCGCCAGCAGCGCCGCTGGCGGCGGCGCCTGCTTTGTCGCGAGCGTGAGCGCCGCCACCAGCCACGGCAACTGTTGCGTCGTTTCCCACTGGCGCAGCGCTTCGGCCGGGGAGGCGCTGGCGGCGCGCGCGCTGCGCATCGCCGCCAGCCAGGCGCCATACGCCAGTTGACCGCGTTCGGCGGGCGCGGTACTGCGCCAGGCGTAGCTGTAGTCGCGCACGTCCTGTCCGATCGTGGCGGACGGCGCGGCGCTGCCCAGTTCGGCGTCGAGCCGGGCCAGTACCTGCGCCGGCGCGCGCGGCCAGGTAGGGCGCGGTGACGTGCCAGGGCGATGCCGCATCCTGGGCGATGGCGTCGAAGCGCGCCGCCGCCTCGGGGTAGGCGCCGCGGTAAAAGTGGGCGGCTGCCTGCTGGTAGGCGCGGTCCATGCGCAGCCAGTGGGGCGCGCCGGCCAGGGCCTCGGCCGGCATCGCGGTGGGCGAACACGGCATCCTGGCCCACGATCCAGTCGCGCAGCGTGGCGCCGTCGCTGCCGTAGCTGGCCAGGCGGATGCCCAGGGTGCGGGTGGCGTTGCGAAACGCGTCCGCCGGGCAGTTCAGCACGGAAGCGTCCTTGCCGGCGATGGCGAGCGCGGCGAGCTTGGGTCCGCCGGCGCGCGCGCGTTCGGTTTGCCACCCTTCCAGAGCGCGCTTGAGCGCGGGGTCGTTATGCGGATTGTGGCCGCCCCACTCGCTCGTTTCGTTCAGCCAGCAGGGGTCGAAAGGGCGCAGGCGATCCTGGGCGGCGGCGTCGAGCGGCATGCCGGCCAGCGCGGCGGCTCGAACACGTTGCCGTCGGCCGACGGGTCTTCATAAAAGGTGCAGCGGCGCTCGCCGGCCTGCGCGGTCGTCATGGCGGCCAGGCCGACCATCATGAAAAACAACGGTGCGCCGACACGCTTATGCAAAATGGGTTTCATTGATCTCTTTCACTGGGGGGGCGTCATCTTATCAGCGCAAAGCTTGCGCCAGTCGTTAGACATTGGTTTCTCTCCGGGCTATCTTTCTCCGAGGCAAGCGCGAGTGAGTGCGGCAACGGTCCGGCAAACGGCGATCGGTTGCGTCTTATTCGCATGCATGACGACACGCGCGGTACCTCATCGACTCTGCACCATCCAACGGAGACAGGCATGACAGGGAAGTTCATCGGCAAGACCATCGTACTGGCGGCGCTGTTCGCCGCCAGCCACAGCCACGCCCAGGATGTGATCCGTCTTGGCAACCTGAAGTTCGCGCATTTCGGCGCCGTTTCGTACATCAAGGAAATCGCGCCCAAATGCGGCATCAAGGTCGAGGAAAAGATTTTCGCCAAGGGGCTCGATGTGATGCAAGCGATCATCGCCGGCGAGCTCGATGTCGGCGCGACCGCGTCCGAGGCGGCCATTTCGGGGCGCGCCAGCGGGGCGCCGATCTTCGTGGTGGCCGGTTTCGCCAAGGGCGGCGCGCGCCTGGTGGCGCGGTCCGATCTCGGCATCAGGGGCATTCGGGAATTGAAAGGCCGGAAGGTCGGGGTGACGCGCGGCGGCATCCAGGAAGTGCTGCTGATGGCGCAGCTGAAAAAATTCGGCATGAGCGTCGACAGCGCACCCGGCAAGGATGTGCACGTGATCTACCTGCCGTTCGCCGACCTGAACCAGGCGCTGATGGGCAGGAACATCGACGCCATGATGCAGTCCGAGCCGCAATCGTCGCAAGCCATCAACAAGGGTTTCGGGATGGAAGTGATGAAACCCTACGACACGCCGATCGGCGAGCCGGTGCGCACCATGGTGATGACCGAAGCCTTCTACAACGGCAAGCGGGTACTGGCCGACAAGTTCATGCGCTGCTTCGTCGAAGCGACCCGCACCTTCATGGCCCATCCGTCCATCGCCGAGAAATACGTGCGCGAAGTGATCTACAAGGGCCAGATCACCAGGGACGACTTCGAGGATGCGATCAGCAATGCGCCGTATTCGCTGGACGTGACGGCCGAGCATATCCAGATCACCACCGACACCATGGTCAACACCGGCGTGGGGCGCATGGTGCGTCCGCCCCTGGCCAGGGACTGGGTCAGGACCGAGCTGCTCGACGCGGCCAAGAAAAGCATGGGGGTGAGGTGAGCAGGCTCCCCGTTCGACAATCCGACAGTATCAACAGCATGAAAACAACGTTTCCGGAGGTGGCATGAACAGCAGACAGTTGCGTGAAGTGGGAATCGGCCTGGTGGTGCCGGCCGTGGTGATCGCCTTGTGGCAGCTGGCGGCGGTGCAGGGCCTGGTCAATCCCCAGGTATTGCCGTCGCCGCTGGCGGTGCTCCACAAATGGATCGAGTACCTGCTGCCGCTGCAGCCGCACGCGGACGGCAGCTGGCTGGCCTGGGCCGTGTCGGGCGAACTGATGGTCGACTCGCTCACCAGCATGTACCGGGTGCTGCTCGGTTTTGCCATCGGCGCCGGGCTGGCGCTGCCGCTCGGGCTGGCCATGGGCGCCAACGCGCGCGTGTACGCCTGGCTCAATCCGCTGGTGCAGCTGCTGCGCCCGATCCCGCCGATCGCCTACATTCCGCTGGCGATCCTGTGGTTCGGGCTGGGTAATCCGCCGGCCGTGTTCCTGATCGCGCTGGGGGCGTTCTTTCCGGTGCTGATCAATACCATTGCCGGGGTGCGCCAGGTGGACGGCATTTACCTGCGCGCGGCGCGCAACCTGGGCGCCAGCCAGCGCACCATGTTCGTGCGCGTGATCCTGCCGGCCGCCGTGCCCTATATTTTGTCGGGCGTGCGGATCGGGATCGGTACCGCCTTCATCGTCGTGATCGTCTCGGAAATGATCGCGGTGAATAATGGCCTGGGTTTTCGCATCCTGGAAGCGCGCGAGTATTTTTGGTCCGACAAGATCATGGCCGGCATGATCACCATCGGCATGCTGGGGCTGGCGATCGACGTCGGCATGAACCGCCTGAACAATTACCTGCTGCGCTGGCATCGCGGCCTGGAGAACTGACATGACTGCATCACCGATCCGTATCGAAGGCGTCGACAAGACATTCAGCAGCGCCGGGGGCGAGCTGGTCGCGCTCAAGGATATCAACCTGGACATCCCGGCCGGGCAATTCACCTGCCTGCTGGGACCGTCGGGCTGCGGCAAGTCGACCCTGCTCAATGCCGTGGCCGGCTTTGCCCTGCCCACACGCGGCACCATCCGCACCGGCGGACACCCGGTGACGGGGCCGGGGCCGGAGCGCGGCATGGTGTTCCAGGAGTACGCCCTGTTTCCCTGGATGACGGTCGAGCAGAACGTCGCCTTCGGCCTGGAAATCAAGGGCGTGGCCAAGGCCGCCATCGACGCCACCGTGGCCCGCCTGCTGGAGATGCTGTCGCTGAGCGACTTTCGCCAGCGCTTTCCCAAGGATTTGTCGGGCGGCATGCGCCAGCGGGTGGCGATTGCGCGCGTGCTGGCGCTGGACTCGCCGATCATGCTGATGGACGAGCCGTTCGGCGCGCTCGACGCGCTGACCCGGCGCAACCTGCAGGACGAGCTGCTGCGCATCTGGGCCGCCACCGGCAAGACCATCATTTTCGTCACCCACAGCATCGAGGAAGCGATCTACCTGGCCGACCGCATCGTGGTGATGACCTACCGTCCGGGCACGGTCAAGCGCGACGTCATGGTCGACCTGCCGCGCCTGCGCGACCCGGCCGCGCCCGAGTTCAATGCGCTCAAGCGCGAGCTGGGGCAGCTGGTCATGGAAGAGCAGCAGCGCCATCACAACGACGAGTTGCGCATGGCGGCAGTCGATTAGGACAGGCTGGAGGCGGCGCCCTCACGCCGTCCCCGCCAGCGCGCGCCGATAGTGTAAACTTGCAGCATGCAGACTTACTTACTTATCGCAGCGGCGCTGCTGTACGCGGTGTGCGCCATTCTCCCCACGCCCCGGGGCACGCTCATTTCCGGCGTCACCGCCGGGGCCTGGCTGCTGCACGGCGCCGCCCTGTGGCTCGACATGATGGCGCCCGGCAGCGTGCGGATCGGCTTTGCGCTGATGATTTCCGCCGCCCTGTGGATCTCGGTGGCCGCCTACTGGGTCGAAAACCGCAATTTCGCGCTGGACGGCCTGCGCCGCCTGGTCATGCCGTGCGCCGCAGCCGCCGCGCTGCTGCCGGCCGTGTTCCCGGGCAGCGTGCTGCAGCTCGAAGGGCGCGCCCCGGCCTTCGGCTGGCACATTTCGGTGGCCATCCTGGCCTACAGCACCCTGACCATCGCCGCCTTCCACGCGGTCCTGATGGCGCTGCAGGAAACGCGCCTGCATGCGCGCAACCCGCAAGCGGGCTGGCTGGCCACGGCGCTCGACCAGCTGCCGGCCCTGCTGACCATGGAAAAGCTGCTGTTCCGCCTGATCTGGATCGGCTTCGTGCTGCTCAGCCTGACCGTGCTGTCGGGGATCGTGTTTTCGGAGCAGGTGTTCGGCACCGTGCTCAAGTGGGATCACAAGAGCGTCTTCACCTTGCTGTCGTGGGTCCTGTTCGCCGCGCTGCTGGCCGGACGGCGCTGGCGCGGCTGGCGCGGCAAGACCGCGCTGCGCTTCACCCTGGCCGGTTTCGCCACCCTGGTGCTGGCCTATGTCGGCAGCCGTTTCGTTCTTGAAGTCGTTTTGCACCGGGGGCTGGCATGATACGCATTCTGTTCTGGATCGCGCTGGTGGCGCTGGTGATCGCGGCCATCCGCAGCAAGCTGCGCGGCATGATGCCGCCGCCGGGGCAGGGCGCCGCTCCGCGCCAGGATCGGCCGGCGGCGCGCGAAGCCGAAACCATGATCGCCTGCGCCCACTGCCACGTGTACTTCCCCGAGTCGGAAGCGGTCAAGGCCGGCGGCCGGGAGTATTGCAGCCCGGACCACGCCCGTTTGCCGCCCGCCTGAGTGATGTCCTTCTGGAGCGCGCTGTCGGCAGAGTCGCGCGAAACATTCTGGCGCTCGCTGCAGGCGCTGACCGCCACCCGCATCGTCATTTCGCTGGTGCTGCTGGCGTACCTGGCGTTCGACCAGAAAGACGCGGCCGGCACCGGCCATCATCTGTATACCGAAACCTGCATCGCCTACCTGGCGCTGGCCGGCGCGTTCGTGCTGGCCAGCGTGTACGTGCGCAAGCACTTCCTGATGCAGGTGGTGGTGCAGATCGCGGTCGACATCGCGGTCATTTCGGTGCTGTACATGGCCGCAGCGGCCAGCCGCGGCAGCCTGGTGATCCTGTACCTGTTCCCGCTGGCCGGCGCCGCGATCCTGGCGCCGCGCCTGCTGGCCCTGTTTTCGGCCGCGCTGGTCACCCTGTTCCTGCTGATCGATTCCCTGTACCAGGTGTTCCTGGGCATGGCCGGCATGCCGCTCACCCAGGCCGGGCTGTACGGCGCCGCCTTCTTCGCCATCGTGATGGTGGTCAGCCGCCTTGCCGCCAAGCTGATCCGGCAGGAAGAACTGGCCGCGCGCCACGGCGCCGACCTGAAAATCCAGCAGGCGATCAACCAGATCATCATCGCCGACGTCGACGACGGCATCCTCGTGGTCGACCGCGACGGGCACATTTTCGCCGGCAACCCGGCCGCCCAGCACATGCTGGGACTGGCCAACGGCGACAGCGGCTTCGCCCTGTCCGAGGTGCCTGCGCTGGAACCGGTTGCGTATGCGTTTTCGGAGTGGCAGCAGCAGGTCGGACCGGCCGTGGGCGGGCTGCGCGCCGCCTTCGTGACCGTCAAGCCGTACCGCGACAGCGGCGGCGGCGGCGACGCCGGCACGGCAGCCTGGAGCGGGCGGCGCGACCTGGCGGCCCACCTCAAGCTGCGTTTCGCGCGGGTCGACACGGTCGACGAGGCGTCCGAGCGCTGCGTTATCTTTTTACAGGACGTCACCGCCATCGAAAACCAGGCCCAGGAACTGAAACTGGCCTCGATGGGACGCCTGACCGCCAGTATCGCGCATGAGGTGCGCAATCCGCTCTCGGCCATCGGCCACGCCACCGCCCTGCTGGCGGAAGACTTGCACGAGCCGGGCCAGGCGCGCCTGCTCAAGATCGTCGGCGACAATGTGGCGCGGGTGAACCGCATGGTCGAAGACATACTGCAATTGTCGCGCAAGGTCCAGCCCAACGGCGATCCGTTGTTGCTCGGCCCCTTTTTGAATGAGTTGAAAACCGAATTTGACGAAACCCAAGGGGTCGCCAATGATATAGTGTGGTTGGGCAACACTGGAGCCGTGCCGGTGCGTTTCGACGCGCTGCACCTGCGCGAAGTGCTGATCAACCTGCTGACCAATGCGCTGCGCTACGCCAGCGGCGGGGAGGGCTGTATCCGCGTGTACGTCGTCACCGATGCGGCCGGCGGCATGGAGCTGCACGTGCAGGACGACGGGCCGGGCATCACGCCCGACGTGCGGGCCCACCTGTTCGAACCGTTTTATACGACCTCGAGCAAGGGCACCGGGCTGGGGCTGTACCTGGCGCGCGAGCTGTGCCTGAACAACGCGGCGATGCTCGATTACGAGTATCGCTTCGACGCCAGCGGCTTCGGGGTACGCAAGGCCAGCGGCCGGTTTGTGATTTCGTTCGCGCAGCCGCTGGGAGCGCGCGGCGCCACTAGTAACAGAAAGGCAACAACATGACATCACCCCGCGTACTGGTCGTCGATGACGAGGCGGATTTACGCGAACTGCTGGAAATCACGCTGGTCAGGATGGGGCTCGATGTGGACAGCGCCGAAACGCTGCGCGAGGCGCGCGCCTTCCTGGCGCAGAACGATTACGGCCTGATCCTGACCGACATGCGCCTGCCCGACGGCCTGGGCCTGGAACTGGTGCAGGAAGTGAACGCTTCCAACAAATCGACCCCGATCGCGGTCGTGACCGCCTACGGCAGCGCCGAAAACGCGGTGGTGGCCTTGAAGGCGGGCGCCTTCGATTACGTGTCCAAGCCGGTGGTGCTGGACGATTTGCGCGTGATGGTGCAGTCGGCCCTGCGCCTGTCGGCCCCGGCCACGCAGTCGGGCAGCCCGGCCGCCGCCGGCACCGCCTCGCGCCTGATCGGCGAATCGGCCGT
Organism: Massilia scottii; assembly: GCF_030846495.1. Taxonomy (NCBI): domain Bacteria; kingdom Pseudomonadati; phylum Pseudomonadota; class Betaproteobacteria; order Burkholderiales; family Oxalobacteraceae; genus Massilia; species Massilia scottii. Next base: position 102,320 of record NZ_JAVCWM010000003.1, on the reverse strand, counting down.
GATGCAGTCGCTGCGCAACCAGATCGAACGGCTGGCGCGCTCGATGGCGCCGATTGCGATTACGGGCGAATCGGGCAGCGGCAAGGAACTGGTGGCGCGCGAAATCCACGCCCGCAGTTCGCGCGCGGGCAAGCCCTTCATTGCCGTGAACTGCGGCGCGATTCCCGAAGCGCTGATGGAAGCCGAGTTTTTCGGCTACCGCAAGGGTGCGTTCACGGGCGCGGCCGACGAGCGCGACGGATTTTTCCATGCGGCCAACGGCGGCACCCTGATGCTCGATGAAGTGGCCGATCTGCCGCTGGCGATGCAGGTCAAGCTGCTGCGCGCGATCCAGGAACGGCGCGTGCGCAAGATCGGCGCGACCAGCGAGGAGCCGGTCGACGTGCGCATCATCAGCGCCACGCACCAGAACCTGGCGCAGTGCGTCGAGACCGGCAAGTTCCGCCAGGATCTGTTTTACCGCCTGAATGTGATCGAATTGAGCGTGCCGCCGCTGCGCGAGCGGCTCGACGACCTGGGGGTGCTGGTCAATGGCATGCTGGCGCGCCTGGCCGGACCGGGGCAGCAGGCCGCGCTCGGGCCGCAGGTGCTGGAAACCTTGAGCACGTATTCGTTCCCGGGCAATGTGCGCGAGCTGGAGAACGTGCTGGAGCGGGCGCTGGCGTTCGCCAATGACGGCGTGATCGAAGTGGGCGACCTGTCGCTCAAGGGCGCGCGGGTGGCCGAGCGGGCGGCGCCCGTCGCTGAAGCGGTGCCGGCGCCGGTGGCGGCGCCAGCGCAGGCAGCGGCTGCGCCGGTGAGCGCGAGCGGGCCGGCGGAGTTGCCGAGCAGCCTGCCCGATTATCTGGAGCAGGTCGAGCGCGAGATCATCTTGCGCGCGCTGACCCAGACCCAGTTCAACCGCACCCAGGCGGCCCTGCTGCTGGGGATCAGTTTCCGGCAGCTGCGCTACCAGATGCAGAAGCTCGATATCCAGGAGCCGGAGGGCTAGGGTGCGGCGGCCGACACCTGGGGCCTATGGCGCGTCTGCGCAGAAATAAATGGGCCCCCGCCTGCGCGGGGGCGACGAGATAGCCGGGTGGCGTCCTTCCAGGCCCATTCCAACGCCCACTCCCCCCACGGTTTATAATGCTGCCCCGCGACGCAAAAACGGCAGGCGCGCGCGCTGGCGGCTGCTTCAAAAAAGGGCACCCGTTAGTATGTGCTAACCGGGCAGTCCTTCATGCGGCCTGAGTCAAAAAAGTCAAGCGACGCACAGGAAAATATTGCTACTTAATTCTATTGCCACTCCCCGGGTGAGGTACTACAATTAGTCCCACATTTGATGAATCGACTAGATATAGTGGTTTTTGAAGCTCTGCCACCGATAACTCAGCATCCATAACGCAGCACGGCAAGCCCAGTTTTTAACGCAATCCACCCACCATTGCCTTACGGCGCCGGCCTCGACATTCCAGGCTGGCGGGGGTAGTTTTTTTGTTTTTATATTTGTTGGGGACGGTTGATTGACGCCGTCCACTTGATAACAACCGGCGGCAGACCAAAGCCCGCCGCTCCAGGAGGTTCAATGCAAACATCCCAAGATTCTTCGATCAACCAATTGCACATCACACCTGGAGCAGCAGGCCAGCCAGCACCGACCAGTGCCGCCGCCGTCGCCGCCCGCGGCGACTACCGCATCATCCGCCGCAACGGCGCTGTCGTCGCCTTTGAACCGTCGAAGATCTCGATCGCCGTCACCAAGGCCTTTTTGGCCGTTAACGGTGGCCAGAGCGCCGGCTCCGCGCGCGTGCGCGAACTGGTCGAGCAACTGACCGAGAACGTCGTTTCCGCCCTGATCCGCCGCCAGCCATCGGGCGGCACCTTCCACATCGAAGACGTGCAGGACCAGGTCGAACTGTCGCTGATGCGCTCGGGCGAGCACGACGTGGCGCGTGCCTACGTGCTGTACCGCGCCAAGCACATGGAAGAGCGCCGCCTGCAGAAGGAGGCACAAGGTGCCTCCGCGCAAATGAGCGCGCCGCAAATCCACGTCACTGAAAACGGCCAGCGCCGCCTGCTCGACATGAACCAGGTGCGCGACCTGATCGCCGCCGCCTGCGTCGGCCTGGAAAAACACGTCGACGCCGACGCCATCCTGGCCGAAACGGTCAAGAACCTGTACGACGGCGTGCCGGTCGAAGAGCTGCACAAGTCCGCCATCCTGGCTGCGCGCGCGCTGATGGAAAAGGACCCGGCTTACTCGCAAGTGACCGCCCGCATCCTGCTGCACACCATCCGCAAGGAAGTGTTCTGCGAAGAAGTGCCGCAAGCGAAAGCGGCGGCACACTATATAGAGTACTTCCCGAAATACATCGCCAAGGGCATCGAGAACGAGTTGCTGGACCCGGTCCTGGCCACCTTCGACCTGGCCAAGCTGGCCAAGGCCCTGGTCGCCGACCGTGACTTGCAGTTCGGCTACATCGGCCTGCAAACCCTGTACGACCGCTACTTCCTGCACGTGCGCGACGTGCGCATCGAAATGCCGCAGGCGTTCTACATGCGCGTGGCCATGGGCCTGTCGCTGCGCGAAGAAAACCGCGAAGCGCGCGCCGTCGAGTTCTACAACCTGCTGTCGTCGTTCGACTTCATGAGCTCGACCCCGACCCTGTTCAATTCCGGCACCCTGCGCTCGCAGCTCTCGTCATGCTACCTGACCACCGTCTCGGACGACCTGGAAGGCATCTACGACGCGATCAAGGAAAACGCGCTGCTGGCCAAGTTCGCCGGCGGCCTGGGCAACGACTGGACGCCGGTGCGCGCCCTGGGCGCCCACATCAAGGGTACCAACGGCAAGTCGCAAGGCGTGGTGCCGTTCCTGAAAGTGGTCAACGATACCGCCGTGGCGGTCAACCAGGGCGGCAAGCGCAAGGGCGCGGTGTGCGCCTACCTGGAAACCTGGCACATGGACGTGGAAGAATTCCTGGACCTGCGCAAGAACACGGGCGACGACCGCCGCCGCACCCACGACATGAACACGGCCAACTGGATTCCCGACCTGTTCATGAAGCGCGTGATGGAAAAGGGCGACTGGACCCTGTTCTCGCCATCGGAAACGCCTGACCTGCACGACAAGGTCGGCAAGGCCTTCGAGGCGGCCTACACCGGCTACGAAGCCAAAGCGGCCGCCGGCGAGATCCGCGTGTTCAAGAAGATCGCCGCGCTCGACCTGTGGCGCAAGATGCTGTCGATGCTGTTCGAAACCGGCCACCCATGGATCACCTTCAAGGATCCATGCAACATCCGTTCGCCACAGCAACACGTCGGCGTGGTCCACAGCTCGAACCTGTGCACCGAGATCACCCTGAACACCAACGAGTCGGAAATCGCCGTCTGCAACCTGGGTTCGGTGAACTTGCCGGCGCACATGAAAGAAGGCAAGCTCGACCCGGTCAAGCTGCAGAAAACCGTGCGCACCGCGATGCGCATGCTCGACAACGTCATCGATATCAATTACTACGCCGTCGAAAAAGCGCGCAACTCGAACATGCGCCACCGTCCGGTGGGAATGGGTATCATGGGCTTCCAGGATTGCCTGCACATGATGCGCGTGCCTTATTCGTCGAACCAGGCGGTGCAATTCGCCGATTCCTCGATGGAAGCGGTGTGCTACTACGCCTACCTGGCCTCGACCGAGCTGGCCGAAGAGCGCGGCCGCTACGAGTCGTACAGCGGCTCGCTGTGGGACCGCGGCATCCTGCCGCAGGATTCGATCAAGCTGCTGGCCGAGGAACGCGGCGGCTACCTGGAAGTGGACATGTCGTCGGCCATGGACTGGACCGTGGTGCGCGAGCGCATCAAGCAGTTCGGCATGCGCAACTCGAACTGCGTGGCGATCGCCCCGACCGCGACGATCTCGAACATCATCGGCGTGTCGGCCTGCATCGAACCGACCTTCCAGAACCTGTACGTGAAGTCGAACCTGTCCGGCGAATTTACCGAGATCAATTCTTACCTGGTGCGCGACCTCAAGGCGCGCGACCTGTGGGATGAAGTCATGATCGCCGACCTGAAATACTTCGACGGTTCGCTGGCCAAGATCGACCGCATCCCGCAAGACTTGCGTGACATTTACGCAACGGCGTTCGAGGTTTCGCCGAGCTGGCTGGTGGAAGCGGCATCGCGCCGCCAGAAGTGGATCGACCAGGCCCAGTCGCTGAACATCTACATGGCTGGCGCGTCGGGCAAGAAGCTCGACGAGACCTACAAGCTGGCCTGGCTGCGCGGCCTGAAGACCACCTACTACCTGCGCACCATCGCGGCGACCCACATGGAAAAGTCGACTTCCAAGACCGGCGCGCTGAACGCGGTGGCGGTGGACGGCGGCATGTCGGCCCACGCGATGGGCGCGGCGGCCGATACGGCGGCCAAGGTGGCGGCGAGCGCAGCGGCAGCGACGGCAGCCGCGGCGGCGGCCGAGGAAGACGGCGCGGCGTGCTACCTGCGTCCGGGCGACGATGGCTTCGAGGAATGCGAAGCCTGCCAGTAATAGTGTCATCGCCGGAGTCATCCGGCAAAGAGGCGGAGCGCCACGGCGCTCCGCGCAATACCGAATTGAAGACAGACGAAAAGAGGAAATGACCATGTTGTCCTGGGACGATGAAACAGCCAGCGCGCCAGCCGCGCGCCCCGTGGCGCCAAGCGCCGCCGAAACGGGTACCGAACCCGTAGCCGTAACGGACGCCGATGCCGCATCGGTCGCCAAGCGCGTGCACGCCGACGACAAGCGCATCATCAACGGCAAGACCGATGTGAACCAGCTGGTCCCGTTCAAATACAAATGGGCGTGGGACAAATACCTGGCCGGTTGCGCCAATCACTGGATGCCGCAAGAGGTCAACATGCAGCGCGACATCGAGTTGTGGAAAAATCCCAACGGTTTGACCGATGACGAGCGTCGTCTCGTCAAACGCAACCTGGGCTTCTTCGTGACCGCCGATTCGCTGGCCGCCAACAACATCGTGCTGGGCACCTACCGCCACATCACGGCGCCGGAATGCCGCCAGTACCTGCTGCGCCAGGCGTTCGAGGAAGCGATCCACACCCACGCCTACCAGTACATCGTGGAGTCGCTGGGGCTCGATGAAGCGGAGATTTTCAACGCCTACAACGAGGTCAAGTCGATCCGCGACAAGGATGAATTCCTGATTCCGTTCATCAATACCCTGACCGATCCGGCCTTCACCACGGGGACCGTGGAGAACGACCAGAAGCTGCTCAAGTCGCTGATCGTGTTCGCCTGCCTGATGGAAGGGCTGTTCTTCTACGTCGGCTTTACCCAGATCCTGGCGCTCGGACGCCAGAACAAGATGATGGGTGCGGCGGAGCAATATCAGTACATCCTGCGCGACGAATCGATGCATTGCAATTTCGGAATCGACTTGATCAACACGATCAAGATGGAAAACCCGCTGCTGTGGACCCCGGCTTTCCGCGAAGAGATCAAGGCGCTGTTCCTGGAAGCGGTCGACCTGGAGTATGCGTACGCCGAAGACACCATGCCGCGCGGCGTGCTCGGCCTGAACGCGACCATGTTCAAGGGTTACCTGCGCTTCATCGCGAACCGCCGCGCGCAGCAGATCGGCCTGGACGCGCTGTTCGCCCAAGAGGAAAATCCATTCCCGTGGATGAGCGAAATGATCGACCTGAAAAAGGAGCGCAACTTCTTCGAGACGCGCGTGACCGAGTATCAGACCGGTGGTGCATTGAACTGGGAGTAAGCCCAGAGAATTGAGCCGAGGAAGGATTCTGCTCAATCGATTGTCTTTCAAGCTTCGGGCGGACTATCCATGTTCGCCCGAGTCCGTTTACGGCCATGCTCGTCGAACAAGACGAGGATGGCCGTACTCTCTCATAAGCTCTGCGCTATCTTGCAGCGACTGCAAGGGTGGACATCAAGCGCACTCCACGATGTCCGCTTTCAGCGCTTTCACGCCGCCGGCGTCCGACAGCATGCGCACGAGCAGACAGGCAGGCGCGCGCCGACGTGCGCGCGGCGCCACGACATGAACACGGCCAATGGCGCGAGCGTCGGTGCATCGACCGGTGGCATGCGCAACGCGAACTGCGCGAGCGCGTCATGCAGTGCGACAGAGTTGTGGAAAAATCCCAACGGTTTGACGATGACGAGCGTCGTCTCGCAAAAAGAAATTCAAGCGTGGTTGCGGGCGCCGGTTCGTCCGCCGCGAACGACATGACGCTCGCAACCGGGCGCCACATCACGCGCCCGAATGCCGCCAATACCTGCCGCATACGGCCTTCGATATCGCGATTCGCACGCACGGCTGGCAGTACATCGTGGCGTCCCGGGCCGCGATGAGGCGCAGATTTCCAACGCCTGCAAGGAGGCCGAAGCGATCCGCGGCAACGGTGAAATCCTCATTCCGATCATCAATCCCCTGACCGATCCGGCCTTCGCCACGGATGCCGTGGAGGACGATCGGAGGCCGTTGAAGTCGCCGATGGTGTTCGCCTGCGTGATCGAAGGCGTGTTCTTTTACGCCGGCTTTACTTCGATTCCCGCGCTCGGGCGGCACAACAAAACGATGGGTGCGGCGCAGCGCTATCGGAGCATTTTGCGTGACGAATCAATGCATTGCAATTTTGCGCCCGACGCGATCGTCACGATCACGATGGAAAATCCGCTGCCGTGGAGGGCGGCTGTCGGCGAAGAGATCAGGCGCTGTATCTGCAATCGGCCGACCTCGAATATGCGCGCGCCGGCGACGCCATCGTGCGCGCTGTGCCGGCCCCGACGCGGCCACGTTCAACGCTTGCCTGCGCTTCATCGCGCACCGCCGCGCGCAGCGGTTCGGACCCGGCGCGCTGTGTGCACAGGAAGAAAATCCGCGCCCGTCGATGAGCGCGATGATCGGCCTGAAAAAGGAGCGCCGCTTTGCCGGGACGCGCGTGACGAGGTACCAAAGCGGCGGCGCATTGAACTGCGAATAAACGATTTTCAAAACGCGCGGCGCGCATGGCGCGCGCGCCGCCGAAAAAAAAAGTAAGCGAAACGCAGTGTGCTGGTTGCGCACTGACAAGGTTTTCGTGTACTTTACGTGATTGAATTTGTCAAAACGTGAACGCGAAGATGCAAGCCGCGCGCGACGACAAAATCATCGATCAAAATGGGACGCTGATTCAACAGATATGTGCTTAAACTTCTGCAAAAGACAAAGCCGCACTGCCTGATCCGGTTCAGGCATGGCGGCTTTTTCTTTTACGGTTGTGGGCTTTTGGATGTGGACAGCGAACCATGAACACCGTATCCGTCGTCTCTGTTTTCAGAAACGACTATAGCTGAAGCGCTGCAAACTTGAGGAGTTGCAGCAGTTCAGCTGGTGCCGAATTCATTAGCATAAACACGATCACGTTTGTGCCGATGAATAATTCGCCTGACCTCCAGTTACGGGTCGGACGGGTTTTAAATCTTGTAGCGTGATTTTTTCCCATCTCAGATGAAGGAGAACCCAAATGGCAACAGCCGCTAAGAAACCCGCAGTAAAGAAACCAGCCGCGAAAGCCGCTGCCGAGAAACCAGCGAAGAAAGTCGTTGCGAAAGCAGCCGCAGCCAAGCCAGCCACGAAAGCCGCAGCCAAACCTGCAGCCAAGCCGGCAGCGAAAAAGGCCGCAGCGAAAACCGCAGCCAAGCCAGCAGCAAAGCCAGCAGCGAAAAAAGCCGCAGCCAAGCCAGCAGCGAAGCCAGTAGCGAAAAAAGCCGCGGCAAAAACCAGCGCCAAGCCAGCAGCCAAGTCGGCAGCTAAATCGGCAGCCAAGCCGGCCGCCAAGCCAGTAGCGAAAAAGGCAGCAGCCAAGTCGGCCGCCAAGCCAGTCGCTAAAAAAGCAGCAGCAAAGCCAGTCGCCAAAAAAGCGGCAGCCAAGCCAGCAGCCAAGGCAAAAGCCACGGCCAAGCCGGTAGCGAAGAAGGCAGCAGCGAAGCCGGCAGCGAAAAAAGCCGCAGCGAAGTCGTCGGCCAAGCCAGCAGCCAAGTCGGCAGCGAAGCCAGCAGCCAAGCCGGTAGCGAAGAAAGCCGCAGCCAAACCGGCCGCCAAGCCAGCCGCTAAAAAAGCAGCAGCGAAGCCAGCAGCCAGCAAAGCCGCAGCCAAGCCAGCCGCCAAAAAAGCAGCAGCGACGTCGACCGCCAAAAAACCAGCAGTAACTAAAGCAGCAGCAAAGCCAGCAGCGAAAGCAGCAGCAAAGCCAGCAGCAAAAAAGGTGGCGGCTAAGCCAGCAGCAAAAAAGCCGGTTAAGGCTGCGGCGAAGCCAGCAGCCAAGCCAGCAGCGGCGCCAGCGGCTCCTGCCGCTCCGGCAGCCAAGCCGGTTGTAAAGAAAGCAGCAGCGCCGAAGAAGGCAGTTGCACCGAAAGCCGACGCAGCATCGAAGCTGGCAGCAGCTCCTGCACCAGCAGCAGCGGCAGCACCGGCTCCGGCGCCAGCGGCGAAAACTGTGTTGGCTCCGGCAGCAGCATGGCCTTTCCCGACCAGCAGCCGTCCGTAACAGGTTGTTGGGCCTGGATCAGGCAAAATACCGCTGTGTGACTCGTATCACACAGCGGTTTTTTTTTAAGGAGAGCACGTGTACAGTATTGTTCAGTTGATCGTCGACACCATCGCCACCATTCTTGGTGGGGTCCTGTTACTGCGGTTCTGGATGCAGGCGATCCGCGTGCGTCCGCCGTCGCAGCTCGGGCAATTTATCTACGCCCTGTCGGACTGGATGGTGCTGCCGATGCGGCGCGTCATTCCCGGCGTGGGTGGCTACGACTGGGCCAGCCTGGTCGGCGCCTTTCTGGTGGTGGCGCTGGCGACGTCCGTGATCCTGTTCTTCGGCGCCTCGTTCGAGATGGTGGCCATCATGGCCTTGTACCGCTTCCTGACCTGGATCCTGTATGGCTTCATCGGCTTGCTGTTCATCGAAGTCATCCTGAGCTGGGTCAACCCGCAGGCACCGATGGCGCCCTTCGTGCAGGCCCTCAACGCCCCCTTGCTGCGTCCGCTGCGCAAAGTGGTGCCGCCGATCGGCGGGATCGACCTGTCGGTGATGGTGGCGATGATCCTGCTCAAGATCGTGCACATCCTGGTGCAGATGCTGTTCGGCCTGCGATGAGCCGGGCCTGGTGTTCGGCATTGCCGGGCGCGCTGCGGCTGGCGGTGCAGATCACCCCGAATGCCAAGAAGACCGAAGTGATCGGCGTGCTCGACGACGCGCTCAAGCTCAAGCTGCAGGCGCAGCCGATCGAAGGCAAGGCCAACGAGGCCTTGATCAAATATTTATCGAGAGAACTGGGCGTGCCGAAAAGCGCGCTCACGATCACGCACGGGCTGACCAGCAAGCGCAAGCTGGTCGAAGTGGTGTCGGCGACCCTGACGCCGGAGCAGGCCGCGCAGATACTGCTGAAGTAAAGCAACTAGTTTCCTAACCGGGGTCAGACCTCCGATTAGAAACAAAAACGTTTCGAATCGGAGGTCTGACCCCGGTTAGGCAATTAAAAATCTGTCGAATCGGAGGTCTGACCCCGGTTAGGCAACTTGGTAGCGGTAGCCGAACTCGGCTTCGAACTTGTCGGCGATCTGGGCGGCCGTGACGACGTGGTTCTGGCCACCCTGGTGCGCAATCTTGATCGCGCCCATCAGGCTCGCCAGGCGGCCTGTGGTTGGCCAGTCGAGGTCGTTCGTGATGCCGAACAGCAGGCCGGCCCGGTAGGCGTCGCCGCAGCCGGTCGGATCGACCACCGCCGCCGCTTGCACGCAGGGAATCTCGTGGCGCTTGCCGCCGGTGTAAATCTCCGAACCCTTCTCGCCGCGCGTGACGATCAGCGCTTCCAGGCGGCCGGCAATGTCGGCCAGGGTCAGGCCCGTGCGGTCCATCAGCATCTCGAATTCGTAGTCGTTGGCGGCCACGTAGGTCGCCTGGTTGATGAATTCGATCAATTCGCCGCCGCTGAACATCGGCAATTGCTGGCCCGGGTCGAACATGAACGGTACTTTCAGCGCCGCGCAGTCGCGCGCGTGCTTGATCATGCCGCCACGCCCGTCCGGGGCGACGATGGCCACGCGCAGCGCGCCCTGGTCGCCGACATTGTTTTCATGCGCGAATTCCATCGCGCCAGGGTGGAAGGCGTTGATCTGGTTGTTGTCGAGGTCGGCCGTGACGAAGCATTGCGCGGTGTACGAGTGGGTGATCTTGCGGATCGCGCGCGTCTCGATGCCGAGCTTCTCGAAGCGTTCCAGGTACTCGCCGCCATCCTGGCCGATCGCGGCCATGATCAGCGGCTCGCCGCCCAGCATCTTGAGGTTGTAGGCGATGTTGGCCGAGCAGCCACCGTATTCGGTGCGCAAGGTCGGTACCAGGAAGGAGACGTTGACCTTGTGCAGTTGGTCGGCCAGCAGCGTTTCGCCGAAACGGCCGTTGTATTGCATGATCTTGTCGAATGCGAGCGATCCGCAGATCAATGTGGTCTTGGTCATGATGTGCCTTATGGATAGAAGATGGCGATGCGGTAGCCGGACGCCTTGATCTGTTTTACTTCAAAAGTCAGTTTGACGGCTTGTTCGGAGCGCGCCGCGAAGCCTTTGGCCGCGACCGTGCCCTTGGGCAGGTATTCGGCCGGCACGACCACGCGCCGCAGCAGGGTCTTGTCGTTGCCATCGGTTAGCGCCAGTTCGATGTTCGGCCAGGCCTGGGTCAGGTCGCTCTGGTTGCGCAGCAGGGTCGAGAGCGTAAAGGCGTTGGCACCGAGCGATTGCAGCTCGCCCGTTTCGATGCTCAGGCTGTCGATCTGGGCCGGCAGTTCGAGTTTGCAGCCAAGCGTGGCGCAGGCCGAGACCAGCACAGGCTTGATGACAGGGAACTTGGCCACCAGGATGTTGCGGAAGGTGGTGACGCCCTGGCCCACCAGCAGGATGGCCAGCAAGACCGCACCGAGCAGCATCGCGATGCGGCGCGAGCCTTGTTTTTCTTCCAGTTCGCGGCTGCGGCGCAGGAAATCGGGCTCGTCGTGCTCAGGCTCGGCGGCAACCGGCGCGGGAGGCGGTGGCGGTGGCGCGACCGGCGTCTTGGCCCCCTTCTTCGCTGCCTTCTTCGCCGGCTTGTGCGCCGGATTATCGCCCGATGACTGGCGCAGCAGCGGCAGCGGGGCATGCTCCAGGTCGCGCACGAGCGGTTCGGTGTTTGGGTTCAGCAATGCGTCGCTGCGGGCCTGGTCGTCGTGCGGGGTGGTTTCTTCGGCGTAGGAAAGCACCAGCACGGTGTGCCCCGGCTCGTCATACGCATGCTCAACCAGCTGCGGCTCGAACCTGGCTGGCTTGGCAGCGTGTGACTCGACGTGGACCGGTTCGTCAAAGGCCGGCTCAACGTGCGGTGGCTGGAATTGGGCTGGCTCGGGCGCGGCTGGTTCAACGTGGACCGGCTCGTCGAACGCGGGCTCGATCGGCGGCAGTTCGAACTGGGACGGTTCGGCGCGGACCGGCTCCTCGAATGCGGATTCGAGCGGCGGCAGTTCGAACTGAGCAGGCTCGGCAACGACCGGCTCGACGCGCACCGGCTCGGCAAACGCGGGCGCGGCCGGCGCCGGTTCAATCGGCGCAGACGCGATAAACACCTGCTCCGCGGCAGGCGGCTCGGCCACGATGGGCGCTGGCGGCGCTTCGGCCGGGGCAGCTTCCGCGAAAACTGGTTCGGCAAAGTGCGGCTCCACGAACAAGGGCTCGACGAACGTCGGCTCCTTGCGCTCCGGCTCGAACAATACCGGCTCGATGCGTGCGTTCGGATCGCGTACCGGGGCAGACGGGTAGGTCAGATCGAGCACCGACTCGTCAAAGCTCAGCTCGCCAAATTCCGGCTCGGACAGGTCTTCTGGTGGTGCAATCGCAACGATTTCTTCATCGATCGGCATGTCGGCCGGAAATGGCGCCGGCTGCGATGCATCGGGCGCGCCGATATCGATCGTCGGCCAGGGCGTCTTGGCCTTGCCGCGCCAGGCTGCGGGCTGCGGTTCCGGCTCGACGTAAGGCGCCGCGTAAGGCTCGTCATACATGTCCTCGGGCTCGACAAAGGTCGCGATCGAGAGCGGGATGAAGGGTTTCGGGCGCGGTGGCGGCGCTGGTTCCGGTTCCGGTTCCGGCTCGGGTGCAGGTTCGGGTTCCGGTTCCGGCTCGGGTACAGGTTCGGGTGCAGGTTCCGGTTCCGCGACAGGCTCCGGTTCCGGCGCATGCACCAGCTCGGGTTCAGGTTCAGGAACAGGCTCCGCCGCCGGTTGCTGCCTGAGCCACACCGGAACGAAGGAAGTATCCATTTGCAGCGTGGACACGGTATTGCCGGGATCGGTGAACGTACTTACCGCCGGGGCGGCAGGCGGTTCGGCAACAGGGGAGGGCATCGCTGGCGGCAGCGCGTCGAGTTCGACCAGTGCCGCGTTGCCATCAAAAATTTCATTGCAGGCGCCGCAGCGCACTATGCCCCCACGTAACTTCAGCTGGTCGGAAGCGACCCGGAAAGTCGTGCTGCAATGGGGGCATCGAGTGGCGAGCGCCATGCCTTTATTGACCGCGAGGGGTAGGTGGAACGTTGCTGCCAAGCTGGCCGTGCAGTGCTACCCAGCCATCCTGCTCCGCCCACACGCCCAGCGTGATGAACGGCGCATACGCTTCGGCCACTTCTTCCGCCTGGCGCGCGAGCACGCCCGACAACACCAGCGAACCACCCGGGGCGACCCGGCCGGCCAGCATCGGCGCCATCAGTTTCAATGGGCTCGACAGGATGTTGGCCACGACCGTGTTGAACTTGCCGGTGGCGTGATGCGGCTTGGCCGAGGTGGCGAAGCTGTCTGGCAGGTAATAGTCGATCTCGCACTGGTTACGAGCAGCATTGTCGCGCGCCGATTCGATCGCTTGCGGATCGATATCGACACCGGCCACGTCGCCCGCGCCCATTTTCTTGGCCACCATGGCCAGGATGCCGGAGCCGCAACCGTAGTCGAGCACGGTCTTGCCGGGGGCGGGATGCGCCTCCAGCCATTCCATGCACAAACGCGTGGTCGGGTGGCTGCCGGTGCCGAACGCCAGGCCCGGGTCGAGTTCGAGAATCAGGGCGTCCGGATCCGGCGCTTCGTGCCAGCTCGGAACGACCCAGATGTTCTTGCCGATATGAATAGGCGCGAACTGCGACTGGGTCAAACGCACCCAGTCTTCGTCGGCCACGGCGCGCGTGGTGAAGCTAGGCGCGGTGTCGATGCCAATCGCCGCGGCCGCTTCGGCCACGATGGCGGCCTGGTCGGCGTCGACGTCGGTCAGGGCCACCACGCGGCTGTGTTCCCACGCCGCTTCGGTCGGTTCCATGCCAGGTTCGCCGAACAGCGGCTTTTCCTGGTCGGTGCCTTCGTCGGCGTCTTCCACCGACACCGACAGGGCGCCGGCTTCCATCAGCGCATCGGACAGCGCTTCTGCATGTTCACGTGCAATTTCAATGACAACTTCTGTCCAGCTCATGCGTCTGCCTTCGTTTCCGATTTGTTAGGGCTGGTCGGGCCTTTCGGCAGGTCCGGCTTGTCGGCCAGTTTCTGCTCGAGATAATGGATGTTGGTGCCGCCTTCGATAAAGCGCGCATCGATCATCAGTTCGCGATGCAGCGGAATATTCGTCAGGATACCCTCAACCACCATTTCCGACAGCGCGATTTGCATGCGGCGGATGGCTTGCTCGCGCGTGGCGCCGTAGGCGATGACCTTGCCGATCATCGAATCGTAATGCGGCGGCACATAATAACCGGCGTAGGCATGCGAATCGACGCGGATGCCAGGGCCGCCCGGCGCGTGCCAGGAGACGATGCGTCCCGGCGACGGGGTGAACTTGAACGGATCTTCGGCATTGATGCGGCACTCGACGGCGTGGCCCGACAGCATGATGTCGCGCTGGCGGAAACGCAGTTTTTCACCGCAGGCGATGCGGATCTGTTCCTGCACGATGTCGATGCCGGTAATCATTTCGGTGACCGGGTGCTCGACCTGCACGCGCGTGTTCATCTCGATGAAGTAGAACTCGTTGTTCTCGTACAGGAATTCGAAGGTACCCGCGCCGCGGTAGCCGATCTTGCGGCAAGCTTCTGCGCAGCGGTCGCCGATCTTTTCGATGAGTTTGCGCGGAATGCCCGGCGCCGGCGCTTCTTCGATCACTTTCTGGTGGCGGCGCTGCATCGAGCAGTCGCGCTCGCCCAGCCAGACGGCGTTCTTGTGTTCGTCGGCGAGGATCTGGATTTCCACGTGGCGCGGATTTTCCAGATACTTCTCCATATACACTTCCGGATTGCCGAAAGCGGTACCGGCTTCGGTCTTGGTCATCGCCACGGCGTTGAGCAGGGCCGCTTCGGTGTGGACCACGCGCATGCCGCGTCCGCCGCCGCCGCCGGCTGCCTTGATGATCACCGGATAGCCCACGCGGCGCGCGGTCTGGATGATTTCTTTCGGGTCGTCCGGCAGGGCGCCGTCCGAGCCTGGCACGCACGGCACGCCGGCGCGGATCATGGCTTGCTTGGCCGAGACCTTGTCGCCCATCAGGCGGATCGAGTCGGAACGCGGACCAATGAAGACGAAGCCGGATTTTTCCACGCGTTCGGCGAAGTCGGCGTTCTCGGACAGGAAACCGTAGCCGGGGTGAATCGCTTCGGCATCGGTGACTTCGGCCGCGCTGATGATCGCCGGCATGTTCAGGTAGCTCAGGGACGATGGCGCCGGTCCGATACACACCGATTCATCGGCCAACTTCACGTACTTGGCGTCTTTGTCGGCTTCGGAGTGGACCACCACGGTCTTGATGCCCATCTCGCGGCAGGCGCGCTGGATACGTAGCGCGATCTCTCCACGATTGGCAATGAGAATTTTTTCGAACATAGTGGTCGGTCAGCCAATCACAAACAGCGGTTGGCCGAACTCGACAGGCTGGCCGTTTTCGACCAGGATCTTGGTCACGACACCGGACACGTCGGAGTCGATTTCATTGAGCAGCTTCATCGCTTCGATGATGCACAGGGTCTCGCCTTCCTTGATCGTGGAGCCGACTTCGACGTAGGCTGGGGAGCCCGGCGCCGAGGAACGGTAGAAGGTACCGACCATCGGCGACTTGACGATGTGGCCGGTCGGTTCGGCCGGCACGGCCACGGGGGCGGCGGCAGGAGCCGGTGCCGGGGCCTGGGCACCGGCGTAGTGCTGCTGCATGCCTTGCGGCTGCATCATGACCATTTGATTCTGCGGGATTGCGGATGACTTGACGATGCGGACCTTGCTCTCGCCTTCGGTTACTTCGAGTTCAGCGATGTCCGATTCGGCGACGAGATCGATCAAGGTCTTGAGTTTTCGTAAATCCATGTGAAACCCCTTGGAATTTATTGTGTTTTAAGAGTATGCGGCGTGCCCATGATAAAAGCATAACCGCGCATAATGCTTGAAGATGCCAGTAGATTAACGCTTTTTAAGCGCAAAGTCGATGGCAAAGCGATATCCATCAATGCCGAGCCCGCAAATGGTGCCCTGCGCAATGGCGGACAGGAAAGAATGATGGCGAAATGCTTCGCGCTGATGGATATTCGAGATGTGGACTTCCACAAACGGGATGGCAACGCCGGCCAGGGCATCGCGCAAGGCCACGCTGGTATGCGTCAGCCCGCCCGGATTGATGACAATGGCGTCCACGCCGTCAAGCCGGGCGGCATGGATGGCATCGATCAGCGCCCCTTCATGATTGCTCTGAAAGCAAGATAGCGTGGCACCCGCCGCGGCAGCCTGGGCTGTCGCAGCGTTCTCGATGTCGGCTAATGTTGCCTTGCCGTACACCTCAGGCTCCCGTGTCCCCAGCAGATTCAGGTTGGGGCCGTTGAGCAGAAGGAGCTTTTTTGCCATGGTTGAAGGTACGTTATTACGCGAAAGTCCCGCATTTTGCCGCCAACGGCGGGCATTGGCAAGCGAAAAAAATTGCTTGAAATTACTTATTGGTGCATTCCGTACCGTAAAGCACGGTTACACCAAGGGTTTTGCCTCTCAAGACTTGAGCGCGGCCAGGTCGGCCTTGAGCTCGTCGAACTTGATTCGCCCCAGATAAGTTTTCTTGACCAGGCCGTCAGCCCCGATCAGCACGGTGTATGGCAGCCCGCCGGCGGTGTTGCCAAACTTGCGCGACAGATCGGTCCCGCTGATGCCGGCCACGTAGATGGGATAGGTGATCTTGAATTTGGTGGCAAATTCGGCGATGTTGGTCGGCGAATCGATGCCGATGCCGATCACGTTGATGTTTTTCGCGCTGTGCTCGCGCGCCACGTCGGCCAGTTCCGGCATTTCTTCCACGCACGGCGGGCACCAGGGCGCCCAGAAATTGACCACCAGCGGCTTGCCCTTCCATTGGGACAGGGCCTGGGCCTTGCCGGCCGGGTCGTTCATGGTTTCGGCAAACAGCGACTCGACCGGCGTGCCGGCGGCGCCGGCAGCGGGGCCGGCGGCCGGCGTGGTGGCCGCCAGCGCTGGTTCCTGCTTGGTGCGCACGCCGACATACGCGCCCAGCGCGCCGGCCAGCACGGCAATGCCGGCGAAAGTGAAAAGGGTCTGCTTGTTCATGTCGGGTCCTGGGGTGAAGTCGGGGGTGTCATCATGCTGCGCACGGTGGCGGCATCGGCGCGCTGCAAGCGGCCGTCGGCGCGTGGCTTGAGGGCGCCGCGCAAGTCGTGCTTTTCATACAGTTCGGCGTGCACGCCTTCGCCATGCCACAAAAAGCTCACCGTCTCGACCGGGTCGTAACGCGCGCCCTTGAAGTGGGGCGTTTCGGAAATGTCGATGGTGACGTTGCGGTTCAGCAGGTAAATCTGCACTTCCTTGGCGCTGTCGGCGAACAGTTGCAGCTCGATGTCGTCGTGCTCGCCGGCGGTGCCGTTCAGTACCGCGCCGGTCAGGTAGGGCGAAAATTCGGCCAGCGCATCCATCACTTGCAGCGCGGCCTGGCGCAGCGCGAGCAGGCGCGCCGGCTGCGTGTCGGCCAGGAACAGGGCCTGGTAATCGCGCACGGCGTCTTCGATCTGCGCGTTGTCGGGCAGCAGGTTGGCAGCGTCGGCGCGCTCGCCGAGCACCTGCAGCGCGGCCTTGCGCTTGGCGCTGGCGTAGTCGGCGCCGTCCTGGGCAATCATGCGCGCGGCGACGGCGGCGATTTCCGCGCGCAGCAGGGAGAGATCGTCAATCGGGGTAGGCATCATGAGCGAGATAATACTCTGGAACGGTAAATCCCATGGGATAGCTCGAAAAACCTACTGCGCGGCGCGATTTTGGGCCTGCGATGCTCACCGTACCTTCGTACGGCTGCGCTTCTCGGCCCAAACTCACACCGCTCGCTACGGTTTTTCAAGCCATCCCATTGGGTCGGGTAAAATCGCGTATTCATTCATTTGGCCACACCCCGACATCATGCATATTCACATCCTCGGCATTTGCGGCACCTTCATGGGCGGCCTCGCGGTCCTGGCGAAAGAGGCCGGCCACAAGGTCACCGGCTGCGACGCCAATGTCTACCCGCCGATGAGCACCCAGCTCGAAGCCCAGGGCATCGAACTGATCCAGGGCTTCAGCCCGGAGCAGACCCAGCTCAAGCCCGATCTGTATGTGATCGGCAATGTGGTGGCGCGCGGCAATCCGCTGGTCGAGGAAATCCTGAACCGCAGCCTGCCGTACATGTCGGGCCCCCAGTGGATCGGCGAACACATCCTGCACGATAAATGGGTGCTGGCCGTGGCCGGCACGCACGGCAAGACCACCACCTCGGCCATGCTGGCCTGGATACTGGAAGACGCCGGCTATGCGCCAGGCTTCCTGATCGGCGGCGTGCCGATGAACTTCGGCATTTCGGCGCGCCTGTCGGGTGCGGAGCCATCGATCTTCTTCGTGATCGAAGCGGACGAATACGACACGGCCTTTTTCGACAAGCGCAGCAAGTTCGTGCATTACCACGCCAAAACGGCCGTGATGAACAACCTCGAATACGATCATGCCGACATCTTCCCCGATATCGGTGCCATCGAAACCCAATTCCATCACCTGGTGCGCACCGTGCCCGGCGTGGGGCGCCTGATCGTGAACGGCGACGAAGCCTCGCTCGGCCGCGTGCTCAAGCGTGGCTGCTGGAGCGAGAAGGAAATGTTCGGCGCCAGCGACGGGGTCGACTGGACCATGACGGAACATGCCGGCGGCAACTTCGACGTCGTCTTCAAGGGCGAGGTGGTGGCCACCGTGGCCTGGGGCCTGACCGGCAAGCACAACCGCCTGAACGCGCTGGCGGCGATTGCCGCGGCGCGCCACGTGGGCGTGCCGGTGGCGCAGGCGGCCGAGTCGCTGGCCCGCTTCGAGAGCGTCAAGCGGCGCATGGAAGTGCGCGGCATGGTGCGCGACATTACCGTGTACGACGATTTCGCCCACCATCCGACGGCCATTGCCACCACCGTCAACGGCTTGCGCCAGCGCATTGGCTACCACGGCGGCAGCGGCGACAAGGCCCGGGGCCGCATCCTGGCCGTGCTGGAACCGCGCTCGAACACCATGAAGCTCGGCTCGATGAAAGATGCCTTGCCGGGCAGCCTGCGCGAAGCGGACCTGGTGTTCGGCTTCGGCAGCCAGCAGGCGCTCGGCTGGAGCCTGGCCGACGCCCTGTGTCCGCTGGGCGCGATCGCCCACAGCTTCGACCAGATCGATTTCCTGGTGAAGGCCGTGGTCGACGCGGCCCAGCCGGGCGACCATATCCTGGTCATGAGCAACGGCGGCTTCGGCGGCGTGCACCAGAAACTGCTTGAGGCGCTGGCCCGATGATTCTTTACCTGCACGGTTTCCGCTCTTCGCCGCGCTCGTTCAAGGCGCGCGTGGTGGGCGAGAAGATGGCGGCGCTGGGACGCGCATCCGAGCTGATCTGCCCGCAGCTGCCGGCCTCGCCGAAAGAAGCCATGGCGCTGGCGCTGGCCCTGGTCGAACGTTACGATGCCGGCGAACTGTCCATCATCGGTTCCTCGCTGGGCGGTTATTACGCCACCTGGCTGGCCGAGCGCCTCGGCTGCCGCGCAGTGCTGCTGAACCCTGCGGTCTACCCCCTGAAAGACCTCGACAAGCACGTCGGCGTCACGACCGAGTATCATTCCGACAAAGTTTTTGAATTCAAGCGCGCATATATCGACGAACTGGGCGAACTGGCGGTGCCGGCCATCACCCGGCCCGAGCGTTATTTCCTGATCGCCGCCAGCGGCGACGAAGTGCTCGATTACCGCGACATGACGGCCCATTACGCCGGCGCGCGCCAGCACGTGATCGATGGCAGCGACCACGCCATCGCCGAATTCGGGCTCTACGTGGACGAGGTCCTGGCCTTTTGCCTGGACGGCGCCGCGGGCCCGGTGCGGTGAGGGGCGCCTCGCTGCGCCAGGCGTTGTGGCATCCGCATGTGAACCGTGTCAACGCGCCGCCGGCGCTGCGCGACTGGCTCACCAGCGGCGGCTCGCTCACGGCGCGCCTGATGGCGCATGGCGAGGCATTTCGCGTGCAGCGTTTGCACCAGCGGCGCGCCCCGTGCCTGGCGGACGAAGCCGGCGCGCTGAAGTTGCCGCGCGCGGTACAGGTGCTGGAACGCGAGGTGTTGTTGCGCTGCGACGACACGCCGGTGGTGTTCGCGCACACGGTGGTGCCGCTGTCGGCCAGCGCCAGCGACTGGCCGCTGTTCGGCGGCCTGGGCGAACGTTCGCTCGGCAGCACCCTGTTTTACGACCCGCAAGTGACGCGCGGCGAACTGGAATTTGCGCGCATCCGCGCCGGCCACCCGCTGATGGAGCGCGCCCGCGCGGCCCTGGACCTGGAACTGGCGGGCGACACTGTTTTATATGCACGGCGCTGCCTGTATCGCCGCCACCGGGGCATGTTGCTCGTGACCGAGGTGTTCCTGCCCCCGGTTGCGGCACTGGCCCGGCGCGATGCGACCCCGGCGCCAACTAACAATACCAAGTAAAGACAAAGCATTCACATGAATCTATTTTTTGAAGAATCCGGCGATTTCAAGGTCGGCACCGTGTTGTCGCAAGCGGGCGAGGCCTACCAGGTCGAAATGCCAAGCGGTAAGCGCACCAAGGTCAAGGTCAAGGACGTGCTGCTGCAGTACGAAAAGCCCTCCGCGGCCGAGCTGCTGGAAGCGGCCAAGGCGGTCGCCGCCGACGTCGATTTCGAGTTCCTGTGGGAAGTCGCCGGCCAGGACGAGTTCGGTTTCGCCGAGCTGGGCGCCGAGTATTTCGGCCACGCCCCGCTGCCGTCTGAAGCGGCCGGCCTAATCCTGGCGCTGCACGGCGCCCCGATCTACTTCTATAAAAAGGGTCGCGGACGCTACAAGGCGGCGCCGGAAGCCTCCCTGCGCGCGGCCCAGGCCGGCATCGAAAAAAAGAAACAGCAGGGTTTGATCCAGGCCGGCTATGTGGACGAGCTCAAGGCCAACCGCTTGCCGGAAGCCATGCGTCCGCTGGTGCAGCAATTGCTGTTCAAGCCGGACAAGAACAGTATCGAATTCAAGGCGCTCGACGCCGCCTGCAACGAACTGCACACCACGCCGCAACGCCTGATGCTGGCCGCCGGCGGCATCGGTTCGCCCAAGCAATTGCACATGGCGCGCTTCCTGTTCGAGAATTTCCCGCGCGGCTCGGGTTTCCCCGCCGTGACGGTGCCGAGCGTGCCGACCAGTTTGCCGCTGGCCGACGTGGCCGCGTTCTCGATCGATGACGTCACCACCACCGAAATCGACGATGCCTTCTCGGTCGTCACCCTGGCCGACGGCATGGTGCGGGTCGGCATCCACATCGCGGCGCCGGGCCTGGGCATTCGGCTTGATGACGCCATCGACAAAATGGCGCGCGCGCGCATGTCGACCGTCTACATGCCGGGCGACAAAATCACCATGCTGCCGGACGAGCTGGTGGCCGCCTTCACCCTGGCCGAAGGCAAGACGTGCCCGGCGGTGTCGCTGTACGCCACCCTCGACCCGGCCGACTGGAGCGTGAAGTCGACCGTCACCCGCGCCGAACTGGTGCCGATCAAGAGCAATCTGCGCAACAACGACCTGGACGATGTGGTCAGCGAAGAAGCGCTGGCCGCCGGCACCGGCGAGTATCCGCACAAGGCCGAGCTGGGCGTACTGTGGCAGTGGGCGCTCACCCTGGAAGCGGCGCGCATGGTCAAGCGCGAAGGCTTTGGCCTGAAACCCGAGCAGAACAACCGGGTCGACTTCAATTTCTACGTCGAAGACGACGTGGTGACGGTACTGCGGCGCAAGCGCGGCGCCCCGCTCGACAAGATCGTGGCCGAGCTGATGATCTTCGCCAACAGCACCTGGGGCAAGCTGATGCACGACTCGGGCGTGCCGGGTATTTACCGTTCGCAAGGCGCGGGCAGCGGCGCCGGCTGGGCCGCCAAGATGCAGGTACGCATGGTCACCCACGCCGCCCCCCACCAGGGCCTGGGCGTGGATCAGTACGCATGGAGCACCTCGCCGCTGCGCCGCTATACCGACCTGGTCAACCAGTGGCAGATCCTCGCTTGCGCCGAGCACGGCGTGACGGCGCCGCTGGTGGCCCCGTTCAAGCCGCGCGACGCCAACCTGTTCGCCATCGTCTCGGCGTTCGACGCCGCCTACGCCGCCTACAACGATCACCAGCAGAACATGGAGCGCTACTGGTGCCTGCGCTGGCTCGGCCAGCAAGACCAGCGCCAGGTCGACGCGGTGGTGCTCAAGGATGAAGTGTTGCGCCTGACCGACATTCCGCTGATCATCCGCCTGCCCGGCATGCCGCAGGTGGCACGCGGGGCCCAGGTCAAACTCGACATCCTGCGCTGGGACGAGCTGGAGCTGACGATCGAAGCGCGCCTGCTGGAATTGCCCGCCAGCAGCGAGATCGCCGCCGATGCCGACCTCGACTACGAGGAAGAAGAAACGGCAGCGCCGGACACTGCCGCCCCCGATAGCGGCGAAGCGGCCGCCACCGAAGCGGCGGAAGCCGAAGGCGCGGTCACCGTCATCACCAGCGAACCGGCGGCCGGCTAGTCTCTTGTCAGCATCGCCACGGCGGCCATTAGAATGTAGAATGGCCGTTCCCTGATTCAACAGATTCTTCCCGGTATCGTGTGAAGCACTTTCAAAATTTAAGCTCCCTGTCCATCGCCGTCGCCGTTTCGGTCACGGTGCACGCGGCCCTGCTGGCGGTCCGTTTCGTCGCGCCCGAGGCGTTCACCCTGACCCCGGCCGATCCCGGCCTCGAAGTCATCCTGGTCAACGCCAAGCATGCCAACAAACCGCTGAAAGCCGATGCCCTGGCCCAGGCCAATCTGGATGGCGGCGGCAATGCCGACAGCGGGCGCGCCGCCTCGCCCCTGCCCGACATGCGCAAGAACGAGACCGGCGAGAGCGTCAAATCGACCTTGCGCCGCATTACCGAGCTTGAGCAGATGCAGCAGAACCTGCTGACCACGACGCGCGACTCGTCCCTGAAAGCCTCGCCGGTCACCGAGAAGGAAAAGCCCGATCCGGACCGCGATGGCGCCGACCTGATCGAAAGCACGCGACCGCTGGCGCGCAAGACGGCCGAGATTGCCCAGCGCATCGAAGACCAGAACAAGCGCCCGCGCAAGACCTACATCACGCCGAGCACGCAAGCGGTCGGGTATGCGATCTATTACAAGACCATGCAAAAGCGGGTCGAGGATATCGGCACCCTGAACTTTCCCCAGCGCGACGGCAAGAAGCTGTACGGCGAGCTGACCGTGTACATTCCGATTTTCCAGGATGGCACCATTTACCAGAAGGATGGCGGGGTGCGCATCGAAAAGAGTTCCGGCAATCCGGCGCTCGACAAGGCTGCGCTGGCCATCGTGCGGCGCGCCGCGCCGTTCGGGGCTTTTCCGAAAAACATGCTCTCTTCCGACAAGGATGACCTGTGGGTCATCATCACGCGCTTCAAGTTCACGCGCGAAGACAAGCTGGAAGCCGAGTCGCGTGGCGACCCGCGATGAGCGAGCGCTACTGTGTCATCGGGAACCCGATTGCCCATAGCAAATCGCCCGAGATCCACGCCGCCTTTGCCCTGCAGACCGGGCAAGACATGCTCTACGAGCGCTGCCTGGCGCCGCTCGACGCTTTTGACGTGACCGTGCGCGCGCTGGTGGCCGCCGGTTATGGCGGCGCCAACGTCACCGTGCCCTTCAAGCTGCAGGCCGCCGACCTGGCCGACCGCCTGACCGAACGCGCGCGCGCGGCCGGCGCCGTGAATACCTTCGTGTTCAATAGCAGCGGCGGCATCATCGGCGACAACACCGATGGCGCCGGGCTGGTGGGCGACATCACCCGCAATGCCGGCATCGACCTGGAAGGCAAGCGCGTGCTGCTGCTGGGCGCGGGCGGCGCGGCGCGCGGCGTCATCGTGCCGCTGCTGGCCGCCTTGCCGGCCGAACTGACCATCGCCAACCGTACCGTGGCCACGGCCGGCGCCCTGGTCGAACGTTTCACCGCCCAGCTGGCGCAGGACCAGCGCCTGGCCGCCTGCGCCTTCGAGGACATTGCCGGGCCGTACGATGTGGTCATCAACGCCACCTCGGCCAGCCTGGCCGACGACTTGCCGCCGGTGCCGGGCAGCGCCTTCCGCGCCGGCACGCTGGCGCTGGACATGATGTACGGCAAGGTGCCGAGCCGCTTCATGCTGTTCGCCAGCGAGCATGGCGCAATCGGACGCGATGGCCTGGGCATGCTGGTCGAGCAGGCCGCCGAAGCATTCCTGCTGTGGCGCGGCGCCCGTCCCGATACCGCGGCCATCCTGGAACGGTTGCGCCAGGGCGTATGACATGAGCAAGGGCGGCAAGGGCGGCAAGGCGGGAGGCCGGCGCTGGATCAAGTGGCTGTTCCTCGGCCCCTTGCTGATCGTCGCCCTGGTGCAGCTGTATTTCTTCCTCATGATTTGCTGGTGGGTCTGGTTCAATCCCTCGTCCACCAGCATGATGAACGAGCAGCTGGCGCTGATGCGCGCGAAAAACCCCAAGGCCGTGCTGCAGCAGCAATGGGTGCCCTACGAGCGCATTTCCGAGAATTTGAAGCGCGCCGTGATCGCCTCGGAAGACGCCAATTTTTCCGAGCACGACGGGGTCGACTGGGAAGCGCTGCAGAAAGCGTACGAGCGCAACAACCGCAGGCACAAGGTGGTCGGCGGCGGTTCCACCATCACCCAGCAGCTGGCCAAGAATCTGTTCCTGTCCGGCTCGCGCAGCTACCTGCGCAAGGGCCAGGAAATGATCATCGCCTTCATGCTCGAAACGGTCATGAGCAAGCAGCGCATCCTGGAAATTTACCTGAACGTGGCCGAATTCGGGCGCGGCATTTTCGGCGCCGAGGCCGCTTCGCGCTATTATTACCGCACCAGCGCGGCCAAGCTGGGCGTGGCGCAGGCCGCCAAGCTGGCCGTGATGCTGCCCAATCCGCGCTATTACGACCGGCACCGCAGCTCGAGCTACCTGGCGCGCCGCACCACGCTGATCGTCAACCGCATGAGTTCGGCGGAATTGCCTTAATCCCTCATCAGGAGATGACCATGTTCCATCCTCTGCGTTACCAGCGCGGCAGCTACCAGCGCGGTGCGATTTCCCTGTTCTGGGGCGCCATCGGCTCGGCCCTGCTGGCCGCGCTTGGCATGGCCGCCCTGTTTTCCATCGGTTCGGAGCGCAATCTGTTCGCCGAAGGCGCGGCCAAGGCCGGCAAGATGGTCGGCACCAGTCCGGCCGGCAAGGTGATCGACTCGGCCAGGGACGCCGTCAATGGCGTGACCGGCAAGGGCGACGGCGTGATGCGCAAATGCGTCATCAACGGCAAGACCGTCATTTCCAACACCGATTGCACGCCGGAGAACCGCACCAGCAAGGTCATCGAGATCCACGATACCAAGGGCTTCGAAGCGCCGAAAAAGCCGCCGGTGGAGAAGGCATCGCCGGGCTCGAACCCGGTCCTCGACAAAATCATCGAAAAACAGCTGCGCTGACCCGATTTACGTGTTTCGGGGTGGCCGGGCTCAGGCCTAACGGGTACACTTGCGCTGTTTTGAATCCGGCCGAGAAAGCGCATGATCAACGTATTTGTCCTACAAAATGGCCGACTCAATCAGGTACCGATCGAGTCCCGCGCGGATCTGGAAAACGTGGCGCCGGTCTGGGTCGACCTGACCGATCCGAACGACGACGAGCGGGCCTGGGTCAAGACAATCTACGGCGTGATTCTGCCTGGCGAAGACGAAGTCAAGGATATCGAAGCGTCGGCCCGCTATTACGAAGCGGAAAACGGCGACCTGCATTTGCGCACCGACTTCCTGCTGGAAGAAGACGACGGCCCGTCGCGCGTGGTCACGGTCGCTTTCATTCTCGCGCGCAAGATGCTGTTTTCGGTGCACACCGACGATTTGCCGGTCTTTCGCCTGGTGCGCATGCGCGCCCGCTCGCGGCCGGGATCGATCGCCGACTATATGGATGTGCTGCTCGATCTGTACGCCACCGACGCCGAGTATTCGGCCGATTCGCTGGAAGGGATTTACCAGCACCTGGAAGAAGTCAGCGGGCTGGTGCTGCAAAAGGAATTCACCGATAAGGACGCGGCGGACGCGCTTAATGCGATTGCGCGCGAAGAGGATTTGAACGGGCGTATCCGGCGCAATATGATGGATACGCGGCGCGCGGTGAGTTTCCTGATGCGCGGGCGGCTGCTCAATGCCGAGCAGTTCGAGGAAGCGCGGCAGATTTTGCGCGACATCGAATCGCTGGACGGCCACACATCCTTCCTGTTCGACAAGATCAACTTCCTGATGGATGCCACAGTCGGTTTCATCAACATTAACCAGAACAAGATCATCAAGATCTTCTCGGTGGCCTCGGTGGCGTTCCTGCCGCCGACCTTGATCGCCAGTATTTACGGCATGAACTTCAAGGCCTTCCCGGAGCTGGAGTGGCAGTACGGCTATCCGCTGGCGTTGACCCTGATGCTGGTGTCGATGATTTCGCCGGTGTGGGTGTTTTTGCGCCGGGGTTGGTTGAAGTAAAACATCGCTGTTTTCGCATCCACCTCGCGCGTTGACCGATCTCAACCTTGGCTCGATTGGTTCTACCGTATAGGCAGGTAACGCTAAACTAGGCTTGATAGCAATCAAGCCGAAACGACGACCATGCCTCCGTTGCCTGCTGGTAGCGCCTTGCCCTGTGCCGCTGGTTCGCCGCGCATTGGCCCCGCCATATGGATCATGCTCACCGCTACCAAGATTCAATCTGGCGTGAGCGCGGCGCCATGATCATTGATGACAAGATACTGGAGCAGCTTGAGGCGCGCGGCTGGACCGAGCAAGAGGTGCTTGATCTGATCAACAGCGAGCCGGTTGGGAGATCGAGCGATAATCGAACGCCTCGAAAGACCGGCGATGGATATGGGCGGCGCGATACCGCGACAGTCTATGGCTCCAGAGACGGCGGCCATATCGTGGTCAACGACCGCACCGGAGAAGTTGTCCACATCAGCGATAAGAACGACCCTTACTGGAAGCCGGATAGTCGTATTATCTGGGAGTGACGAGGACCTTCACATGAACATCGATAAAAGCTGTCTCTATGAATCGCCGGACGCTTTCTTTCAAATGAATGGGAGCGTCAATATGCGCCTGTCGCCGGATGCCGCGCTGTTGGTGTGCGCCGAGGCAGCCCGTCAAGGCTTGGTGATCGCACGGGTGGAAGGCGGCATCTGGCATGCCCCAGGATTCGAATCGCGGCTGGACTGTATCTGGGATGGCCAGGATCCGCCGCTCGATGAAGACCAGGCAAGCCGCAACAATAAAGACGCGGCGCGTTTTATCGCCTCGCAAGCGCCGGCGCACAGCGCATTCATCCTGACCGCGCCGCCGCTCACGGGCTGGCCGCACCGGGCGAAAAAACAGCAGCCCGGCTAGGGCCTCAGTTTGACCGGCTAATCTTTACGCCAGCTTGGCAAACACCCGGCGCGCCGCCGCGATGGTCTCTTCGATCACCGCATCATCATGCTGCGCCGACACAAACCCCGCCTCGAACGCGGCCGGTGCGAAGTACACGCCTTCGTCCAGCATCGCGTGGAAAAACGCATTGAAGCGGGTTTTGTCGCCCGCCATCATTTCCGCATAGCTGCCCGGCACCTCATCGCTGAAGTAAATCCCGAACATGCCGCCCACCGAATCGGCGCAGAAAGGCACGCCGGCCTCTTTCGCCGCTTGCGCCAGCCCGGCCGCCAGCTTGGCGGTCTGCGCGCCGAGCTTCTCGTAGAAACCCGGCGCCTGGATCAGCTTGAGCGTGGTCATGCCCGCCGCCACCGCCACCGGATTGCCCGACAAGGTGCCGGCCTGGTACACGGCCCCGATCGGCGCCATGTTCTGCATCAGCTCGGCGCGACCGCCGAAGGCCGCCACCGGCATGCCGCCGCCGATGACCTTGCCCAGCGCGGTCAGGTCCGGCACGATGTCGTACAGTTCCTGCGCCCCGCCCAGGCCGACGCGGAAGCCGCACATGACTTCGTCGAAAATCAGGATCGCGCCGTGCCTGGTGCACAGCTCGCGCATGGCGCGCAGGAATTCCGGCGTGGCCTTGATCAGGTTCATGTTGCCGGCCACCGGTTCGACGATCACGCAGGCGATGGTGTCGCCCATCGATTCGAACGCGTCTTCCAGCTGGGCCACATTGTTATAGTCGAGCACCAGGGTGTGCTTGACGAAGTCTTCCGGCACGCCGGCCGAGGTCGGGTTACCGAAGGTCAGCAAGCCGCTGCCGGCCTTGACCAGCAGGGAATCGGCGTGGCCGTGGTAGCAGCCCTCGAACTTGACGATCTTGTCGCGTCCGGTGGCGCCGCGCGCCAGGCGCAGCGCGCTCATGGTCGCTTCGGTGCCCGACGAGACCAGGCGCACCTGCTCGATCGACGGCACCAGGCGGCAGATTTCCTCGGCCATCAGGATTTCGCCTTCGGTCGGGGCGCCGAACGAGAGGCCGCGCGCGGCCGCGTCCTGCACCGCCTTCACCACGTCCGGATGGGCGTGGCCGACGATGGCCGGGCCCCAGGAACCGATGTAGTCGATGTAGCGCTTGCCGTCGGCATCCCAGAAGTAGGGGCCTTCGGCGCGGGTGATGAAGCGCGGCGTGCCGCCCACCGATTTGAAGGCGCGCACCGGCGAATTGACGCCGCCCGGCGTGGTTTTCTGGGCGCGCGCGAACAGCGTGTTATTCAGGGATTCTGTGGTCATGGCTTGCTCGATGAGGGAATAGGGTGGGCGAAAAATTTGTTGGGCACCAGTTTGCCCATGCCGAAGCGCTGCGCGTTGGCCAGCGCGCCGACGGTGAATTCCTGGGCGGCCTGGATGGCGTCGACGGCATCGTCGCCGACCCCGCGCGCCATCAGCGCGGCCAGCGCGCCCGACAGGGTGCTGCCGGCGCCCACGAACGGCCCCGGCAAATGCTGCCAGTTGAAGGTGCCGACCACGCCGTTCTCGTCGAACAGGGTGTTGGCCAGCTGCGCGGCGGCGCCGTTGCCGCTCGTTGCGGTGCATTTGACCAGCACATACGCGCAGCCCATGCCGGTTAGTTCGGCCACATCTTCCTTGAGCATGTCGCCGCCGCCGTCGCGCCAGGTCTCGGCCATGCGCGCCAGTTCCACCTGCGTGAGCAGCAGCACGGTCGCCTGCGGCACCAGGATCTGGCGGATCGCGATCAGCATGTCGTCGTCGGCCAGGCCCGAATCGGGCAGGCTCGATAAAAACGGGTCGAG
This sequence comes from Massilia scottii, assembly GCF_030846495.1. NCBI lineage: Bacteria > Pseudomonadati > Pseudomonadota > Betaproteobacteria > Burkholderiales > Oxalobacteraceae > Massilia > Massilia scottii. The sequence continues at coordinate 73,452 of NZ_JAVCWM010000003.1, read as the reverse complement.
GATGAGTGGCACGTCCGGATAGTCGGACACGATTTCGGCAATCGCCGAGGCTTGTTCGACGCTGGTCAGCGCGCCCACCTTGAAGGCGGCCACCGTCATGTCTTCGAGGACCACGCGGGCCTGGTCGCAGACCCAGTCGGCGTCGACTTCCTGCACGTCTTCGACGCGCGCGGTGTCGGCAATGAGAATGCCGGTCATGACCGACAGGCCGTGGCAGCCGAGGGCCGAAAAACACGCCAGGTCGGCCTGGATGCCGGTGGCGCCTATGGGGTCGGACACGCCGAACGTTAAGATCAGAGGAGAAGTTTGGATTTGCACGGCCGGTAGATTAAGATGCCTGATTCGGCATTTTACTAGATAGAAGGGTAGTCAACGTGAGCAGCAATGAAACAACCGGCGCAGCAGGCGCCGCTTTCCAGACCTGGATGTGCCTGATCTGCGGCTGGGTCTACGACGAGGCCGCCGGCATCCCGGAAGAGGGCATCGCCCCCGGCACCCGCTGGGCCGATGTGCCGATGAACTGGACCTGTCCCGAGTGCGGCGCCCGTAAAGATGACTTCGAAATGACTGTTATCTAATCGCCATGAGGCTTATTGCCGACACATGTTGACTGGCCGCAACATTAAGGGGACAAAAGGGTTGCCCTATGATATCGTTCAGGCTCATGTTGAGTGAAATTGAAAATGACGACATTGCCGCAACCGAACGTACTGAAAATCATGGTGATCGACGACAGCAGTACGATTCGTCGTTCGGCCGAGATTTTTCTCACCCAGGCTGGGTATCAGGTGGTGCTGGCCGAAGATGGTTTCGATGCCCTGGCCAAGATTAACGACCATCATCCGTCGCTGATTTTCTGCGACATCCTGATGCCGCGCCTCGATGGCTACCAGACCTGCGCGCTGATCAAGCGAAGCGCGCGTTTTCATGCCACCCCGGTGCTGATGCTCTCATCGAAGGATGGCCTGTTCGACCGTGCCCGCGGCCTGATGGTCGGTTCTTCCGCCTACCTTACCAAACCTTTCAGCAAAGACAGTCTGCTCAGCGCGGTGCGCGAACATACTGCCGACGCCGACTCAAAATAATATTTCTGGAGCCTACCGTGGCCATACAAAAAATCCTGATCGTCGACGACTCCCCGACCGAGCGTTACTACCTGACCGATATCCTGGTCAAAGCCGGCTTCACCGTGACCACCGCCGAAAACGGCGAGGAAGCGCTGCTCAAGATCAAGGAAGACAAACCTGAACTGATCCTGATGGATGTGGTCATGCCTGGCGCCAATGGCTTCCAGGTCACCCGCACCATCGCGCGCGACCCGGACCTCGGCGACGTGCCCATCATCATTTGCAGCAGCAAGAACCAGGAAACCGACCGCGTCTGGGGCCTGCGCCAGGGTGCGCGCGACTACATGGTCAAGCCGGTCGACGCCGAACTGCTGCTGGCGAAAATCGCTGCCCTCGGCGGCGCCTAAGCCGTGAGCGACGTCGATTTCGCCCCAGTCGCCTCCGCGCCGTCGGACGGCGCCGGACGCCGCACCCGTTTGCGCCAGTACCAGGTGCAGCTGCTCGAACGGATGCAGGCGGCCCGTACCAACAGCGGCGCGCGCGTCAATCAACTGGGCGTGCTGATCGGCGCCGAGCGCTTCCTGCTCGACCTGACCCAGGCCGGCGAAATCGTGCCGATTCCGCCGGTGACGGTGGTGCCGCTGACGCAGCCCTGGTACCTGGGGCTAGCCAATATCCGGGGCAATCTGGTCGGCCTGATCGATTTTGCGCGCTTCCAGGGAGGCGCCGAAACGGTGACCGGCCCGGACAGCCGGATCGTCACCCTGGCCACCCACCTGGGCTTTAACTGCGGCCTGCTGGTGGCCCGGGTGTACGGCCTGCGACACGCCGGCGACATGGAAGTTGTCGGCGACAGATTACGCGATACCGATGCAAACGAATGGATCCCGCTCGACCTGGCGGCCCTCGTCACCGATGCGCGGTTTTTGCACGTTGGATTTTAAGCCGCAGTCATAAGTGGCCATACCTTAAGAAACTGGGAGCTGGAATGGGATTTGCATGGAAGAGTACCCCAAAGGGTGAGCCGGTACCGGATACAGAATTCGGTCCCGATCTGGAGGCTGCGGCCTTGAACAAGGACGACAGCGCGCCCGCGCAGAACGTGGTGGACGACAGCCTGCGCGCCGAACTCGATCAGCACGACGAGCTGCGCCTGGCGAACATCATGGGCCGCAAGCGAGGCGGCGACGACGACGACGGCGGTAGCGAAGCGCGCCTGCCGCTGATCGGCCACCTGTCGCTGCCGCGCCAGCTGCGTATTTTGCTGATGGTGTTCGTGGCCGGCATTCTGGTCACCGTGGTGGCGCTGTGGCGCAACGCGGCCAGCAGCTCCGACGCTTCGGCCCAGACGCAGATCGCGTCCGACGCGCTGATGCACTCCCAGCGTATCGGTAAAGCGGCGCCTAACGCGATCCAGGGTAACCAGGAAGCCTTCGTGCAGCTCGAGCAGAGCCGCGCCCAGCTGACGGCCGACCTGACCGCGCTCCAGCGCGGCGGCAAGATCGGCGGCGTGCAGCTGCCGACGCCACCGGCCAGCATGAACAAGCTGATCGCCGCTGCGAAGCTCAAGTGGGTTACCTCCGACAATTCGGCAGGCACCATCTTGCGCATGAAGCCGGAACTGACCGGTTTTGAAAAGACCTTGCGCCAGCTCGACACCCTCTCGCCAGAGCTGTTGTCGATGACCGAAGAACTGCTCAACGAAAAAGTCCAGCGCGGCGGCACGCCACGCGAACTGGCTGCCATCGGGCGCCTGATGATGCTGACCCAGCGCCTCTCGCGCAGCGCCAGCGAATTCCTGACCTCCGGCGGTATCCGTTCCGAAACCGCGTTCCAGCTGGGCCGCGACACCACGACCTTCCGTACCACGGTCGAAGGCTTCCTGAACGGGAACGAGACGATGCAGCTCTCGGCCACGAAAGACGCGGAACTGCGCGTCAAGCTCGAACTGATCAAGTCGAAGTTCGACACCTACCAGAAACTGGTGGCCTCGATCCTCGACAACCTGCCGAAATTCACGGCCGCCAAAGGCGCCGAACAGTCGATCTTCTACGAGAACGAAGAAGTCAAGGCGCTGCTGACCAAGGTGCAGGTGGGCTTTCGTACCGAGCAGGATTCGAACAATGCCTGGTTCTGGGTAATGGCCATGGCCACCATGTTCACCTTGGGCGTCGGCGTCAGTATCGCCCGCGTCATGCTGCAAGACTCCCGTACCCGTGCCCGCGGCGCCGATGTGCGTCGCCAGGAAGCGGAATCGATGCGCCAGCTGGCGCAGTCGAAGGAAGAAGAAGCGAAAGCGACCAACGACCAGAATCAGGCCGCTATTTTGCGCCTGATGAACGAACTTCAGGAAGTGGCCGATGGTGACTTGACCGTGCACGCAACGGTGTCGGAAGACATCACCGGCGCGATCGCCGACTCGGTGAACTACACGGTGGAAGAGCTGCGCGGTCTGGTGGAACGCGTGACGACGACGGCGGAGCAGGTGACCTCGGCATCGACCAACGCACAGAACATTTCGACCGACCTGCTGGCGGCGACCGAGCAGCAGTCGCGCGAGATTCAGGAAGCGTCCGAGACGGTTCTGAAAATGGCGAACGAAATTACCGACGTATCGAAGTCGGCGAATGAATCGGCAGAGGTTGCGCGCCAGTCGGTTGCGGCGGCATTGCAAGGTTCGACGGCGGTGGAAAACTCGATCAAGGGTATGCACGAGATCCGCGAGCAGATCCAGGAAACCTCGAAACGAATCAAGCGGCTGGGCGAATCGTCCCAGGAGATTGGCGAGATCACGGAACTGATTTCCGACATTACCGAACAGACCAACGTACTGGCGCTGAACGCGGCGATTCAGGCGGCATCGGCCGGTGAAGCGGGACGCGGCTTCTCGGTGGTTGCGGAAGAGGTTCAGCGACTGGCGGAACGTTCGGCGGAAGCGGCAAAACAGATCGGCGCGCTGGTGCGTACCATTCAGACCGATACCCACGACGCGGTGGCCGCTATGGAAAAATCGACGCAGGGTGTGGTCGAGGGAGCCAGGCTGTCCGATGCCGCGGGTGCCGCACTGTCCGACATTTCGCGCGTTTCGAACCGCCTTGCGGAACTGATTCAGGGCATTTCGTTTGCGACGGAGCTGCAGGCGACATCGGCGAACGATGTGGCGCACAACATTCAGCACATCCTGTCGGTGACCGAAAACACCCAGGACGGTACCCAGCAAACCGCACAATCGATTCGCCAGCTGTCGCTGCTGGCGCAGGAACTGAAAAACTCGGTATCGCGCTTCCGCGTGGTGGCTTGAGAACCCCGGTTGATTTATCAAGGTAAGCATGACCACTACTGACAATTCGCACGTACCGCAGTTCGACACAGGACCGCTGTCCTGGGTCATGAGCGAGATCCGCGATGCGCTGGGCCGCTCCAATACCGCGCTGGCAGAGGCGGCGGAGCATACGGCGGAAGCCCAGGCAAGTTCGCTCAAGCATGCGAAAGCCTATCTGCACCAGGCGCACGGCGCCTTGCAGATGGTCGATGTCGATGGCGCCGGCGCCATGACCGAGGCCGCGGAAAACGCGCTGGACCGCTTCAAGGATGGCCTGCTCGACTGCACGCCCGAGCGCGCGCAAGTCATCGCCCACGCTTACCAGGCGGTGATCGAGTATCTCGAAGAACTGCTTTCGGGCGCGCCGCAGCAGCCGGCGCGCCTGTTCCCGTATTACCGCGCGCTCAAGGAAATGCTGGGCGCCGACCGGATTCACCCGGCCGACCTGTTTTTCGCCGACCTGTCGGCGCCGGTGTCGCTCAAGCGCCACGTGGCGCCCGACAGCGCGCCGGACTACGCGGCCTGCCGCACGCGCTTTGAAAAAGCGCTGCTGCCGTTCCTGAAAAGCGCCGACCAGGCGGGCCAGCGCCAGCACGCGCAAGTGCTGCTCGAAGCGATCGCCCATGTGGCCGACGCCCAGGACCAGCCCTTGCCGCGCACCTTCTGGATGGCGATGCAGGGCTTTGCCGAACTGGTGGCCGAAGGCCATCTGGCCAGCGACCTGTATGTCAAGCAGCTCTTCGGCCTGATCAATCTGCAGATCCGCCGCCTCTCGCAAGGCCAGGTCAGCCTGCCCGAAACGATGCTGCGCGACGCCCTGTTCTTCATGGCCGCCGTACCCAATCCGCCGCCGACGGCGCTGGCCCTGCGCCGCGCCTATCATCTGGACGGCATGGTGCCGGCCGATTACGATACGCGCCGCTACGGCCGCATCGACGCCGAGGCGCTCAAGACCGCCAAGGAAGCGCTGGCCAAGGCCAAGGGCAACTGGGACCGGCTCTCGGTCGAACCGCTGCCGGCGCTGGAAACCGAATTTGAAGAACTGCTCGCCACCCTGGCCGAGGCAGGCGAAAAGCTGGGCGCCCCGGCGCTGGCGCGCCTGCAGCACCAGATGGTGCGCGTCACCAAAGATTCCGCCGCTTCCAAGCGCAACAGCGTCTTCAGTCTCGAAATGGCCACGGCCATGCTGTTCATCGAGAATAGCCTCGACAAGATCCGCCAGCTGCCGGACGATTTCGACGCCCACGCCGAAGTCATCGGCGCGCGTCTGCTGGCGCTCGGCGCCGGCGAAACGCCGCCGGAAGCGCCGCAATGGCAGGGCGACCTGTCGCGCCGCATCCAGCACGAGCAAACCGTCGCCGTGCTGGCCGCCGAAATGAAAAACGGCTTGCGCCAGGTCGAAAAAGTCCTCGACGATTACTACTCCGACACCAGCAAGCGCGCCACCCTGGCCCAGATCGATCCGGTGCTGCACCAGTTGCAGGGCGCCGTCGCCATCCTCGACCAGGAAGACGCGATGCGCGCCGCCCTGCACGTCAAGGATGCGGTGCGCACGCTCGCCGCGGCCGAAGGCAATCCCGAACTCGAAGCCGCGTCGCTGCAGAACATCGCGCAAAACGTCGGCGCGCTGGGCTTTTTTGTCGACATGCTGGCCAAGAACGTCGACGAGGCGCGCGAGCGCTTCACGTTCGACAGCAACGACGGCATGCTGCGCGCCGTACCGTTTGAAAAACCGGCGCACGGCGAATCGCAGTTCGACCAGGAGCCGGTGATCGAGATCGCACCGGTCGCCGAGGCGCCTGCGCCGGCGGCGCCGGTGGTGGTCGAAGAACAAATCAAGGCGCCGGTGGTGGTGGCAGCACCCGCACCGCCGGGCGACGACGAAATCGAAGCCGAACTGCTCGAAATCTTCATCTCCGAAGCGCAGGAAGTGCTCGCTTTTGTCGGCTCGACCCTGCCGGCGGCGCAAAGCATGCCGACCAATATGGAAACGCTGACGATGCTGCGGCGCTCCTTCCACACGCTCAAGGGCAGCGGCCGCATGGTCGGCCTGAACAATTTCGCCGAAGGCGCCGCCGCCGTCGAAAAAGTGATGAACCTGTGGTTGTCGGAAGAACGCGCAGCCGACGCCAACCTGCTCTCGCTCCTTACCCGCGCCACCGCCGACATGACCGTCTGGGTCGAGCAGCTCGCGACCACCGGCAGCTCGCAGCGCACCAGCGAAGCGCTGGTCGCCGCCGCCGAACGCGTGCAGCATGGCGAAGCCTTCTCCATGGACGCGGCGCCGGCCGAGGCCACGCCGGCCATGGCCGACGAGCCGGTGCAGGCGGCAACGCCGGTGGACGAGCATCACGACGAACACTTCGCGATCGACGACTCCTTCGAGCCGATGATCCTGGACGACATCATCGCCCTGCCGGCAACGGAGAGCGCGGCGCCGGGCAACGTCATCGACTTCCCGGTACCGGGCACCCTGGCCGCGGCCGACGACAACACCAAGCGCATTGGCGAACTCGAAATCCCGCTGCCGCTGTATAACATTTACCTCGCCGAGACCGACGAACTGGTTCGCCTGCTGAGCCAGGACTTCGCCGAATGGCGTCACGAGCCGCAGCGCCAGGTCACGCCGGAAGCCGAAAAAGCCGCGCATACCCTGGCCGGCACCTCGGCCACGGTGGGCTTCCACGCCCTGCGCGAAATCGCCTACGAAGTCGAGATGGTGCTCAAGAGCCCCGCGCCGGTCTTCGACGAGGCCCAGCGCGACCTGCTCGACGAAACCATCGACCGCGTACGCCAGATGCTGCAGCGCTTCGCGCTCGGCGAACTGGCGCCGGCCGAACCGGATCTGGTGGCACGCCTGCACGTGTTGCGCGAGCAGCTCGCGGCCCAGGAAGCGGCTGCCGTGTTCGCGGGCGCCGACGAAGACCTGGCACGCCGTCTCGATGGCCTGTTTGCCGATACGCTCGACAGCCTGGTGGCAGAGCCGCCAGTGATGCCGGAACGCGAATCGGCCCTGGCGCAGACGGTGTCCGAGCCGGAAGTCGACGCGGTCGACGCCCTGTTCGGCGAGGAAGATCCGTTCGATGTGCCGCTGCTGGACAATCCGGAACCGGCGCAGCCGATGGTGCAAGAACACCAGGAGGCACTGCCCGAAGCCGAGCCGGTGATCGAAGCCGAACCGGTGCTCGACGAGCCAATGATCGAAGCCGAAGCGGTGATTGAAGCCGAACCGGTGACCGAAGATCTGGTCCTTGACGCCGAGCCAGTGCTTGAAGAGCAGCTGATCGAAGAAGCTGCGCTTGAAGCCGAGCTGCTGGTTGAAGAGCCGGTGGCCGAAGAACCTGTGCTTGAAGCCGAGCCAGTGCTTGAAGAACAACTGATCGAAGAAGCTGCGCTTGAAGCCGAACTGCTGGTTGAAGAGCCGGTGGCCGAAGAAGCTGTGCTTGAAGCCGAGCCGGTGATCGAAGAAGCCGTGCTCGAAGCCGAGCCGGTGATCGAAGAAGCTGTGGCCGAAGCCGAGCCGGTCGTCGAAGCGGAACCGGCGGCAGTCGTGCCGATGCAGCCGATGACGGCGCATGTGCCGCTGCTCGAAGCCTTGTTGCAGCCGGAGTCGGAGACGCCAGCCGCGCCTGCGGTGGCCGAAACGGCCTTCGCCGATGACCTTGACGTCGACCTGCTGCCAGTGTTCCTGGAAGAGGGTACCGACCTGTTGCCGGAAATCGGCAACAACCTGCGCAAGTGGCAGCAGAATCCGTCCGATACCACCCCGGTACAGCAGCTTCTGCGTACGCTGCACACGGTCAAGGGCAGTGCACGGATGGCCGGTGCCATGCGCCTCGGTCAGCACACCCACGAGATCGAAACGCAGATCGAGAACATGGTCCACGCCGGAACGTCGACGCCAGCCGCGTTCGACGAACTGATGGCCAACTACGATCACGCGCTTCTGCTGTTCGAACAATTGCAGCAGCCTGCCCTCGGCGTCGTGCCGGTGCCAGGCCTGGCCGCGGCGGCTGCAGGCAGCGTGGACGATGCCCACGCCGCCCAGACCCGTACCCCGCTGGTGCGTGTGCGCGCCGACATTCTGGACCGCCTGGTCAACCAGGCCGGTGAAGTGTCGATCACGCGTTCGAAGCTGGAAAGCCAGGTATCGACCCTGAAGGCGTCGCTGAGCGACTTCTCGGACAATCTGGGACGCTTGCGCCGCCAGCTGCGCGAAGTCGAGATGCAGGCCGAATCGCAGATTTCGTCGCGTATGTCGATTTCCAGCGAACGCGAATTCGATCCGCTCGAATTCGACCGCTTTACCCGTCTGCAGGAATTGACGCGGATGATGGCCGAATCGGTGAACGACGTTGCGTCGTTCCACGAAAGCCTGACGCGCACGGTCGACGGCGCCACCGACGACTTGAACGTGCAGTCGCGCCTGACGCGCGATCTGCAGCAGGATCTGATGCGGGTGCGGATGGTGCAGTTTGCCAGCCTGTCGGAGCGTCTGTTCCGCGTGGCGCGCCAGACGGCGAAAGAAATCGACAAGCGGGTCAACCTGGATATCCGGGGTGGCACGGTCGAAATCGACCGCAGCGTTCTGGAGCAGATGGCCGCGCCGTTCGAGCACTTGCTGCGTAACGCCATCGTGCACGGTATCGAATCGCGTGCCCGCCGTGGTGCGGCCGGCAAGGCCGAAACGGGCGAGCTGCTGATCCAGGTCAGCCAGCAGGGTAACGAGGTGGTCATCCAGTTCAACGATGACGGCGCAGGTCTCGACCTGTCGCGTATTCGCACCAAGGCACGTGAAAACGGGCTGCTGGCGCCGCATGCCGTCGTCACCGACGCCGAAGCGGCCGACCTGATTTTCGAACCGGGCTTCTCGACCGCCGATGCGCTGACCGAACTGGCCGGCCGCGGCGTGGGCATGGACGTGGTGCGCTCGCAAGCGCAAGCGCTTGGCGGCCGGGTGGCGATTGCCACCGAGGCAGGCAAGGGCGCGCGCTTCACGATTCACCTGCCGCTGACGCTTGCGGTCACCCAGGTCGTGCTGACCACCAGCGGTTCCAAGACGTTTGCACTGCCATCGATTCTGGTGGAGCAGGTGCTGCAGATGAAAGAAGCGGCCGTCAACGCCGCGCACGCCGAAGGTTTCGTGGAATTCCAGGGCCAGAAGGTGGCGCTGCATTATCTGCCGACTTTGCTGGGCGATGCCGAAGCGCGTCCGCTGTCGCAGCGTTCGTGCCCGGTGATGGTGCTCAAGAGCGGCGCCGACCGCCTGGCGGTGCAGGTTGACGATATCCAGGGTAACCGCGAGGTCGTTATTAAAAATATCGGGCCGCAGTTGTCGCGCATGATCGGCATTTCCGGTGCGACGGTGCTCGGTTCGGGCGATATCGTGCTCATTCTTAATCCGGTGGCCTTGTCGCATCACCTCGACCATCATCCGCAAACGCGTCAGCGCATTGTCGTGGAAACGACGGCGGTGGTGCCCGAGACGCGGGCAGCCGACTTTGTCATCATGGTGGTCGACGATTCGCTGACCGTGCGCAAAGTGACCCAGCGTTTGCTGGAGCGCGAGGGTTACCAGGTGGTGCTGGCCAAGGACGGCGTCGATGCGCTCGAACATCTGCAAGAGACGGTGCCGCACCTGATGCTGGTCGATATCGAGATGCCGCGCATGGATGGTTTCGATTTGACCCGCAATATTCGCGGCAACAGCGGCACCAACGAGATCCCGATCATCATGATCACCTCGCGTACCGCGGACAAGCACCGCAACTACGCGCTGGATCTGGGTGTGAATGCCTACTTCGGTAAGCCGTTCCAGGAAGATATGCTGTTGGCGGCGATTGCCGGTTTGCTCAATCGCGAGATGCCGGTAGCGCATTAAGCGGTAAGTAGCAAAGACAAAAACGCCTTGCACCGGTCAAACGGTGCAAGGCGTTTTTTATTTTCGCTACCTTGGCGCGGGAACGACGTTAGTTGACCTTCACCACCGCATACCGCTCCAGCGTCTTGGCCCGTGCCTCGTCATGCCTGACAATCGGCGCCGGATAATCCTTCCCCAGCACGACCTTCTTCTGCGCCAGCACCATCGGCGGCACGGTCCACGGCGCGTGAATCTCCTTGTCCGACAAGCCATCGAGCTGCGGCAGATAACGCCGGATGAACTTTCCCTTCGCTTCAAACTTCTCGGACTGCGTCACCGGATTAAAAATCCTGAAATAGGGCTGCGCATCGCATCCCGACGACGACGCCCACTGCCATCCCCCATTGTTCGACGACAGATCGTAGTCGTTCAGGTGCCGCGCGAAATACGCTTCGCCGCGGCGCCAGTCGATGCCGAGGTCCTTGATCAGAAAGCAGGCCGTGACCATGCGCAGGCGGTTGTGCATGTACCCGGTCTGGTTCAGCTGCGCCATGGCCGCGTCGACCAGCGGATAGCCGGTACGCCCCTCGCACCACGCGGCAAACATCTCGTCGGCCTCGGGCCCGGTCTCGAATGCGATCGCATCGTAGGCCGGCTTGAACGCGCGTTCGACGACGTGCGGATGGTTAAACAGAATCATGGCGTAGAAATCGCGCCAGATCAGTTCCGACAGCCACACCGGCGCGCCTTCGCCGCCGGCCCCGCGCGCGATCAGCTCCGTCACCGTGCGCACCAGATGGCGCAGCGACAGGGTGCCGAAGCGCAGATGCACCGACAGATACGACGGCCCCTTGAGCACAGGGTAGTTGCGCGCCTCGCCGTAATCGGCAATGCGCCCGATGAAGTCCTCGAACAGCCGCGCCGCGCCGCTCATGCCGGTGGGGATCGACAAGGCCGACAGATTGGTCGGCTCGAAACCGAGCTCGCGCAGCGTCGGCAAGGGCGCATCGTCGATGGGAGGCGCAAGGCGCGCCGCATGCGGCTCGACCGGATAGGGCGCCACGCAATCCGGTTCGGCCGCCATGCGTTTGAGCCAGGCGTTCTTGTACGGCGTGAACACCGAAAAGTTCTGGCCCGCCAGCGTGAGCACCTCGCTTTTCTCGAAAATGACCTGGTCCTTGTAGCTGAAAAAGCGCCGGCCCTCGGCCTCCAGGCGGCTGGCCACGGCGGCATCGCGCGCGATCGCCTGCGGCTCGTAGTCGCCGTTGACGAAGACCGCATCCACGCCCAATTGCGCGGCAAGTGTTGGAATTGCCTGCGCCGCGTCGGCATGGCGCACAATCAGGCAGCCGCCCAATTGACGCAACTCCGCATCGAGTTCGGCCAGGCTGGCATGAATGAACTCGACCCGGCGGTCCGCGCGCGGTAAACTGTCGAGGATTGTGTTATCGTAAATGAACACGCAATAAACGCTATTCGACGATGTTAGCGCATGATGCAGTGCGGCGTGATCGAAGGCGCGCAAGTCGCGGCGGAACCAGACGAGCGATTTACTCAATGTCATGATGGTGTTCGGTGTCAAGAAAGGAAGGGGAATTATCGGCTACCATCGCAGTTAGCTGCGCGCGTGATGGCGCTTCCGGTGGTGGAGGCCACAAATCAGTGTAAACTATCGAAAATTCCATCGTTTGCCAGCCCGGATACTAGCAGTAAACATCAGAGAGCGAGCAGAGAGAGTGACGCGTATGAAGAAAAGCAAAATCGGCAAAACTCTGCCCGTGCCCGGCATGTCGCAGGACGACGAAGTTCGTCTCGACGAGGGCAACGCCATGGCATCGGCGTCCACCTTGAACCTGGCAAATCATTTCCTGATAGCGATGCCATCCATGCAGGACCCGATTTTCGGCGGCACCGTCGTCTATATCTGCGAGCACAACGACAAAGGCGTGCTTGGTGTCGTCATCAACAAGCCGACCGACATGACCATGGAAGTGCTGTTCGAGCGCATCGACCTGAAACTGGCCGACGGCCTGCGCACGGCCGTTGTCAACGAACCGATCATGTTCGGCGGCCCGGTGCAGGACGACCGCGGCTTCGTGCTGCACACGCCCGGCGCGCGCTATTCGTCGTCGCTGACGGTGACCGAGGACGTGGCCTTCACCACCTCGATCGACGTGCTCGAAGCGGTAGCCAACGGCGATGGCCCCCAGCGCCTTTTGGTCTCCATCGGCTACGCCGGCTGGAGCCCCGGCCAACTGGAAGATGAAATCGGCCGCAATGGCTGGCTGACGGTGGGCGCCGACGCGCACGTGCTGTTCGATCTGCCGATCGAGGAGCGCTACAACGCCGCCATCAAGCTGCTGGGCATCGACCCGCTGATGCTCGCCTCCGAGGCCGGCCATGCTTGACCGGCACCACGGGAACTGCGCGCGTGGCTGAAGCGGTGATTGAACTCGTACTCGGCTTCGATTTCGGCATCAAGCGTATTGGGATCGCGATGGGGAACACCCTGACCGGTCAGGCGCAGCCGCTCGCGGTGGTCAACGCCATCGACAATGCGGCCCGCTTCAAGCAGATCGGCGACCTGATCGCCGCCTGGGCCCCGGCCCGCCTGGTGGTGGGCGAACCGCGCCATCCCGACGGCACGGAACACGACATGACCCTGCGCTGCCGCCGCTTCGCCAACCAGCTGCACGGGCGCTTCAACCTGCCGGTCACCCTGGTCGACGAACGCTATTCGTCGGCCGTGATCCACGCCAAACGCGGCCAGATCATCGACGACCAAGCCGCCTCCATCATTTTGCAACAATACTTTGACGACCATGCCAACAACAACTAAGCAGTTCGACGCCGAGGCGCTGTACCAGACGCTGCTCGGCCAGGTGCGCGATGGCTTGCACGGGGTGCAGGACGCGGCGATCATCGGCATTCACTCGGGCGGCGCCTGGCTGGCCGAACGCCTCGCGGCCGATCTGGGCCTGAAGGACCGCCTGGGCTTCATCGACGTCTCGTTCTACCGCGACGACTTTGCCAAGAAGGGCCTGCATCCGGACGTGAAACCGACCCACATCCTGTTCAACGTCGACCGCGCCCACATCGTGCTGGTGGACGACGTGCTCTACACCGGGCGCACCACGCGCGCGGCCATCAATGTGCTGTTCGACTATGGCCGTCCGGCGCGCATCATGCTGGCGGCATTGGCCGACCGCGGCGGGCGCGAGCTGCCGGTGGCGGCCGATTTCGTCGCCACCTCGGTCGCGCTGGAAGCCAATCAGTCGCTTGCGCTGGCGCGTGCCGGCGACGGGCAATTTTCGCTCACCATAGAAGAAGACCATGCTTAATCCGCAACTGAATAAAAATGGCGAACTGCAGCACCTGTTAAGCATCGAAGGGCTGCCCAAATCGATCGTCAATCATATCCTCGACACGGCGTCGAGCTTTGTCGGCATCTCCGACCGTGAAGTGAAGAAGGTGCCGCTCATGCGCGGCAAGAGCGTGTTCAACCTGTTCTTCGAGAACTCCACGCGCACCCGCACCACCTTCGAGATCGCCTCCAAGCGTCTCTCGGCCGACGTCATCAACCTCAATATCCAGGCGTCGTCGGCCAGCAAGGGCGAGTCGCTGCTCGACACCATCGACAACCTGTCGGCCATGCACGCCGATATGTTCGTGGTGCGCCATGCGCAGTCGGGCGCGCCCTACCTGATCGCCAAGCACCTGATCGATACGAAGCAGTCGCACGTCCACGTGGTCAACGCGGGCGATGGCCGCCACGCGCACCCGACCCAGGGCCTGCTCGACATGTACACGATCCGCCACTACAAGAAGGACTTCACCAACCTGCGCGTGGCCATCGTGGGCGACATCCTGCACAGCCGCGTGGCGCGTTCCGACATCCATGCCCTGACCACCCTGGGAGTCCCGGAAGTGCGCGCCATCGGCCCGCACACGCTGCTGCCGGGCGGGCTGGAACAGATGGGCGTGCGCGTGTTCACCAACATGGACGAGGGCCTCAAAGACGTCGACGTCATCATCATGCTGCGCCTGCAGAACGAGCGCATGAGCGGCGCGCTGCTGCCGTCGGCGCAGGAGTATTTCAAGAGCTACGGCCTCACGCCCGAGCGCCTGGCGCTGGCCAAGCCCGATGCGATCGTCATGCATCCGGGCCCGATGAACCGGGGCGTGGAAATCGATTCGGCGGTGGCCGATGGCGCGCAGGCGGTGATTTTGCCGCAGGTGACGTTCGGGATCGCGGTACGGATGGCGGTAATGAGTATTCTGGCAGGAGCGCAAGGGTGAACGTGAACAACCATCTTCATATCAAGAACGGGCGCCTGATCGACCCGGCCAACGGCATCGACGCTGTAACGGATTTGTTTATCGTCGACGGCAAGGTCGCTTCGACCGGCAGCGCGCCGGCCGGATTCAATGCCGGCAACAGCATCGACGCCACCGGCCTGGTGGTCGCTCCCGGCCTGGTCGACCTGTCGGCGCGCCTGCGCGAGCCGGGCTACGAATACAAGGCCACCCTCAAGTCCGAGATGCAGGCGGCGATGCAGGGCGGCGTGACCAGCCTGATTTGTCCGCCCGATACCGATCCGGTGCTGGACGAACCGGGCCTGGTCGAAATGCTCAAGTACCGCGCCGGCAAACTGCAGCAGGCGCACGTGCACCCGCTGGGCGCGCTGACCATGGGCCTGAAGGGCAAGGCCCTGACCGAAATGATGGAGCTGACGGAAGCGGGCTGCATCGGCTTTTCGCAGGCCGAGGAAGTCATCGAAGACACCACGGTGCTGCTGCGCGCCCTGCAGTACGCCAAAACCTTCGGCTTCACCGTGTGGGTGCGTCCGCAGGATGCGCACATCGGGCGCGGCGGCATTGCCCACAGCGGGCCGCTGGCGTCGCGCCTCGGCCTGGCCGGGGTGCCGGTCATGTCCGAGACGATCGCGCTGCACACCGTGTTCGAACTGGTGCGCGCCACCGGCGCGCGCGTGCACCTGTGCCGCATGTCCTCAAGCGCGGGCCTTGACCTGGTGCGCGCGGCCAAGAAGGAAGGCTTGCCGGTCACCTGCGACGTGGCGGTGCACCATGTGCACATGACCGACGCCGACATCGGCTTTTTCGATTCCAACGCGCGCGTCACGCCGCCGTTTCGCAGCCAGCGCGACCGCGATGCGATCCGCGCCGCCCTGTACGACGGCACCATCGACGCGATCTGCTCCGACCATACCCCGGTCGACGACGACGAGAAGCTGCTGCCGTTCGGCGAAGCCTCGCCCGGCGCCACCGGGCTGGAACTGCTGCTGTCGCTGGCGATCAAGTGGGCCGACGATTACGCCGGCATGCAGCACGGCGCGGCCGGGTCAAGCTCCCCGCTCTCGCGCGCCATCGCCAAGATCACGACCGACGCGGCGCGCATCGCCGGCCTGACGGTCGGCCAGCTTGCGCCGGGCGCTGCCGCCGATGTGGTGGTGTTCGATCCGGCCGCGCGCTGGACGGTCGAAGCGTCGGCGCTGGCCAGCCAGGGCAAGCACACGCCTTTCCTCGGCTACGAACTGGCCGGGCAGGTCAAGGCGACCATCGTGGGCGGACGCATCGCGTTTCAGCGCTAGCTTCAGCGCTTAAAGTGGCATGCGGCGCGCGACGCCGCATGCACACCGGGTGGCATGCATGCACCCGGCATTTCCGTCCCTTTGGTGTCATGTGAAGATCAAGCTCTATTTCCGGCTGTGCCGCGTGTTTTTCCATCTGTTGACCGGCCTGTCCGCGTGCGCATTCGTGTTCCCGTGGGCCAGTCACCGGCTGCGCGACCGCGTGACCCAGAGCTGGTCGCGCCGTCTGGTGGGCATCTGTGGTGTGACTGTGATGCCGTCGACCGGCGTGCCGGCGCTGGCGCACGCGATGGTGGTGGCCAATCACGTCTCGTGGCTCGATATCTTCGTGATCAATGCGCTGTACCCGTGCCGCTTCGTGGCCAAGTCCGAAATCCGCGAGTGGCCGGTGCTTGGCTGGCTGGCGGACAAGGCCGGCACGGTATTCCTCGCGCGCGGCAACCGGCGCGACCTGCGCCAGATTTTCAAGGGCCTGGTGCTCAAGCTGGAGCAGGGCGAGCGCGTCGCCTTCTTCCCCGAAGGGACCACGGCGCAGCAGGGCAGCCTGATGCCCTTCCATGCCAATCTGTTCGAGGCGGCGGTGGACGCCAAGGTGATGGTGCAGCCGTATGCGGTGTGCTATATGGACGATACACAGCGGCTGCTGCACCCATCGATTGAATTTATCGGCGATATGACCTTCGCCCAGAGCCTGGTGGCGATTCTGTCCGGCCCGCCGGTATTCGCGCGCCTGGTGTGCTCTGAGCCGATCAATGCCGCCGGCGCGCACCGGCGCGACGTGTGCGCCGCCGCGCATGCCGCGGTGGGCGCGGCGCTGTCCCGGGAAATCGTCGGCCGCTAGGCCTTCTGTTTGCCGGGCTGCTTGTACTCGGGGCAGTCGACCTGCAGCAGGCTGCGGTCGTTCAGGCAGAGGGCCGTCAGTTTGCCGCCCCACACGCAGCCGCTATCGAGGCCGATGACGCCCGGGCGCAGCAGCAGGCCGAGGGCCGACCAGTGGCCGAACACCACCGGGGTGCCGGCGCTGCGGCGGCCAGGCACGTCGAACCAGGGCAGCAGGCCTGACCCCGGCGGCGCGCCCGCGCTTTCCTTTTCCTTGAAGTCCATGGTGCCGTCCGGCGCGCACAGGCGCATGCGCGTGAGCGCGTTGACGATGCAGCGCAGGCGCGCCAGGCCGCTGAGCGAATCGTCCCAGCGCGCCGGCTCGTTGCCGTACATGTCGCGCAAAAAATCGATCCAGCCAGGCCCGCGCAGCACCGCTTCGACTTCCGCCGCCAGCGCCATGGTCTGCGCCGCATCCCACTGGGGCGCCACGCCGGCATGCACCAGCAGGTGGCCTTCGGCCATCATCGCCAGCGGGCGATGGCGCAGCCAGTCGATCAATTCGTCGCGCTCGGGTGCGGCCAGGATGGCGCCCAGCGTATCGGACTTCGACATCTTTTGCGCGCCCACGGCGACCGCCAGCAGGTGCAGGTCGTGGTTGCCGAGCAGGGCGTCGCTCTTGCCGCCGCTGGCGCGCGCGAGCGCCGCCACCTGGCGCAAGGCGTCGAGCGAGGCCGGGCCGCGGTTGATCAGGTCCCCCACGAACAGCACGCGCGCCTGTCCCGCCGCATCTTCCTCGATCCGATTGAGCAGGACGGCGGCTTCGTGGGCGCACCCTTGCAGGTCGCCAATTACGTAAGTTCTTAACAATTAAATTCCAGTACCGGCGCGTTTCACATAAAATCGTGGTTTCAAATTTCCGACCTCCGCGGATACTAAATGATTTTTGTAACCGGTGGTGCCGGTTTTATCGGATCCAATTTCATCCTCGACTGGCTCGCGCTCGGCGACGAGCCGGTATTGAATCTCGATAAACTGACGTATGCAGGCAATCTGAATAATCTCGCGCGGCTCAAGGACGACCCGCGCCATCTGTTCGTGCAGGGCGATATCGGCAACCGCGTTCTGGTGGCGCAGCTGCTGGAGCGGCACCGCCCGCGCGCGCTGCTCCATTTCGCCGCCGAGAGCCATGTGGACCGCTCGATCGACGCCCCGGGCGAGTTCATCGCCACCAATATCAATGGCACCTTCGCGCTGCTCGAGGAGGCGCGCGCGTATTGGCAGGACCTGGCCAGCGCGCAGAAAAGCGCGTTTCGCTTCCTGCACGTGTCGACCGATGAAGTGTATGGCACCCTGGGGCCGGGCGAGCCGGCCTTTACCGAGCGCACCGCGTATGCGCCAAACAGCCCGTATGCGGCTTCCAAGGCGGCGTCGGACCATCTGGTGCGGGCCTGCCATCACACCTACGGCTTGCCGACCCTGACCAGCAATTGCTCGAACAACTATGGTCCCTGCCAGTTCCCCGAAAAGCTGATTCCCCTGATGATTGCCAATGCGCTGGCCGGAAAGCCGCTGCCGGTGTACGGCGACGGGCAGCAGGTGCGCGACTGGCTGTATGTGGGCGACCACTGCGCGGCGCTGCGCCGCATTCTGGAGGCCGGGCGGCCGGGCGAGGTGTATAACGTCGGCGGCTGCAATGAAATGAAAAATATCGATGTGATACACACCCTGTGCGATCTGCTCGACGCCGCGCTGCCGCGCGCGGTCGGCGCGGCCGGTTATCGCAGCCAGATCGTGCATGGGGCGGACCGCCCGGGCCACGACCGGCGTTATGCGGTCGATGCCGGCAAGCTGCAGCGCGAATTGGGCTGGGCCCCGGCCGAGACGTTCGGCAGCGGTATCGCCAATACCGTGCGCTGGTACCTGGAGCACCGCGCATGGGCGGCCGCTATCGCCTCGGGCGCTTATCGGAACGGGCTGGCGGATGCGGGAGCGGCGGCATGACGGCGGCGCTGGCGCGCAAGGGCATTATCCTGGCGGGCGGCTCCGGATCGCGCCTGTATCCGGTCACCACCAGCGTCTCCAAGCAATTGCTGCCGGTGTACGACAAGCCGATGATTTATTATCCGCTCACGACCCTGATGCTGGCCGGGATGCGCGATATCCTGATCATTTCGACCCCGCAGGATACGCCGCGTTTTCACGCGCTGCTGGGCGACGGCAGCGCCTGGGGCATTAACCTGCGCTACGCGGTGCAGCCGTCGCCCGATGGCCTGGCGCAAGCGTTCATTATCGGGCGCGATTTTGTCGGCGCGCAGCCTTCGGCATTGATTTTGGGCGACAACATTTATTACGGTCATGGACTTGATCATAAATTGAACATGGCCAATGCCCGCGCCGATGGCGCCACGGTATTCGCGTATCACGTGCACGATCCGGAGCGTTACGGGGTGGTGGAATTCGACCGGGACCGGAATGCGCTGTCGATCGAGGAAAAGCCGCGGCTGCCGAAATCGCATTACGCGGTGACCGGTCTGTATTTTTACGACAAGCAGGTGTGCGACATCGCCGCGTCGATCCGGCCTTCCGCACGCGGCGAACTGGAGATTACCGATGTTAACCGTGCCTATCTGGCCGCCGGGCAATTGCGGGTGGAAGTGATGGGGCGCGGACTGGCCTGGCTCGATACCGGCACCCATGAATCGCTATTGGACGCCTCGCAATTCATTGCCACCATCGAGAAGCGCCAGGGTTTGAAAGTCGCGGTCCCCGAGGAAATTGCTTACCGCAAGGGTTTTATCAGCGCCGCCGACCTGGAAGCGCTGGCCCAAGCGATAAAAGATAATGCTTACGGGCAGTATTTGCTGCAAGTCTTAAATGATAGGATTTTCTGATGAAAGTCACGCCCACCGCCATTCCCGAAGTGCTGATCCTGGAGCCGCGCGTGTTCGGCGACGACCGGGGATTTTTCTTCGAAAGTTTCAACGAGCGCAAATTCGAGCAGCTGACCGGTGTCGCCGCCCATTTTGTCCAGGATAATCATTCCAAATCGGCCAGGAATGTGTTGCGCGGCCTGCATTATCAGATCACCCAGCCGCAAGGCAAGCTGGTGCGCGTGAGCGCCGGCGCCGTCTATGACGTGGTGGTCGATTTGCGTCAATCGTCGGCCTTTTTCGGGCGCTGGATCGGACTCGATCTGTCGGCCGAAAACCAGCGTCAGCTGTGGGTGCCGCCCGGCTTCGCGCACGGCTTCATCGTCACCAGCGAGAGCGCCGAAGTCCAGTACAAAACCACCGATTACTGGGCGCCCGAGCTGGAACGGGTGATTCTCTGGAACGATCCCGATATCGGTATCGAGTGGCCCCTGCGCGGGTTGCCCATGTTATCGGGCAAGGATAGCAAGGGTGCGCTGCTGGCGCAGTCCGACGTGTTTCCATGAGGATTTTACTCACCGGCGCAAGCGGGCAGGTCGGGCATGAACTGGCGCGCAGCCTGCGTCCGCTGGGCGAACTGGTCATGCCCGGGCGCGGCGCGTGCGACCTGGCCGATCTGGACCAGCTGCGCGCCGTGCTGCGCGCCGTGCGGCCCGCGCTGATCGTCAACGCGGCCGCCTATACGGCCGTGGACCGTGCCGAAGCCGAGGGCGCGCTGGCGCTGCGCATCAATGCCGATGCGCCCGCCCTGATGGCGCAGGAAGCCCGCGCGCTGGGCGCCGCGCTGCTGCATTATTCCACCGATTACGTGTTCGACGGCAGCAGCGGCGGCGCTTACATCGAGACCGATACGCCGGCGCCGCTGAATGTCTATGGACAGAGCAAGCTTGCCGGCGAGCAGGCGATTGCCGCCGCCGGGATTCCACATCTGATTTTGCGCACCAGCTGGCTGTATGGCATGCGTGGCAATAATTTTCTGCTGACCATGCTGCGCCTGGCACGCGACCGCGCGCAGTTGCGCATCGTCGCCGACCAGCACGGCGCACCCACCTGGAGCCGCACGGTGGCCGATGCCAGCGCCCGCCTGCTGGGCCTGGCGCTGGCGGGCGGCGCGCCGTGGTGGGAGCGGCACGGCGGCCTGTACCACCTCAGCAGCCAGGGCCAGACCAGCTGGGCCGGCTTTGCCGAAGCGATTTTTGCCGCTACCGGGTCAAGCTGCCAGGTGATCCCGATCACCGCCGCCGAGTACGGCGCCAGCGCGCGCCGGCCCGCCAATTCCCTTTTAGATTCCAGCAAATTGATGGCCCTGTGCGGCCCATTGCCGGACTGGCACGCCGCCCTGGCCGATTGCCTGGCGACAGCGGCCGCAAGCGGCGGCCTCGCGCAGGATTGAGCAAAAGCGCCGCAACAGGCGCCGATGGCGCTCTTTTTTGCATAAAACCTGCGCATCGCCGCCCGCAGGCCCCCATTGTGGCGTAATTAAGGGGCAGGTAATCCGGTACAATCACGGATTACCTTCACACCAGATCATGGCGACGGCAACATTCACCGCATGCGTTGGTCCGCCGGGTAGGGCACGAGCCTGCCCGCGTTTTTGCATATATAAATAATAATGTTTTCATTTCTCGTGAGTTTTGTCGCTTCCGCCTTGCTGACCCTGCTTGTGATCAAGCAGGCCAGGCTGCATGGCCCCGCGCTCGATGCCGATTTCTTCGGCGTCCAAAAAGTCCACTCGCATACCGTGGCGCGCATTGGCGGGCTGCCGATTTTCATGGCGGTCGTCATCAGCGCGCTCATTTCGATCTGGCGCGTGCCGGCCATGGCCGGCTGGCTGATGTCGCTGATGATGTGCGCGGGCGTTGCATTTGTCGGCGGCATCGTCGAAGACTATACCGGCAATGTCAGCGCCCTGCGCCGCCTGGTATTGACGATGGCGGCCGCCTTGCTTGGTTATTTCTTGCTCGACGCCAAACTCGACCGTATTGACTTTCCCTTCAGTTCGTGGCGCATCATGTATATCTGGGTGGCGGTGCCGCTGACCGTGCTGGCGGTGGCCGGGATCGCCAATGCGATTAATATCATCGATGGTTTTAATGGTCTGGCCAGCGTGGTAACCATTTGTATGCTGATCTCGCTTGGTTATGTGGCATGGCAGGTGGGCGATGTGTTCGTGCTGGTGGCGGCGCTGATGGTGGCGGGCGCCACGGCCGGCTTCCTGATCTGGAATTACCCGGTCGGCCTGATATTCCTGGGCGACGGCGGTGCGTATTTTATCGGCTTCATGCTGGGCGAACTGGCGCTGCTGCTGGTAATGCGCAACCCCGAAGTGTCGACCTGGTATGCGGCGTTGCTGTTGATATATCCGGCCTTTGAAACGATTTTCTCCGCCTATCGCCGCATGTTCTTGCGCGGCAAATCCCCCGCGATGCCCGATGGAATTCACCTGCACAGCCTGATTTTCCGGCGCATCGTGCAATGGGCGGTCGGACGCAAAGAAGCGCGCGCCCTGATGCGCCGCAATTCGTTAACATCGCCCTACCTGTGGATGTTTTCCCTGATGGCGGTAATCCCGGCCACGGTGTTCTGGAAAGACACGGGCGTATTGATTTTTTTCTGTTTATTGTTCGTCGTCAGTTATGTGTGGCTGTATGCGCGTATTGTTCGATTTAAGTCACCCCGCTGGCTCATACTTCGCAAGAAGGACTAGCATTAATACACGGATGTAGTATATTGCGACAATTGGTGAGATTTCACTTAATTTGTTTCAACCCACTTTGAAGGAACGATGATGGATCTGTCAAATATGTCCGTTGGTGACCTGCGCAACCTGCAGGATCAAATCAAGCAAGAAATGAAGAAGCGCGAGCACCAGGAAGTCGCCAAGGCGCGCGAACAGATTCTGGCAATTGCACAGAGCGTTGGTGTGCCACTAAAGGACCTGATTGGTACCGGCATCCGCGCCAAGACCGGCAGCGTGGCCGTGCGTTATCGTCATCCGGACAATGCAGCCCAACAATGGACTGGCCGCGGCCGCCAGCCGAAATGGGTAAAGGAATGGATCGACGGCGGCAAATCGATCGACAAACTGCGCGTCTAGTCGTTTTCCATGTAGCGGCAGGATCGGCGGGCCGGCAATTCCCAACAGCCCCGCTTGCCGCTACAATATCAACCACGTTCTTTTAAGCGCTTTCCCCCTCATTCATCCCGACGCACTGTTTGCAAGCCCGGTACCGCCTGTTCCTGCATGGCGCACGCCAGGAACCTCGACAAACCTGCTGCGCGGCGCAAGTTTCGCCCTGCGATGCTCACCGTACCTTCGTACGGCTGCGCGTCTCGAACGAAACCTGCACCGCTCGCTACGGTTTTCCAAGGTTCCCGCCAGCATCCTGCCGCGCCGCGACTTTCCTAAGGTTTCTATCCCATGCTTCCACTTTCCAAGACGATCTTCAAAGCCTACGACATTCGCGGAGTCATCGGCAGCACGCTCGACGCCGGCATCGCGCGCCAGATCGGCCAGGCGTTCGGCATGGCCGCGCTGGCCAAGGGCGAACGCACCGTCGTGATCGGCCGCGACGGGCGCCTGTCCGGTCCGGAACTGACTGCAGCGCTGGCAGAAGGCTTGCAGGCGTCCGGCGTCGATGTGATCGACCTGGGCGTGGTGGCAACGCCGATGGTCTATTTCGGCACCAACGTGCTGGGCGCGGCCTCGGGCATCATGGTCACGGGCAGCCACAATCCGCCCAACTACAACGGCTTCAAGATGGTGCTGGCCGGCGAAGCGATTCACGGCGAGACCATCCAGGCGCTGTATCACAGCATAACCGACAGCATTGCCGCCCATGACCACAGCGCCGCCGCCACGCCGGGCGCCTACAGCACCCACGACATCCGCGCCGCTTACCTGGAGCGCATCATCGGCGACGTCAAGCTGGCGCGCCCGATGAAAATCGCGGTCGACTGCGGCAACGGCGTGGCCGGCGCCTTTGCCGGCGACCTGTATCGCGGCATGGGCTGCGAAGTGATCGAACTGTTCTGCGAAGTGGACGGCACCTTCCCGAACCACCATCCCGATCCGGCCCATCCGGAAAACCTGCAGGACCTGATCCGCTGCCTGCAGGAGACCGACGCCGAAATCGGCATCGCTTTCGACGGCGACGGCGACCGCCTGGGCGTGGTTACCAAGGATGGCCAGATCATCTATCCGGACCGCCAGATGATGCTGTTCGCGGCCGATGTCCTGTCGCGCAATCCGGGCGCCGAGATCCTGTACGACGTCAAGTGCACGCGCCACCTGGCGCCATGGATTTCCAAGCATGGCGGCCGTCCCCTGATGTGGAAGACCGGCCACTCGCTGGTCAAGGCCAAGCTGCGCGAAACCGGTGCTCCGCTGGGCGGCGAAATGAGCGGCCATATCTTCTTCAAGGACCGCTGGTACGGTTTCGACGACGGCCTGTATTCCGGCGCGCGCCTGCTGGAACTGCTGACCCGTGAAAGCGATCCGTCGGCCATGATGAACGCGCTGCCGCAGTCCGACAGCACGCCCGAACTGCACCTGCATCTGGCCGAAGGCGAGAACGCGGCCCTGATCGAGCGCCTGCGCAATGAAGCCACCTTCCCCGGCTCCGAGCGCATCATCGACATCGATGGCCTGCGCGTCGAATACCCGGACGGTTTCGGCCTGGCGCGTTCCTCCAACACCACGCCGGTGGTGGTGATGCGCTTTGAAGCGGAAACGCCGGAAGCGCTGCGCCGCATCCAGAGCGAATTCAGGCGCGTGATCGTGGCCGTGCGGCCCGACGCCGAACTGCCGTTCTGAGCGCGAGCCAAGCTTGGCGCGCCTGAACATCCTGCTGGTGCGCGTGTCGTCCCTGGGCGACGTGCTGCACAACCTGCCGATGGTGGCCGACATCCTGCGCCACCATCCCGACGCCAACATCGACTGGGTGGTGGAGGAGGGCTATGTCAGCCTGGTGCGCCTGAACCCGCACGTGCGCCGCATCATTCCGTTCGCCTTGCGGCGCTGGCGCAAGAGCCTCGGCAAGAAGGAGACGCGCATGGAAATTCGCGGCTTCTTCAAGGCTGTGCGCGAAGAGCAGTACGACTACGTGTTCGATACCCAGGGCTTGCTCAAGACCGGCATCATCATGGGTGCGGCGCGCGTGACCAAGGGCGGGCGCAAGGTCGGCCTGGCCAACGGCAGCGAAGGCTCGGGCTACGAAGGCATCTCGCGCATCTTCCACACCCAAAGCATTCCTACCGATCCGCGCACGCACGCGGTCGCGCGCGGGCGCCTGGTGGCCGCCGCGGCGCTTGGCTACGCGGTCGATACCCAGCCCGACTTCGGCCTGCCGGGACCGGATCACGCCAACCGCCCGGCATGGATGCCGGCCGGGGACTACGCGGTGTTCTTCCACGGGACCGCACGCGACGCCAAGAAATGGGCACCCGAGAACTGGATCGCCACCGGCCGCGCGCTGGCGCCCTTGCCGGTGCTGCTGGCGTGGGGTTCGCCGCTTGAAAAGGCCGAAGCCGACACGCTGGCGGCCAGCCTGCCGAATGCCACCGTGCTGCCCAGGCTGTCGATGGATGAAGCGGTCAGCCTGGCGCGCAACGCGGCGCTGGCGATCGGCGTCGACACCGGCCTGACCCACATCGCCGCCGCCTTCATGCGCCCCGTGATCGAGCTCTATTGCGACTCGCCCAAGTGGAAGACCGAAGGCAACTGGTCGCCGCACATCATCAACCTGGGCGACAAGGGCGCACCGCCCGCCGTGGCCGAGGTGCTGGCCGCCGTCAAGCAGCTGCGGGGCGCGGCCTGATGCGCACCTTCTACAGCGTCATGTGGTACCTGGCCTTGCCGCTGGTGCTGGGGCGACTGTGGTGGCGCGGCTTCAAGGAACCGGGCTACCGCCAGCACTGGCGCGAGCGGCTCGGCTTCTATGGCGGCCGCGTGGCCGGCTGGCACACGATCTGGGTGCATGCGGTGTCGGTCGGCGAAACGCGCGCCGCCGAACCGCTGATCGACGCACTGGTCCAGGCTTATCCCGACAGCCGCATCCTGCTGACCCACATGACCCCTACCGGACGCGCCACCGGCAAGGCGCTGTTTTCCAGACATGGCGAGCGCCTGATCCAGGCCTATCTGCCCTACGACACGGTGGGCATGGTGAACCGCTTTATCCGCCAGTTCACGCCGCGCATCTGCATCCTGATGGAGACCGAAGTCTGGCCCAACCTGATCGCCACCTGCGGCGAGCGCATTCCGGTCGCATTGGTCAACGCGCGCCTGTCGGAACGCTCGCTGCGGCGCGGCCAGCGCTTCGGCAAGCTGATGACCGATGCCGGCCGGGGCATCGCCCTGGTGGCCGCCCAGACCGAGGCCGATGCGGCGCGCCTGCGCTCGTTCGGCGCGCCGAACGTGGAAGTCACCGGCAGCATCAAGTTCGATGTGGTGGTGCCCGATGCGGCGCTGGAGACGGGTGCCTGGCTGCGCGCGCGCATCGGCGAACGCCCGGTGCTGCTGTGCGGCAGCACGCGCGACGGCGAGGAAGCGCTGATCCTCGACGCGTTCAGGAAGATGGCGATGCCGGCCGGCCCGGCGCCGCTGCTGGTGATCGTGCCGCGCCACCCGCAGCGTTTCGACGAGGTGGCGGCGCTGGTCAGGGAGCGCGGCTTTTCGCTGCGGCGCCGCTCGGCCATCGGGCAGGAGGACGTCGCGCAGTTGATTGACACCCAGGTACTGCTGGGCGACTCGATGGGCGAGATGTTCGCCTACTACGCCGCATGCGACGTGGCCTTCGTGGGCGGCAGCCTGCTGCCGCTGGGCGGGCAAAACCTGATCGAGCCTTGCGCCCTCGGCAAACCGGTGCTGGTCGGGCCGCACACCTTCAATTTTGCGCTGGCCACCGACGACGCCATCGCCGACGGTGGCGCCATCCGCGTGCCGGACGCCGCCGCGCTGCTCAGCGAAGCGGCGCGCCTGCTCGCCGACCCGGCCGCGCGCGCCGCCATGGGAGCGCAGGCCGCCGCATATGCACAACGCCACCGTGGCGCGACGGCGCGCACAGTTGGTTTATTGCGACGATTGATTTATTAGGCTTTGGTAACATGTGATCACAACAAATAGAAACTGGGGAAACACATGTGGTTCATTCATCCAAAGCCGGTGGGCAGCCGCAAACCCGTCGCCGTGCTGGTTCAACGCGAACGGCTCGATTCAGCGAGCCGCGTCACCATTGATGCGCCGCTGATGCCGCTGCCGGTACTCGGACCGGGCCTGGTGCCAGCCAGCGCACCCGAAACGGTGCAGTTTTCGGTGCGTTATACGCTGCCGGAATACGTCAGCTTCATGTGGCAGCATGCCGGATATATCATCCGCCGCCGTCGCATCGGTACTCTTGCTACGTACTGGATGCAAACCAAGAGTACATCGTCCGCGGCCCTGCATTTCGTCACGCAGGGGCGTTCCCGCAATACCTACGAATTCACGATCGACACGCACGGCATCGTGCGCGCCAGCGGCAGCGGCGTGACCCTGGTACCGTGGGGCGATGTGTGCTCGATCCGGCGCTATTCGCGCGGCTTCATGATGGTCCTCAAGCGCGGTACCCTGCCGGTGCCGTTCCGCTGCCTGAATGCCGCGCAGGGCGAGAGCATGGTCCGCTTCGGCGAGTCGGTGCGCGCCGCCACGCGGCTCTGAGGGCGCGCCGCGCTTCAGGCGGTGAATACCACCGGCATTTCCTGCGAGCGCTGCTTGAGCGCCGTCTTGGCGCCGTCGTAATCGGGATATACCGACTCCACCCTGGCCCAGAAGCGCGCGCTGTGGTTCATTTCGATCAGGTGGGCCAGTTCGTGCGCCGCCACGTAGTCGACCAGCGGCAGCGCATAGTGGATCAGGCGCCAGTTCAGGCGGATATGGCCGTCGACCGTGCACGAACCCCAGCGTGTGCCGGCCGACGACAGCGTCAGCGAGGCGTGGCGCACGCCCAGCTTTTCTCCATACAGGTCGAGCCGCTCGGCGAACAGGCGCCTGGCCTCGGCCTGGAACCAGATCTTCACCCGCTCCTGCAACTGCCATTCGGCCAGTCCCGCCACCACGCCCACCGTCAGCACGCGCGCATCGGCATCGAACTCGCAGCGGCTGCGCGGCGCGTCTTCCAGGCGCAGCGTGATGTTCGCGCCCAGGTAGGGCAGCTGGGCGCCGTCGACCCACACCACGGGCGCGCGTTCCTGGCGCAGCGCGCGCCGCTCGCCCCGTTCGCGCAGCTTGGTGAGGATCCAGCGCTGCTTGGCACGGATGGCGTTGTCGATGTCGGCCAGGGTGATGCGCCTGGGCGCGGTGACGCGCAGGCCATGGTCGTCGATCATGAAACCGATCGAACGCCGGCTGGAACGGCGCAATTCAAATTCGAGGTTGTGGGAACCGAGCTGGATGCGCCGCAGCGGCGGCGCGTCCGGTGCGCGCACCGGCGTGGGGAAAACGACTTTGGGCGGCGCCGGCGGCGCCTTGAACAGCGGCTGCGGCGCGATGGACTGCTTTGCGGCCGGTTCCAGCGCCGCAAAAAAATCCTGGGCGAACAGTTCGAGCTGGTCGCCGTTGATCTTGGGAGAAGACTCGGTCTGCTGCGGCGCCGCTGCCTGGATCATGGCGCCGACCCCACTCAGCCAGCGCTGTAGACGTGGGGCGAAATGACGCGCATTTCGGATTCTATCCAATTTTCTACCTCTTGCATCAAGCTGTCAGGAGTGTGCCCGTCCGGCGAAATCGGCTTGCCGATCGATACCGTGATCACACCGGGGCGTTTCAGAAAAGAGTTCTTGGGCCAGCATTCACCTGAATTATGCGCGATCGGCACCACCACCGCATTGGTTTCGATCGCCAGGCGCGTTCCGCCGCTTTTGTATTTACCTTTTTGTCCGACCGGGATGCGCGTCCCTTCAGGGAACATGATAATCCATTGGCCGTTGGCCAGGCGGCGTTTGCCATGTGCCACCACGTGCTTGAAGGCGTGCTTGCCCTGCTTGCGGTCGATCGGGATCATGCGCAGGAGCGCCATGGCCCAGCCGAAGAAGGGGATATACAAAATCTCCTTCTTGAAGACGAATACCAGGGGGCGGGTCAGGTTCGGCAGCAGGAAAATCGTCTCCCACGCCGACTGGTGCTTGGAGAGCACGATGGCCGGTTCGTCGGGCAGGTTCTCGTAGCCCTTGAATCGATAATGGATGCCGCAAATGACCCTGGCGCACCAGATCACGAAGACGTTCCAGCGCGAGGTGACCCAGAAGCGTTTGTTATACGGCAGCGGCGCGGCCAGGAAGCACACGCAGGCCCACACGATGGTGGCGATTGCCATGACCACGGTAAACAGCAGGGAACGCAGGAACAGAATGGTATGAAGCAAAGAAGTCTCCGGGGATGCGTGAGTCGGTGAGGGAGTCGGATACGACAATCAGATGGGGATATGCGCTGCCGCGGCATTGACCTTGAGCAGCGCGCTGACCATCGTCGCCAGGTCGGGGAAGACCTGGGTGCCGGGCGGCAGGCCGCCGGTTTCGCGTGTCTTTTCGCCCTTGCCGGTCAGGACCAGGTAGGGCGTGCAGCCGCTGATGAAACCGGCCTGCAGGTCGCGCAGCGAGTCGCCCACGGTCGGCACGCCTTTCAGGCTGATTTTGAAGCGCTTGGAGATTTCATCGAACATGCCGGGCTTCGGCTTGCGGCAGTCGCAGTTGTCGATGGCCGCGTGCGGGCAAAAGAAGATGGCGTCGATGGCCGCGCCGGCCTGCTGCGCGCTGGCGTGCATCTTCTGGTGGATCGCGTTGAGGATCGCCATGTCGAACAGTTCGCGCGCAATGCCCGACTGGTTCGAGGCGATGACCACCCGATAACCCGCCTGGTTCAGGCGGGCGATCGCTTCGAGCGAGCCGGGAATCGGAATCCATTCCGCCGGCGACTTGATGAAGGCCGGCGAATCGTGGTTGATGACGCCGTCTCGATCGAGGATGATCATCTTCATGCAGCTCTCTCCTAGGCCGCCAGCTTGGAAATGTCGGCGACGCGGTTCATCATGCCGTGCAGGACCGACAGCAGCGCCAGGCGGTTGTTGCGCAGCGCCAGATCCTCGTCCATCACCATGACGTCGTCGAAGAATTTGGCGACGTCGTCGCGCAACTGGGCCAGGGTTTTCAGCGTGCCGGCAAAGTCGCGCGCCGCAAAAGCCGCATCGATTTCCGGGCGCACGCGCGTAATGGCCGCGAACAGGGTGCGTTCGGCGTCTTCCTTGAGCAGCGCTTCGGATGGCTCTCCGGTGACGGCGCCATTTTTCTTGAGGATGTTGGTGATGCGCTTGTTCGCTTCGGCCAGGGTGACGCTTTCCGGCAGGGCGGCAAAGGCTTTCACCGCGTCGAGGCGCTCGACGATGTCGTGCAGGCGGTCCACGTGCGACGTGAGCACGGCTTCGACTTCGTTGGCGCTAAAGCCCCGCTCGCGCAGCACGCCGCGCAGGCGGTCGAACATGAAGGCGCGCACGTCGAGCACCGGATCGGTGAAGCCGGCAATGCCTTCGAAGCGCGCGTTGGCGTAGCCGAGCAGCGCGATGATCGACACGTCCATGCGCTTTTCGACCAGCATGCGCAGCACGCCGAGCGCGTGGCGGCGCAGTGCGAACGGATCTTTTTCGCCGGTTGGCTGCAGGCCGATGCCCCAGATGCCGACCAGCGTTTCGAGCTTGTCGGCCAGCGCCACGGCGGTGCCGGTGTCGGTCGACGGCAGGGTGTCGCCGGCGAAGCGCGGCTGATAGTGTTCGGTCGCGGTCAGCGCCACTTCTTCCGGCTCGCCGTCGTGACGCGCGTAGTAGGTGCCCATGATGCCTTGCAGCTCAGGGAACTCGCCCACCATGTCGGTCAGCAGGTCGGCCTTGGACAGTTGCGCGCCGCGCGCGGCCAGCTGTTCGTTGTAGCCCATGGTGTGGGCGATGTCGGTGGCAATGGCCACCACGCGCTGCGAGCGCGCGGCCTGGGTGCCCAGCTTGTTGTGGTAGACCACATTGGCCAGCAGCGGCAGGCGCGATTCGAGCGTCTTCTTTTTATCCTGCTCGAAGAAGAACTTGGCGTCGGACAGGCGCGGACGCACCACGCGCTCGTTGCCGCCGATGATGTGCTGCGGATCGCTTGTTTCGATGTTGGACACGATCAGGAAGCGCGAACGCAGCTTGCCTTCGGCATCGGTCAGCGCAAAATACTTCTGGTTGGTCTGCATGGTGAGGATCAGGCATTCCTGCGGCACGGCCAGGAATTCTTCCTCGAAGTGGCACTCGTAGACCACGGGCCACTCGACCAGTGCCGACACTTCGTCGAGCAGCGACTCGGGCATCAGGACCTGGTCGGCGCCGGCCTTTTGCAGCAGGGCGCTGCGGATTTTTTCCTTGCGCGCGTCGATGTTGGCGATGACCTTGCCCTGCGCTTCGAGCGTGGCCGCGTACTGGTCGGCATGCGCGATCGCAAGGGGCGCGCCGTCGGTCAGGAAGCGGTGGCCGAGCGTCTGCTTGCCGGCTGCCAGTCCAAGCAGGGTCAAAGGCACGACGGCCTCGCCATGCAGGGCGACCAGCTTGTGGGCCGGACGCACGAACTGCACGGTGGTGCCGTCCGGACGCTGATAGCTCATTAATTTGGGAATCGGCAGCTTGGCGCTTGACTCTTCCAGCGCGGCCTGCAGGCCGGTGTGCAGCGCGCTGCCAGCCACGCTGCGGGTGTAGAACAGGCTTTCGGCCTTGCCGTCCACGGCGCGTTCGAGCGTGCTGATATCGAGGTCGGGTACGCCCAGTGCGGCCAGCTTCTTGGCCAGCGGCGCGGTGCCCTTGCCCTCGGCATCGAGTGCGACGCTGACCGGCAGGACTTTTTCGCGCACCGATTTATCGGGCGACATGGCGCGCACGCCGGTGATCGAGACAGCCAGGCGGCGCGGCGAGGCGTAGGCGGTGGCCACGCTGTCGTCGCCGAGGAAGTCGCGCGATTTCAAGCCGTTGGCGATGCCGGCGGCGAAAGCGGCGCCCAGTTTGGCCAGCGCTTTTGGGGGCAATTCTTCGGTCAGCAGTTCGACCAGCAAGGTGTTGTTCATCATTCTAGTTTTATCTTTCAGGCGGCGAGCGGCGCTTTGGGAGCCATCGGGAATCCCAGTTTTTCGCGCGAGTCGTAATAGGCTTGTGCGACCAGGCGCGACAGCGTGCGCACGCGCCCGATGTAGGCGGCGCGTTCGGTGACCGAAATGGCGCCACGCGCGTCGAGCATGTTGAAACTGTGCGAAGCCTTCATGATCTGCTCGTAGGCCGGCAAGGTCAGTTCGAGTTCGATCAGGCGCTTGGCTTCCGATTCGTGGTTGGCGAACTGGGTGAACAGCAGGTCGGTGTTGGCGTGTTCGAAGTTATAGGTCGATTGCTCGACTTCGTTCTGATGGAACACGTCGCCGTAGCTGAGCGACTTCTTGGCACCGTCTTCTTCCCATTCCGTCCAGACCAGGTCGTACACATTCTCGACGCCCTGCAGGTACATGGCCAGCCGTTCGATGCCGTAGGTAATTTCGCCGAGCACCGGCTTGCAGTCCAGGCCGCCCACTTGCTGGAAATAGGTAAATTGCGTCACTTCCATGCCGTTCAGCCAGACTTCCCAGCCCAGGCCCCAGGCGCCCAGGGTCGGGCTTTCCCAGTCGTCCTCGACGAAGCGCACATCGTTCTTTTGCAGGTCGAGGCCGAGCGCCTTGAGCGAACCGAGGTACAGGTCGAGGATGTTTTCCGGCGCCGGTTTCAGGACCACCTGATACTGATAGTAGTGCTGCATGCGGTTCGGGTTCTCGCCATAGCGGCCATCTTTCGGGCGGCGCGACGGCTGCACGTAGGCGGCACGCCAGGGTTCCGGTCCGATCGCGCGCAGGAAAGTGCCCGTGTGAAAGGTGCCCGCGCCGACTTCCATATCGTATGGCTGGAGCAAGGCGCAGCCCTGCTTGTCCCAGTAGGTTTGCAAGGTCAGGATAATTTGTTGAAATGTGAGCATCTTGGTGGCTGTCGCGCGGCTGACGGCGCGAACGAATGAGTTTGCTAAAACGACCAATTTTAGCGGGTTTTAGCGGGACGCTGGGGGGCAAGTGACGACAATGTCATGTTTGCTGCGTTTTTGCATAGGTGCGACCGGAAAACCAGGCAAAACCCAGTGCCAGCGCCGCCAGTGCGAGGAACAGATAATTACCCATGCGAATGAATGGCGTCATGCCGCCCATCCCTTGCACCTGGGCAGACAAGGTGCCGTGCGTGTACATCGGCAATGCATTGACGATCTTGCCGCGGCCATCGATCACGACCGTCGCGCCGGTGTTGGTGGCGCGCAGCATCGGACGGCCGGTTTCGAGCGAACGCATCTGCGACATCTGCACATGCTGGGGAATCGCCACCGATTCGCCGAACCAGGCCAGGTTCGAGACATTGAGGAGCATCGTGGCCGGCTGCGGCATGTTGCGCAGTTGCATGGCAATTTCTTCACCGAAGACGTCTTCGTAGCAGACATTCGGCAACACCAGCTGGTCCTTGACGGCAAACGCCGGCTGCACTTCGGCGCCACGGCTCATGTCGCCCAGAGGAATGCGCATCATGTCGACGAACCAGCGGAAACCCAGCGGCACGAACTCGCCGAAGGGCACCAGATGGTGCTTGTCGTAGCGGTAAGATTGTCCGGACGGGCTGAAGCCGACCGCGCTGTTGGCATAGCTGTCGGGGCCGTCGGACATGGGGATGCCGAACAGCACGTGGCTGCCGCTGTCGGCGGCAAATTTCTTGAGCGATGGCAAATAATCAGGCGGCAGGTACTCAGGCAGGCTGGCGACGGCTGTTTCCGGCAGGGCGATCAGGTCGGCCGGCTGGGCGGTAATCATGCCCCGATACATGTCCAGCGCGCGCATGACATGAGCTGGATCAAACTTTTTCTTTTGCTCGACGTTGCCTTGCAGCAGGCGCACGCTGATCGGCTGGCCTTGCGCTGCGGTCCAGGCGACGAAGGTCAGGCCATAGCCGGCCGCGAGGATGGCGCCGAGCAAGCCCATGCCGGGCCAGCGCGCGCGCTGGGTCAGCATGACGATGCAACTGGCGCACACGGCGGCAATGACCCCGATGCCGTACACGCCCACGATGGGGGCGTAGCCGCCGAGCGGGCTGGCGTTATGGGCGTAACCGGTGGCAACCCAGGGGAAGCCGGTCATGATCCAGCCGCGCATCCAGTCCGACAAGCCCCAGGCGAACGGCAATACCAGCAGCAGGAAACTGGCGACCGGCAGCGACCAGCGCCGCCGCAGCCAGGTGGAAATACCGGCGGCGAAGGCGCCGAACAAGCCCATGTACAGGCCCAGCAGGCACACGGCCGCCACCGCCATCGGTCCCGGAATGTTGCCGAAGCGATTCATGGTGATGTACAGCCAATGCATGCCGGCAACCGACCAGCCGAAGCCGAAGGCCCAGCCGATCAGGCTGCTACGGCGGACATTGGTGTCCATGCCGACCTGGTAGAACAAAAAGGCGAGCGCGAGGATTTGCAGCGGCCACCAGCCGATGGGCGCGAACGCCAGCACGCTGGTCGCGCCGGCGAGGGCGGCGAACAGCATGGGCAGCAGCGTGGTGCGGGGGGCGCGCAGCGCCGGATCGAGCGGAACGGTCGAGCGGCGCAACATCAATCGTGTTCGTCTTCGGGCAGCGGCAGTTTTTCTACCAGCAAGACGTGAACCTGGCGCGCGTCGGCGCGCAGCACCTCGAAGCGCAGGTTGGCGACATCGAACACGTCGCCCTTGTGCGGCATGCGGCCGAGATGGCTGGCAACGAGGCCGCCGATGGTGTCGACGTCGTCTTCCGGCAGGCTGGTGCCGAGTTCTTCGTTGAACTGGCTGATCTCGGTCAGCGCCTTGATGCGCCAGCGCGGGCCGAGCTGGCCTTCCTTGATCGACAGAATGTTGTCTTCTTCTTCATCGAAATCGTATTCGTCTTCGATGTCGCCGACGATCTGCTCAAGCACGTCTTCGATCGTGATCAGACCGGCAACGCCGCTGTATTCGTCGACGACGATGGCCATGTGATTGTGATTGGCGCGGAAATCGCGCAGCAGCACATTCAGGCGTTTCGATTCGGGGATGAAGATGGCCGGACGCAGCATGTCGCGCACGTCGAAAGTTTCTTCGGCGTAATAGCGCAGCAAGTCCTTGGCCAGCAGGATGCCGATGACCTTGTCGCGTTCGCCTTCGATGGCAGGGAAGCGCGAGTGGGCTGTTTCCAGCACCTGCGGCATCCATTCCTCGATCGGCTTGCTGATGTCGATGACGTCCATCTGCGAGCGCGGGACCATGATGTCGCGCGCGGACAGGTCCGAGACCTGGAACACCCCTTCGATCATGGACAGCGCATCGGCGTCGATCAGGTTGCGTTCATGGGCGTCGTGCAGGACTTCAAGCAGCTCGGCGCGGTTTTCGGGCTCGGGAGAGATCAGTGCGGTCAGGCGTTCAAACAGTGACCGGTGGGTCTTGGCGTCCGTTCGGACGTCATAAGGGTGCTCTGGCATAGTTGGCGTGAGCCGTTGTTGCGATAGGCGTAGGATACACCAAAAGCGCAAGTGCCTGTTTTTTGAGCGGAACCGGACTCCGGCCCCCCTCGCAGGCGATCCCCCGTCGCCCCCGCGCCGAGTGCCGCCTTGGCGCGCGGGCGACGTTAGCGTCAATCAGTCCTGCGCTCGTCCTCCGCTGCCGGATGCGTCCCAGCACCCGTTTCTCCTTCCAGCGTGGCCGCCGTCAGCGCGCGCCTCGCCGGCCCGTGCAGCACCTCGCCGTCCGGCGCGAAGCGCGAGCCGTGGCAAGGGCAGTCCCACGACTTCTCGCCCGCGTTCCAGTGCACCGCGCAGCCCAGGTGCGTGCACGCCGCCGATACCGCCTGCAGCCCGCCATCCTCGCCGCGATACACGGCCAGCAATCGCCCGCCATCGCGCAGCAGCGCGCCTTCGCCGCTCGCAATCTGGTCGGCGCTTTCCACATCGCCGCCGCGCAGCCAGTCGGTGTACTGCGCCAGCGTGTTGGCCTGCCCGGTAATGAAATCGCCCAGCCCGTGCAGCACCTTGCGCGACGGCGAATACAGCTCGGCCCACACATTGCTGCGTCCGACGATCAGGTCCGTCACCAGAATCGCTCCGGCCGTGCAGTGCGTCATGCCGTTGCCGGAGTCGCCCGTGATCATGTACACGTTCTCCTGGCCGGCGCGGTAGCGGCCCAAAAAGGCGATGCCGTCGGACGGCTCCATCACTTCGCCCGACCAGCGGCAGGCCACCTCGCCGGCGATCGGAAAGCGCTGGCGCGTCCACGCTTCGATCTCGTCGTAGCGATGCTGCGGATGCGCATCCTGCCCGCTCTTGTGATCCCGTCCGCCCACGATCAGCAGTTCATGGTCGGCGCCGCTGCCGGCCGACGCCAGGCGCACGTAGTAATACGGGTCGCCCGTATCCCACAGCAGCACGCGCGGCAGCGCATCCTTGGGCACGCGCAGCGCCACCACGTAGCTGCGGTAGGCGGCCTGCTTGGTATGCATGAGAACACGTTCGTTGAACGGCGTATTGGTCGCCACCACCACGGCCGCCGCATCGACCTGTCCATGTTCGGTCGTGACGCGCTGGCGCGCCTGCTCGCCGCGCAGGTCGAGCGCGCGCGTGCGGTCGTAGATGCGGCCGCCCAGGCGGTCGATGGCGCGCGCCAGTCCGTCGAGATATTTGAGCGGATGGAACTGGCCCTGGCGCGCAAAGCGCAGGCACGGACCGGTATCGAAGTGCAGGCCCGGCACGCGCTCGAAACGGCGCACGTTCAAACCGAGGCGCGTGGTAATCGCGTACTCGCGTTCCAGAATGTCGCTCCAGACGCCGTCGGGATTGAACAGGTAGCCGTCGAGCCGCTCGAATTCGCAGTCGATATGCTCGGTGCGGACGATCGACTCGACGCAGTCGGTGGCCTTGCGGTAGGAATCGGCCACCAGCGCGGCCTTGTCGCTGCCGAAGCTGCGTTCGATGTCGAAAAAGCGTTCGTCGGGCGGGAAAAAATGCGCGGTGGTGCGCCCGCTTTCGCCGGCGCCCACGCCGAAGGCGTCGAGCACCACCACCGATTTGCCTTCACGCAGAAGCATGTAGGCAGTGGTCAGGCCCGCGATGCCGGCACCGATCACGCAGACATCGGCGCGTTCAATGCTCGTCAGGGGGGAGTAGCGCGGAAGGCTCGCCGTGGCGAGCCATGCGGATGTCGTACCGTGTACGTCGTTTGCTGCGGCTGTCTTTGCTGCTGTCATTGGCAGGTTCCTCCTGTCTTGGTTTTCCTCTTTTTGAGAAAACCAAGTAGAGCCTGTCCTGCCGATTGCTACAGTGCGATGCCGTACAAAACCGGGTGAGCGGATTTACCTTTTCATGTAGGCCCGCAAGCCGCGCGCGAGTGCGGGAAATACTACATTGCCGCACCGGCCGCCGTTACACCATCGCGCCGCCCTTCCACGCGCTGACCAGTTCCTGCGGCCAGAACTGGCGCGGCGCGATCATCAGGCACAAGGTGTCCGGGTGCGTGAGCACCGGGAACCACGCGCCCTGCATCACGTCGGCCGGCATGTGCTTGCGGATCGCCAGGAAGGCCGAGATCATCACGCGGCGGCGCGTGAGCATGTCCGGCACCGCCAGGTCTTGCGGGCGTTGCAGCTCATTGGCCAGGCAGGTGGTGATGTGCTGCAGCGGCGCCGGGGTATCCTTGCCCTTGCCCTTGTACGCGGACAGCTCTTGCGAGACGCGCTGCAGGGCTTGCGGGCGCGCTTCAAAATGGCGATCGAGGCTGTACGCCAGCAGCGCCGGCATGTCGTGCGGTCCCTCGGCGAACAGGGCGTTATTGGCCTGTACCAGCGACGCCCACACCACCATGCCGCGTTCGAGCAGCAGGTGCTGGCGGCGGTAGATGTCGGCCAGGCTGTCGTTGCCCAGCCAGCCCGGATTGTCCGCGTACATCGTGCCGTAGTCGGCCGGCGTGGCCGCGCGGCGCCACTTCAGGACGGCGTTGCGGATCTGGTCGAGCGCCAGGTCCATCCTGGGTTCGGCCGGCCATTGTTCGATATCGCCCGGCGCCAGCGGGTTGGCACCGTCGGCGCCCTGCGGCAGCAGCTTGCGCGCGTAGTCCTGCAGCGATTCGGCGCGCGCATCGGTCAGCAAGGCGCTGACGGTGGCCAGCGGGTAGGTGGTGTGTTCGACGCTGTCGAGAAAAACCAGGAAATCGCGCGCGCGCGGGCGCTGGCGGGCAAAGGCCGGATGCGCGCGCACCATGTCGTCGTAGTTCATCCATTGCCACTGGCTGGGGTCGGGCGTATTGCTGCGGATGACTTCACCGAGATAGGCACCGGCCGCGTCGACCAGGCGCGCGAGCAGCGGCGCCGCAACCTTGCCGGCGCTGTGGCGCTGGCGCACCTGCACCAGCCAGGCTTCGAGCGGGCGCAGCGAGGCGAAGCTGTAGTCGAGTTGATCGCGCCGCAGCTGCGCTTCGAGCGGCAGGCCGGCGGCGTCCGCGACAGCGTCCTGTCCGAGCAGCATGGCGCACAGGCGCGGGATGCGGCAAGCCATGTCGTCGACCCGCGCGCAGGCGCTGGCGTCGCTCACGGCCAACTGGGCATACCAGCGCGCCACGCTGTCGCGGGTGCCGTTGACGATGTGGTCGAGCACCTGCAGGTGCGGATGGCACACGCGAGCGCGGTGCGTGCGCACCACCATCAGGCGCTGCTGGCCGCGCGTGACGTAGCCCCACTGGCCGCCGATCTGGCTGGCGATCACGGACCCGAGGTAGCAGCCGGCGCGGATGGCCCAGCTGGTGGCGATCGGGCTGCTGAAGGCGGCGTTGGCCGGCTGCTTGCTGCGTTCGTGCATGTAGAAGACGTGCAGCTTGTCGAGCAGGCCGGCCAGCACGGTGATGCTGGTGCCGCTGCCATCGAGGGCGATCCGGTATTTGTCGTGCACGTGCGCGACCAGCCTGGCCTGTTCGGCGTGGGCGCTCGCATATACCTCGCGGTCGCTGGCAAAACCGGGGCGGTGCGCGCTCAGGCCCGGCCCGGGACTGACCATGGTGGCGCTGTGGGCGAGCGGGCCGAGTTGCGCCGATGCGAGGAACAGCAGCGAGCTTGCGTCGTGCGCGAAGCGGTAGAACGGCTGGTGCCCGGGGTTGGCGCCGATCGCGGCGTCGACGCGCGCGGCCAGGTTGCGCAGCACGCGCAGGGTGGCCGTATTGCAGGCCTCCGGCCGCGTCGCCAGCTCGATCGTCAAGGCGTTGGCGGCAGCGTCGCCCTCGTCGAACAACTGCAGGTGCGGGCCGTTGCGGTTGGCGTTGGCGTAGGCCAGGCCAGGGGGGGGCACGGCCGGCAGGCTCGCTTCGAGCTGCTCGGGCCAGAGCTGCTGGGCACTGTCGATACGCCGCACGCCGTTGGCGCAGGCGGCGCCGATGGCCGGCGGCAGGCCGGGGGCGCCGTGCAGCGGCGTGCAGACCATGTCGAGCGCGTCGTCGAAGACGGCGCAGCCCAATTCGCGCATGCACTCCCACACCAGCGCGCGCAGGGGCGCGTCGAAACGCGGACGCTCGAAGCCGACGCACAGCGCGCCGCCGGTGCGCTCGCCGATGATGGTGGCGCCGGCGGCCGTCTGGCCGGCTGCGAAGGTGATTTCAGTGTCGTACAAGCCGCGCCCAAGTTTGCCGTGGCGCGCGAGGATGGAGATCAGGACATCGAAAGGCATGGCTGCGGGCTCGCCGTTGGCGAATCGCTGCAGGTAAAGAAAAGTGGTCACGGAGGTCCAGGAAAAGGTGCTGTGCCGCGCAGGAGCGCCGCCGTACTGACGATTTAAATTTTTCCGTATGGTACTTCAGAGGCCTGTCCCGGGTCCATCAAAGTGTTAGCATTGTGGCATGAAAGTGACAGGTGCCATGGTGGAAGCGCTGCCGAATCCGGACGCAGGTCATGGCTGTGCAAATACGGTGGGGTGGGGCGCGCCCCCGCCGGGGGGGCGGGATGCGTGGACACGGCGTGCCCACGCGGAGCATCAGGAAGCGTAGGGGTCGGGGTAGCCGAGGGCGGCGAGGATGTCGCGTTCGAGCTGCTCCATCTCGGTTGCTTCGTCGTCGTCGTCATGGTCGTAGCCCTGCGCGTGCAGCACGCCGTGCACGATCAGGTGGGCGCTGTGCTCTTCCACGGTTTTTTTCTGTTCCAGCGCTTCTTTTTCAAGCACGTCGGTGCACAGGATGATGTCGGCGCGGGTCGGCTCATCCTCGCCGATGTCTTCGCCTTCGTTGTAGGCGAAGGTCAGCACGTTGGTGGCGTAATCCTTGGCGCGGTAGTCGCGATTGAGGATGCGGCCTTCCTCGGCGTCGACGAAGCGGATGGTCAGTTCGGCCGGCGCGAACAGCGCCGCCTGCACCCAGCGCCGCACTTTCTGGCGCGTGATCGATTCCTGCAGGCGGGCGTCCGGATACTGGACCGAGAGGGAAAGCTTATTTTTTGCGGACATTTTTAGCTGCGGCAGGTTTCGGCAAGGCGACCAGGTCGTCGACCGAGGCGGCGCTCTCGTAGGCATCGACGATGCGCGCCACCAGCGGGTGACGCACCACGTCGGCGCTCGAGAACTGGGTAAAGGCGATCCCGCGCACGTCTTTCAGCACATGCACGGCGTCGCTCAAGCCGCTCTTTTGCGTCTTGTGCAGGTCGACCTGGGTGACGTCGCCGGTGACCACGGCCTTGCTGCCGAAGCCGATCCGGGTCAGGAACATCTTCATCTGTTCGACCGTCGTGTTCTGGGCTTCGTCGAGAATGACGAAGGCGTGATTGAGCGTGCGTCCGCGCATGTAGGCCAGCGGGGCGATCTCGATCACCTGTTTCTCGAACATTTTCTGGGTGCGGTCGAAACCGAGCAGGTCGTACAGCGCGTCGTACAGGGGGCGCAGGTACGGATCGATTTTTTGCGTCAGGTCGCCCGGCAAAAAGCCGAGGCGCTCGCCCGCTTCCACCGCGGGGCGGGTCAGGATGATGCGCTTGACGGCATCGCGTTCGAGCGCATCGACCGCGCAGGCCACCGCCAGGTAGGTCTTGCCGGTACCGGCGGGACCGACGCCGAAGCTGATGTCGTGTTCGAGGATCGAGCGCAGGTACTGGATCTGGTGCGGGGTGCGCCCGCGCAGGTCGTGGCGGCGGGTTTTCAGTACCGGGCTGTTGATTTCGATGTCGGGCAGCGCTTCGGTCGGCGTGCTGTCCGGGCTGTGCTGGTTGTGCAGGCCGGAGCGCTGTTCGACCAGCGCCAGCTGCACTTCCTCGATCGGGACGACCTTGTTGGCGACCTCGTAGAAGCGTTCCAGGATCTGGACCGCGTGTTCGGCGTTATGGCCGCTGACGATGAATTTTTCGCCGCGCCGGAAGATGGTCACGTCGAGCGCGGACGAGATCTGGCGCAGGTTTTCGTCGAGCGGGCCGCACAGGTGGGCCAGGCGCGTGTTGTCGAGCGGCTCGGGAATGAAGTAGTGAGGCTGGATGGGTGTCTTGGTTTTCAACTGGCGCAGGCTAAAGTGTCACCGCGCGCAACGAGTTCGCCGCGCAGGGTGTAGTTAAAACTCTCGGTGATGCGCACGTCGGCCATCTGGCCGATCAGCGCGCTCGCATTGATGCCGGGCTCAAAATTGACGACCCGGTTGTTTTCGGTGCGGCCCTGCAGTTCGGCGGCGTTCTTCACGGACGGGCCTTCGACCAGGATGCGCTGCACCGTGCCGACCATGGCGGCGCTGTACTTGCGCGTGTTGGCGTCGATCGCCGCCTGCAGCTGCTGCAGGCGCGCCAGCTTGACCTCGTGCGGGGTGTCGTCGGCCAGGTTGGCGGCCGGGGTGCCGGGGCGCTTGCTGAAGATGAAGCTGTAGCTGGTATCGAAACCGACGTCGGCGATCAGTTTCATCATGGCGTCGAAGTCGGCCTGGGTCTCGCCCGGGAAGCCGACGATGAAGTCGGACGAAATCGACATGTTCGGGCGCACCGCGCGGATGCGGCGGATGATCGACTTGTATTCGAGGCCGGTGTAGCCGCGCTTCATGGCACTGAGTACATTGTCGGCGCCATGCTGGGCCGGCAAGTACAGGTGGTCGACCAGTTGCGGGATCCTGGCGTAGGCGTCGATCAGGCGCTGGGTGAATTCCTTCGGGTGGCTGGTGACGAAGCGAATCCGCTCGATGCCGGGAATGTCGGCCACATATTCGAGCAGCAGGGCGAAGTCGGCGACGTCGCCGCCTTCCATGACGCCGCGGAAGGCGTTCACGTTCTGGCCGAGCAGGGTGATTTCCTTCACGCCCTGGGCGGCCAGGCCGGCCACTTCGGTCAGCACATCCTCGAAGCGGCGCGAGACTTCCTCGCCGCGGGTGTAGGGCACCACGCAGTAGCTGCAGTATTTGCTGCAGCCTTCCATGATCGACACGAAGGCCGAGGCGCCGTCGACCTTGGCCGGCGGCAGGTGGTCGAATTTTTCGATTTCGGGAAAGCTGATGTCGACCTGGGCGTCGCCGCTGGCGCGGCGCTCGCGCATCATCTGCGGCAGGCGGTGCAGCGTTTGCGGGCCGAACACCATGTCGACGTAGGGCGCGCGCTTGACGATGGCCGCGCCTTCCTGCGAGGCAACGCAGCCGCCGACCCCGATCAGCAGGTCGGGCCTGGCCAGCTTGAGCTCGCGCAGGCGGCCGAGATCGGAAAACACTTTTTCTTGCGCTTTTTCGCGCACCGAGCAGGTATTGAGCAAGATCACATCGGCGTCTTCCGGCGTGTCGGTGCGTACCAGGCCGTCGGAAGCGCCGAGCACGTCGGCCATCTTGTCCGAGTCGTACTCGTTCATTTGGCAACCGAAGGTTTTGATGAAGACTTTTTTCTGCATGGAATGATCAACGTGGCGCTGCAGCCTGGTTTCAGGCGGGGTTGCCAGTTTATCGTAAATCAGCGGGGGCGGCCATTCCCGCGACATGCACGCTTCCGGGGGCCGTTCATTGCGCAAAATCAACGGTCGAGCTAGCCACCCGTCACTCTTGCGTATCGCGGAGAAAAGTTTCGCACAATAATCTTTCACAATTGCTTCATTGCACACTACCTATTTCTTCTTGTAAATCAATGAGTTCCGATGGAATTCTCAAGGCGGACTGAACACAAGAAATGTTCTTGCGTGCGCCACAATTTATCCCCATGTGTTGAAATGACTATGTGACAAGCTTTCCGGCGGATACCTTGATTTCAAACAATGACACCTATGCGCGGGTAAGTTGTACTAAAGGCATATGAGTCTCATAATTAGTTTGCAATTCAAGTGCGTTGGAAGTGAGTAGCGCAGAGCGCATACGATCCGGGAACGTGCTTTTAAGCCAGTTATCAGATTTATTCTGTTTAATCACGCTCAAGGGCGATTTTCCGGGAACTTATTAAGACGCGTATGGGTCTTTAACATAGTTCGTAACGGCATTATTTCAACCACTCACCACGAGGTAAATCATGGCACACCATGCTCTGGCATCACAGGAAAGTTATAACCCCAACCACCTGCTCGACATTCTGCTTGGCAAGATGCAACTGAAAAACGATGCTGCGCTGTCGCGCATGCTCGAAGTCGCGCCACCGGTCATCAGCAAGATCCGCCACCACCGTCTGCCGGTTGGCGCCTCGCTCCTGATCCGCATGCACGAAGTGACCGGCATGAGCATCCGCGACCTGCGCGACCTGATGGGCGACCGCCGCACCAAGTATCGCCTGTCGGATGCCCAAGGCCGTCCAAAGGCGACCGAGGAAAAAAGCACGCCACCAGACGCCTCGACGTCCGGTAACTATGCGCACTAAGTCCTCCGGCATGGCGGTTTCAGCTGTCATGCCAGCGGAACGGGGCGCCTGATTCCGCCTCTGCACGCAGAGGCGGGTCGGTCAGCCCATCAGGATCATCGTGATTTCTTCGTACTGCAGTTCGGTTTCGCGGAACACTTGCAGGTAGCATTCTTCGTTCAGTCCCAATGCGGTCCATGCAACCGGCGACACCGCGGGCACCAGATCGTCGTCTTCGCGCCCCAGGTCGAGCGCATGCACGACGGCGTTGGCCACATGCACGATAGTGGCCAGCAAGCCTGCATCAGGCGCGCCGGGATCATGATGGAAGGCGATCGCCATCTTCATCGTATCCGAAAAATTCCAGTGCTCGGCCAGCGCCACGCCGGCCTGCACATGGTCCACACCCAATACCGCCATCTCGGCATCTTGCACATACGTGTCGTTGACCGCGCGGAACTGCATTACCTGCTGATACAAATCCGGATAGCTGCTCACCAGCACCAGGCGCCCGATGTCGTGCAGCAGCCCGGCCGTGAAGGCGTAATCCTGGTTGAAACGCACGCGCCGCGCCAGCACCTTGGCACAGCAGGCGGTGCCGATCGAGTGGCGCCAGAACGCCTTGTGGTCGAAGGCGGGGCAGCGGCCCTCGGCGAAGCAGCCGGTCAGGGCCGAGGCCGTGATCAGGTTGCGCGTGGTCTGGAAACCGAGGTAGGTAATCGCCTGCTGGATGGTGGTCACGCGCACCTGCAAGCCGTACAGCGAGGAATTGGCCAGGCGCAGGGTCTTGGCGGTGAGGGCCTGGTCGTGCGAGACTTTCCTGGCCAGCACCGTGATGTCGATGTCTTCCTGGTCGATGCTGGTGAGCAGTTCCATCACCACCGCCGGCAGCGAGGGCAGGTCGGCCAGGCGCCGCAGCACGTCGTCGAGCACGATGGCGCTCACAAGGCGACCTCGCGCGCGGCGCGGTAATCTTCCACGTAGCGGCGCAGGGCGCTGGTGGCCCAGTCGTGCGCGTCTTCCGGCTGGTGCTTGCGAAACAGCCTGGCCAGGCGCTGTCCGCTGGCCGCCAGGTCGGACGCGCTACGCGGCGCGGCCGGGGCC
Source organism: Massilia scottii (assembly GCF_030846495.1). Lineage (NCBI taxonomy): Bacteria > Pseudomonadati > Pseudomonadota > Betaproteobacteria > Burkholderiales > Oxalobacteraceae > Massilia > Massilia scottii. The sequence continues at coordinate 28,853 of NZ_JAVCWM010000003.1, read as the reverse complement.
GGCGCCGCGGCGCCGCTGCGCAGCACGGGCACGGCATCGATGCCGTGGCTCGGCAGCAAGGCGATGGTGCGGTCGGTCAGGATGGCGCCCTTGGGCAGCAGGACTTGCCCCTGGCGGTCGAGCAGGTCGTCGGACAAAACCATTCCCGGCTCCACTTCCGCCAGGGCCAGGTGCTGGTAAGCTGCGCTCATAGGCATCCTCCCTCGTAATGCTACGATCTTACCATTGCTGATCCGGGCTGTGCGCCACGCAAAAACCTTAGTTTGCACAGGTAGGCACCTCAATTTCTTGCCAAGGGGAAGGGCTTACCGTACATTCGGAGATGCATCGCGCGCATACGCTGGTGATCGGGAGGAATCGGATGTTCAGTATTCAAAGCCGGCTGAAACTGCTCTTCGTGGTGATCGTCACCCTGGTGCTGAGCATTTCCGGCAGCTTTACCCAGTATTCGCTGGGCAAGGCGCTGGAAGAAAGCAACCAGCGCTTGCGCAAGGGCGTGATCACGCGTTTGCAGATCAGTCTGCCATCGGCCCTGTGGGACCTGGACAAATCCAAGGTCGACAGCATCGTCGAAGCCGAAATGCTGCCGCCCGAGGTGGTGTCGATCCGCGTCTACGACAGCTCGGTCGGCCTGTTCGCGGGCAAGGTGCGCGCGCCGGACGGCAAGCTGGTGGCGGTCGAGCGCGCCCCGGAACCGGGCGGCCAGGCGGTCGACGCCCCGCTGGTGTTCCTGGAGGGCGGCTCGGCCAGCGCCTCGATCAAGCCGGTGTCGGTAGGGCGGGTGGTGATCAATTTCAGCCGCGCCCAGATCGACCAGACCCTCGCGTCCGAGCTGATGCGCAAGGTGATCGATGTGCTGGTGCTCGACCTGATCCTGGTGGCGGCGCTGGCGCTGTCGCTGCGGGTGGTGTTCGAGCCGCTCAAGCAATTGCGCGACGGCCTGTTCGACCTGGCCACGCGCGGCAGCGACGAGGTCGAGGAATTGCCCGAGAACCGGCGCGACGAGCTCGGCGACGTGATCCGCGGCTTCAACCAGATCCAGCGCCGCTTGAAATCGACCATCGGCCGCATCCGCGAAGCCGAAGATGCGGCGCGCCGCTCGGCCCAGCAGACCGCCCAGGCGCTGCAGGACTTGCGCCAGACCCAGGAATCCCTGCTCCAGGCTGAACGGCTCGCCTCGCTCGGCAGCCTGGTGGCCGGGGTCGCGCACGAAATCAACACCCCGGTCGGCATCGCCCTGACCAGCGCCTCGGTGCTCAAGGCCGCCACCGACGAGCTGGAAGTTGCCGTCAACGGCGCCGGCCTGAAAAAGTCGGATATCCTGCGCTACGTCGAGACGGCCAGCGAAAGCGCGCGCCTGATCATGAACAATTGCTACCGCGCGGCGCACCTGATCCACAGCTTCAAGCAGATCGCGGTCGACCAGACCAGCGAGGCGCGCCGCCCCTTCGGCCTGCACGAATACATCGAAGAAATTGTCTCCAGCCTCCAGCCCAAGCTCAAGAAAACCCCGATCACGCTGGTGCTCAATTGCCCCGACGAGATCGTGCTCGACAGCTATCCGGGCGCCTTCGCCCAGGTCATCACCAATCTGACCCTCAATTGCGTGGAGCACGCGTTCGAGGTCGATACCGCCGGCGAAATCATGATCAGCGCCCGCCTCGACGGCGACGTGGTCGAATTGCACGTCAAGGATGACGGCAGGGGCATCGCCCCGGAGGCGCTCGACCGCATCTTCGACCCGTTTTTCACCACCCGGCGCGGCCAGGGCGGCACCGGGCTGGGCCTCAATATCGTGTACAACCTGATCGTCAAGCAGTTCATCGGCACCATCGCCGTGAGCAGTACCCTGGGGCAGGGCACCCATTTCACCCTGCGCATCCCGCGCGTGACGCCGGTCGATGGCGAGGCCGAGGCCAAAGCCGGGGCCAAGGCCGGGGACGGGACCAATGCCGACACCCTTCCGGCGGGGCCGGGCGTACAGGCTTGACAGCCGGTTGCGGCGGATGAGCGTCGCCCGCGGCAGGCGCTGAGCGCCACCCTTGCGCGTGCCCAAGCGCGAGCGCTCGTTTTATTGTACGCTTGCCATTCTTTGGCCGTGCCCTTGCCGGGTGCCGCCCCCGTCTCCGCGCCAGGCATGCTGGCTGCGCCCATTTGCCTCTCAAAGGACCATCATGAAACTGTACTTCAGTCCCGGTGCTTGCTCCCTCTCTCCCCACATCGTCCTGCTCGAAGCAGGGCTGGCATTCACGACCGAAAGCGTCGATTTGAGAAAGAAGGTCACTGCCAGCGGGGCCGACTTCAGCGCCATCAATCCCAAGGGATACGTGCCCGCCCTCGACACCGAACAGGGCATGCTGCTGACCGAAGGCCCGGCCATCGTCCAGTACCTGGCTGACCTGGCTCCCGAGAAAAAGCTGGCGCCGGCCGCCGGCACCCCGGAGCGCTACGTGCTCATCGAGTGGCTCAATTTCATTTCGACCGAGCTGCACAAGAACTTCAGCCCGCTGTTCCGTCCCAACGCCGGCGCAGAACTGACCGGCTATGCGCGCGCCAACCTGACCTTGCGCTTCGGCTATGTCGAACGCATGCTCGACGGACGCGAGTACCTGACCGGCGCCCGGTTCACGGTGGCCGATGCCTATCTGTTTACCGTGCTGAACTGGGCGAATATCGTCAAGTTCGACCTGTCGGCCTTTCCGCTGCTGCAAGCGTTCCACAAGCGCGTGGGCGAGCGTCCCCTGGTGCAGCAGGCGCTGCGCGACGAAGGCTTGCTCAAGTAAGTCATGACCCGGCAACGCTATATTGCCCTGCTGCGCGGCATCAACGTCGGCCGCGCCAAGCGCATCGCCATGGCCGACCTGCGCCAGCTCGTCGGCGAACTGGGCTGCACCGAGGTGCGCACGCTGCTTAATAGCGGCAACGTGGTGTTCAACGCCCCGTGCCAGGCGCCGGCGGCGCTGGCGGCCCTGATCCAGGATGCGCTGGTGGTCAAGCTGGGCGTGGCGGCAAGGGTGATGGTGCTCGTCAGCGACGAGCTCGACCGTATCGTCGCCGCCAATCCGCTGCTGCCGGTGGCCAACGATCATGCGCGCCTGCTGGTATTCGCGTTCAGCGACCCGGGCGCAGCGGCCTTGCTGGCGCCGCTGGCGGCGCTGGACTGGGCGCCGGAACAACTGGCCGTGGCGGACCTGGCCGCCTACCTGTGGTGTCCCGCTGGCGTGCTCGACAGCAAAATCGCCGTGGCGATGGGCAAGCTGCTGGGCGATGGCATGACCTCGCGCAACTGGAACACGGTCTGCAAGCTCCAGGCGCTGTGCGCCGGCACCGTCAAGGATTGAAGGGGCGGGGCAGGCAAAAAAAATCCCGCACATGGCGGGATTTTTTTCGTGCATTCTTTAATTAGCGGAACTTCTCGCCACTTTCGCGGCGCGCGCGGTATCCGATCAGTACCAGGCCCAGGAGCATCATCGCGAACACTTCAGGCTCGGGCAATTCCGACATCTGTGGGGCAGGCATCGCGGCCATTTCCATGGCGGTCATCCGAGGGTGGGAATCCATGTGGGCGGTTGCCGCCTGTGGATTGTCCACGACTTCGATAGCGCTCGCCGGTGCGGCGGCGACCAGGGCGAGCATGAAAGCTGCTGCGACTGCGTATTTTTTCACGGTGTTCCTCTTCTTTTTGGTTTTCGCAAGCGCAGGATTACTCATGCTGCATTGCAACCAGATGAGCAGTAAATGCGAATCATCGGGCTATGTATTTAACCACGCTCACCACCGATTTCCAAGCCATTCCGCTATAAACGTCGTTTTTTTGATGTTTTATTGACCAGAGGAATTAACATTTCTCGGTAAATGCTGCACTGCGGCAAAATGCAAGAAAACTGTTAAAAAGACAGGAGGGTTGACGTGGGGTTACGGCTCGCTGTCGCGCGACAGCAATCCCAGGCAGTAAGCGGCATCGGACAGATCGACCGCACCGGTAAGGTGGTCGTCGTCGACAAGGGGGCGGGCGCCGAACAGGCCGGCGAAGTAAGCGAAGAGTCGACGCATGTCACTAATCCATTCGTGGGTTTTAAGGATCATCTAATGATCGCCATTTAGCATCAAGGGCTGATACGAAATGTTACGAACATACGGACATTTCCCGGGCGCGCCTTGAGCTTGCTCAGGTCCACCACAAGACGCATTGTCGAGTTGATCAGAGGTGTTGCGTCGCAAAATTTTTTCAGCAGATCAAGGTATACCTGGCTTTTTTTTGGCGGTATAGTTCCCCTATCCCTATTGCCATCAGGCATTTAATTGATGGCAAAGGAGCATGCCGGTGCCACGTCGCCCGGCGTGCAGCTGTACCGTCAGGCGACATCGATTGGCCACATGGTTTGCGGAAATTCTCATGGTCCAGATATCGAACGTCGCTGTCACTGCCGCTCCTCACCATCGCGCGGCAGGAAACGATGTTTGCATAGTAATTCCGTCCGCAGCCACCATTCATAGAGTAACCACATGCCCAATCTTGCCAAGCTCCAGCTCGCCCTCAAGAATGTCTACGTGCGCATCGGCGCCGGACTCCTGTTCGTCCTGCTTGTCGGTTTGGCCATCTACAACGCCGACGTGGAGCAGGACACCAGCCCGCTGGTCTATTCCCAGGACATTTCGCGCATCACCGCGCTGGCCTCGCAGAAGGACAAGCTGGAATACCTGATGGTGGCCAAGCCGCTGTCGGAGTCGCCGCGCTACGTCTTCAAGTTCAAGGATGCGCCGCAGCTGCACGTGATCAAGGTGCCGAGCACCTCGCACCTGAGCCTGGAGCGTGAAGTGCTGCTCAAGAACGCCATTCCGTATTCGATCGCCAAGGAAGACTACCTGGCCTCGCACAAGGCGGTCCTGCTCGACGAGGGCCAGAACGCCGCCAGCGCCGAAGCGCTTGCCTTCCTCAAGCGCCACGCGCTCGATATCTTCCTGATCCTCCTGATCCTGTACGCGATCAAGTTCGGCATCCCCGGCATGGGCATGAGCGCCGCCGTCATCATGCCGGACAAGCTCAAAGGCAGCATGGATGACCTGATCGGCATGGAAGACATCAAGCAGGAAGTGCTGCACCTCGAAGACATGATCCGCAACCGCAGCGAATACAAGTCGCACAACATCGACAAGCCGTTCAACGTGATGCTGACCGGCCCCGCCGGCACCGGCAAGACCAAGCTGGTTGGCTACCTGGCCAAGAAGCTCAATGTGCCGCTGATCCAGGCCTCCGGCTCGGCGCTCGAATCGGGCTACGTGGGCGGCGGCTCCAAGGCGCTCAATGCGCTGTACCGCAAGGCTTGTGCGCGCGGCAGCTGCATCATCTTCCTGGACGAAGCGCAAACCCTGTTCATGCCGCGCGGCCGCGGCGAAAAGAAGTGGGAAGACGACACCGCCAACACGCTTCTGGGCCTGCTCGACGGCGTCAAGAGCGACAAGGGCGCCGGCGTGATCTGGGTGGTGGCCTCGAACTTCGACGACGCCTCGGTCGAGATGGATGAAGCGATGCTGCGCCGCTTCTCGGTCAAGATCAATTTCCGCCTGCCGAACAAGGGCGAGCGCGGTGCGCTGCTCAAGAACTTTTTGGGCCGCAAGAAGGATGGCCTGGTCGACTGGAACGACCTCGATCTGGGCCAGGTTGCCGAAATGACCGCCAACCTCAGTCCCGCGCTGCTGGAAACCGTGGTCGAACGCGCCAGCATGATCTCGATCCAGGAAAAGGCGATCATCAACACCGATCTGATGTTCCGTGCTTTTGAGCGCGCCACGCTGGGCCTGACCGACCGCGCCACCACGGCTGAAAAGCACAAGCAGCGCGAGCGCGTGGCGCTGCACGAACTGGGGCACTTCTTCATGCAGATCGATCCGTATCTGCGCCAGGGCATGACCTTGGCCGAGGTCAAGGAAAAATCGCACCTGCTCAAGATCAGCACCGAGTCGGTGTCCAAGCTCGGCGCGCTGGGGTATGTGCTGCAGTCGGGCGACGACGTGTCGCTGCGTACGCTCGAAGAACTGGAGCAGGACGTGATCCAGCTGTACGGCGGCGTGGCGGCCGAGGAGCTGTTTTACGGGGCGCGCGGGATTTCCGTGGGCAGCCAGAACGACATCGAGAAAGCCACCAAGATGCTCAACCTGATGGTCAACCGCCTGTCGATGTATTCGCGCTCGAAGATCGATTACACGCAGTTGAAGAACGAAGGCAGCGGCGAGCACACGATCCGCCAGGTGGAAGAGAAGTCGGACGAGTTGTACAGCTACACCCTGGGCGCGATCCGCGACTACAAGGCCGTGATCGAGTCGATCAAGGATATCCTGCTCGACCAGTACGTGCTGTCGAAGGATGCCGTCTTTGCGCTGTTGGAAGAGCGCCGCGACCTGCTGGCCTTTCACGTCGCCGGCCAGCGTTTGGGGAATCTGAAGCTGTGTACCGAGGCTGCTGCGGTTTAATACCAACAACCTCCAAACCGTCGTTTCTGCCATTGGCAGAAACGACTTCCCGCCGAGTGCCGCCTTGGTGCGGGAGCGACGAGCTAGTTGTTAATGTGGCTTCAGCGCCGCCAGATCCACGCTGATCTGCTCGGCCATGCTGCGCGCCAGCTCCCTCTCCCCGACGAACACCCGGCTGCCGGTTTCCTTGCGCAGCAACTCCGCCTCTTCCTCGTTATGCGTGCGCACCAGCGTGCGAATCCCCGGATTGAGCGCGCGCGCCGTTTCGATCATGGCGCGCACATGGAAGGTATCGGGCGTGGCAATGACCAGCAAAGCCGCGCGCGCGATGTGCGCCTGGATCAGCACCGCCGGTTCGGCCGCATTGCCCACCACCGCCGCGATATCGCGCTTGCGCAGCTGGTCGACCAGCTCGCGGTTCTGCTCCGCCACCACGATATGCACGCCCTGCGCCATGAGCGCATCGGCGATCATGCGTCCGACCCGCCCGTACCCGACCAGCACCACCTGCCCGCTCAGGCGCTCCTGCGGCACCGACATCGGCAGCTCGGCCAGCGGATCGGTGGAGCGTTCCAGCTTGCGCGCCGCATCCGACTTGCTGCGCAGCCAGCGCTGCAGCGGTTCGATCGTCTTGAACAGCATGGGATTGAGCGCGATCGAGATGATCGCCCCGGCCAGGATCAGGCTCTGGCCTTCTTTCGGCAGCAACCCGAGCGACATGCCCAGCGCCGCCAGGATGAACGAGAACTCGCCGATCTGCGCCAGGCTGGCCGACACCGTCAGCGCCGTATTGAGCGGATAGCGCAGCGCGACCACCAGCGCAAAGGCCACCAGCGACTTGCCGAACATGATCACGCCGACCACCGCCAGTACCCGCAGCGGGCTGTCGACCAGCACCATCGGATCGGCCAGCATGCCGACCGAGACGAAAAACAGCACCGAAAACGCATCGCGCAGCGGCAGCGATTCTTCGGCCGCGCGGTGGCTCAGGGGCGACTCGCGCAGCACCATCCCGGCAAAGAACGCGCCCAGCGCGAACGAGACGCCAAACAGTTCCGACGAGCCGTAGGCAATGCCCACCGCGGTGGCCACGACCGCCAGCGTAAACAGTTCGCGCGAACCGGTGCGCGCCACGCGCCACAAGAACCACGGGAACAGCTTGCGCCCCACCGCCAGCATGAACACAATGAAGGCGGCTACCTGGCCCAGGGTCATCCCCAAGGTTTTCCAGATGTTCGCGTCCGCGCCGGCGGCGGCGCCGTCGGGGCCCGTTCCGCCCAAGGCGCCGGCCAGCGCCGGCAGCATCACCAGCATCAGCACCGTGACCAGATCCTCGACCACCAGCCAGCCGACCGCGATGCGGCCATTGATCGAATCGAGTATGCCCAGGTCCTCCAGCGCCCGCAGCAGCACCACCGTGCTGGCCACCGACAGCGCCAGCCCGAACACCAGGCCGGCGCCCAGGCTCCAGCCCCACAGGTAGGCCATGCCGATCCCCATGCCGGTGGCCGCGCCGATCTGCAGCACCGCCCCGGGCACGGCGATGCCGCGCACTTCCATCAGGTCGTCGAGCGAGAAGTGCAGCCCGACTCCGAACATCAGCAGCATCACGCCGATTTCGGCCAGTTGCCCGGCCAGCGCCACATCGGCCACGAAGCCCGGCGTGGCCGGTCCGATCACGATCCCCGCGGCCAGGTAGCCGACCAGCGCCGGCAATTTGAAGCGCACGGCGATCATGCCGAATATGAGGCCGAAGCCAAGTGCGGCGGCGATGGTGGTGATCAGGCTGATGTTGTGGTGCATACGGACGCTCTCCTCGTGATGGGCGGAGCCCGCAGTATACTTTACATGGCCTTGTAAGGACGACTACGGCACCGTGGCCAATGCCAGCAGCACCTTGCGCACCGAGGCGCGCACCGCCACGAATTCGGCGCGGCGCCCGGCTTTATCGAGCCGGAACAGCATCAGGCCCTCGATCTGCGCCACCATCAGGATGGCGCGCTGGCGGTATTCGTCGTCGCCGATGGCGGGATTGAGACCGCGAATGAGCTTGAAGATGGCCTTGCGCTCGCGCGCCATCATGGTGTCCATCAGGCTCGATGCGAAGGCGTTGCGCGACGCCAGGGCCCAGATCTCGAAGAAGATCGCATGCGTGACCGGGTCGGTGATCTCGTCGAGGAACATGTCGCAGGTCGACAGGAACTGGTCCAGGCGCGGGGCGCTCGTCATGGCCGCCGAAATCGAATCCATCTTCGACTGGAACAGGTCCATCGTGTAGAGCAGCAGCGCTTCGAGCAGCGCATCCTTGCTCTGGTAGTAGTGCTGCACGTTCGACAGGCTGATGCCCACCTCCAGTGCCACCCGGCGCATCGACAGCCCGGCATAGCCCTCGGCCGCGAGCAGGGTGCGCGCCGCGCGCAGGATGTCGTGGGCCCGTCCCAGCCCTTTTTCGGTGGTGACGGAGGCTTTGTTCTTGAGGGCGCTGGCGAGATGACTGGACATGGACCGGATTATCGCATGGCGCTATGCAAAGCAGGTCGGCTGACCTATAATCGACGCACTAGGTCGAGCGACCTAGTTCATAAAATACTTCAGGAGACGCGCATGAGCCGCAACGTTTTTGTCACTGGCGTGGGCATGATCCCCTTCGCCAAGCCGGGCGCCAGCGCCCCGTACGACCAGATGGGCGCCCTGGCCGCGCGCCAGGCGCTCGACGACGCCGGCGTGGCCTACGACGACATCGAGCAGGCCTACGCCGGCTACGTGTACGGCGACTCGACCAGCGGCCAGAAGGCGCTGTACCAGGTCGGCATGAGCGGCATCCCGATCGTCAACGTCAATAACAACTGCTCGACCGGATCGACCGCCCTGTTCTTGGCGCGCCAGGCCATCGCCAGCGGCGCCGCCGAATGCGTGCTGGTACTCGGCTTCGAGCAAATGAGCCCGGGCGCGCTCGGTTCCGTGTTCGCCGACCGTCCCAGCCCGTTCGAGCCGTTCGACGCCGTCACCGATGAACTGGTCGGCATGCCCGACATTCCGCTGGCGCTGCGCTACTTCGGCGGCGCCGGCCTGGCCCACATGAAAAAATACGGCACCCCGTTCGACGCCTTTGCCAAGATCCGCGCCAAGGCCAGCCGCCACGCCGCGAACAATCCGCTGGCACTGTTCCGCAAGGAAGTCACACCCCAGGACGTGCTCGACGCGCCGATGATCTGGCCGGGGGTGATGACGCGCCTGATGGCCTGCCCCCCGACCTGCGGCGCCGCGGCCGCGGTGCTGGTATCGGAAGACTTCGCAAAAAAGCGTGGACTGAAGGCCGACGTCTACATCGCCGCGCAAGCCATGACCACCGACCGCCCCAGCACCTTCGAGTCGGGCGACATGATGCGCCTGGTCGGCTACGACATGAGCCGCGCCGCCGCCGACAAGGTGTACGCGCAGGCCGGCATCGGCCCGGGCGATCTCGATGTCGTCGAACTGCACGACTGCTTCGCCCACAATGAGCTGATCACCTACGAAGCGCTGGGCCTGTGCCCGGAGGGCGGCGCCGACAAATTCATCAACGATGGCGACAACACCTACGGCGGCAAGGTCGTTACCAATCCGTCCGGCGGCCTGCTCTCGAAAGGGCATCCGCTCGGCGCCACCGGCCTGGCCCAGTGCTACGAGCTGACCCACCAGCTGCGCGGCAGCGCCGGCGCGCGCCAGGTCGACGGCGCCCGCGTCGCGCTGCAGCACAACCTGGGCCTGGGCGGCGCCTGCGTGGTCACCATGTACCGGGCCGCATGATGGAGATGAACATTTGCGGCACCTCGCCCTGGATGACGCCTGAACTGGAAGGCTTTCGCGACGCCGTACGCCGCTTCGTGGCCAGCGAAGTCGCGCCGCACCAGCAGCGCTGGCGCGAGCAGCAGCACGTCGACCGCGACCTGTGGCACAAGGGCGGCGCCATGGGCATCCTGTGCGCCGACATTCCCGAGCAGTATGGCGGTTCCGGCGGCAGCTTCGCGCACCAGGCCATCGTGTTCGAGGAACTGGGCTATTGTGGCGACATGGCCTTCGGCATCCACGTGCACGCCATCGTCGCCCACTATCTGCTTAACCAGGGTACCGAAGCGCAAAAGCTCAAGTACCTGCCCAAGCTGGCCAGCGGCGAGATGGTGGCGGCGATCGCCATGTCCGAGCCGGGCGCCGGCTCCGACCTGAAAGGCATCCGCACCACGGCCGTCAAGACGCCTGATGGCTACAAGGTGAACGGCTCCAAGACCTTCATCTCGAACGGCTACCTGGCCGATCTGGTCGTGGTGGTGGTCAAGACCAATGCCGACGCAGGCGCCAAGGGCGTCTCGCTGCTGCTGATGGAAACGAAGGACAACCCGGGCTTTCGCGTCGGCCGCATTCTCGAGAAGGTCGGACAAAAGGGCCAGGACACCTGCGAGCTGTTTTTCGATAACGCCCATGTGGAGCTGGATAATGTGCTGGGCGGCGCCGAGGGCCAGGGTTTCGCCCAGCTGATGACCGAGCTGCCGTACGAACGCACCATCCTCGGCGTGGCCGGCGTGGCCGCGATCGAACGCGCGCTGCGCCTGACAATCGACTACACGCGCGAGCGGCGCGCCTTCGGCCAGGCCTTGATCGACATGCAGAACACGCGCTTCGTGCTGGCCGAAATCAAGACCGAGGCCACGATTGCGCGCATCTTCGTCGACCGCTGCATCGACGAGACCATCAAGGGCAAGATGGACACGGTGACCGCCTCGATGGCCAAATACTGGATCTCGGACCTGCAATGCAAGGTGATCGACCAGTGCGTGCAGCTCTTTGGCGGCTACGGCTACATGCTCGAATATCCGATTGCCCAGATGTACGTGGACGCACGGGTGCAGCGCATCTACGGCGGCGCCAATGAGATCATGAAGGAAATCATCGCCCGTTCACTTTAGGAGCGCACCACTATGGCAGGACCGCTGGCAGGAATCAAAGTGATCGAAATGGCCGGCCTCGGACCCTGTCCGTTCGCCGCCATGATGTTGGCCGACATGGGCGCGCAAGTGATCCGCATCGAGCGCAAGAGCGCGCCCGGCGCGGCCACCCCGTTCCCCATGCTGGGCACGAAGTACGACGTACTGGCGCGCGGACGGCGTTCGCTGGCGCTGGACCTCAAGCAGCCGGCCGCGCAGGCGATCGCGCTGGAACTGATCGCAAAGGCCGACGTGGTGCTCGAAGGATTCCGCCCCGGCGTGATGGAGCGGCTCGGCCTCGGGCCGGACGCCTGCCTGGCGCGCAACGCCGCGCTGGTGTACGGGCGCGTCACCGGCTGGGGCCAGGCTGGCCCGCTGGCGCAGGCGGCGGGGCATGACATCAATTACATCGCCCTGAGCGGCATGCTGCACGCGATGGGCCGCGCCGATGCGCCGCCGGCGCCGCCCCTGAACCTGGTGGGCGACTTCGGCGGGGGAGGGATGATGCTCGCCTTCGGCGTGGTCTGCGCCGTTCTGGAAGCGCGCACTTCGGGCAAGGGCCAGGTGATCGACGCCGCCATGACCGACGGCGCCGCACTTCTGGGCGCCATGATGTACGGCTTGCGCGCGCAGGGCGGCTGGAGCAACGGGCGCGAAGCCAACCTGCTCGACGGCGGCGCCCATTTCTACGACACCTACGCCTGCGCCGACGGCAAGTTCGTTTCAGTGGGCGCGATCGAGCCGCAGTTCTACGCCCTGCTGCTCAAGCTTGCCGGCACCGACGATCCGGCTTTCGACGCCCAGATGGACCCGGCCAGCTGGCCCGCCCTGAGCGGCAAAATGGCGGCGCTTTTTGCGCGGCGCACGCGCGACGAGTGGTGCGCGCTGATGGAAGGGACCGACGCCTGCTTCGCGCCCGTGCTCGACCTGGACGAAGCGCCCCTGCATCCGCACAACGCCGCCCGAGCCACTTTCGTCGAGGTCGACGGCGTCATGCAGCCGGCGCCGGCGCCGCGCTTTTCGCGCACCGTGCCGGAGCTGAGCGGTGCGCCTGCGTACCCCGGCCAGCACAGCGCGGCGGTGCTGGTGGACTGGGGCTGGGATGATGCCGCGATTGCCAATCTGGCCGCCCAGGGAGTCATTTGACCGGATGTTGCGCTTGTGTGGCCGGATTAACCGGCGCCGGCGGCGATCAGGAGTAAGATCGTGATAGTCAAACACCATGCGGAGGCACCATGCAAGATACCCTGAACGGCCCCGACTCCTTCCCCGAGGATGACACGGCCGATGGCACGGCCGAAGTAGAAGCGATTCCGGGGCGCGACCTGCTCATCGTCGCGAAATTCTTCACGCCGACCGACGCGCATCTGGCCCGCAGCTTCCTGGTCGCTTCCGGCATTCCCGCGGTGGTGGCCGACGTGAATCACGCCCAGGCCGACCAGTTCCTGCTGCCCGCCATGGGCGGCGTGCGCGTGCTGGCGCCCGAAGAGTACCTGCAGCAGGCGCAGGACCTGCTGGCCGCGCGCGAGCACGGCGACTTCACCCTGAGCGACGATGTCGATGTCGGCCAGCCCGAGTAAGCGCTAGCGGTCGGCCGTCGCTGTCCATCCTGGCAGGGCGCCGATGCGCTGTGCCAGGAAGTCCATGAACAGGCGTGCGCGCGCCGGCTGGTAGCGTCTGGACGGATACACCAGCGCCACGTGCTGCGGCGTGCCGCTCCACGCCGGCAGCACGCGCGCCAGCTGGCCCGCCTGCACCAGGTCGTGCACCAGCCAGTGCGGGCACAGGCCGATCCCGGCGCCGGCCAGCAGGCTGTCGCGAATCGCCAGCGCGTTATTGACACGATAGCGCCCGCGTGTCGTCACCTTCACTACTTCCCCTCCGCTCTGCAGTGCCATCTCGTCGCCCGTGGCCAGCCACGCAAAGCGGAGAAAATCGTGCTGCGCCAGGTCGTCCGGCCGCCTGATGCGCGCGTGCCGCGCCAGATACGAGGGCGCCGCCACCAGCGAGCGCGTTGATGCCGCAATCGTGCGTGCCACGGCATCGGGCGGCAGCGGGCCGCCCAGGCGCACGGCCACGTCCACGCCATCGCCGACCAGATCGACGAAGCGGTCGTCGAGAATGAGCTCGATCTCAATGTCGGGATGCAGCGCCAGGAACTCCTGCGCCAGCGCGTTCAGATGAAACTGGCCAAGCGCCACCGGTGCGTTTACGCGCAGCAGGCCTTGCGCTTGCCGCGCGTGGCCGCGCACCTCCGCCAGCGCATCGTCGTACTCATCGAGCAGGCGCCGCGCGCGCTCGTGAAAACGCATGCCTTCCGCGGTCGCCAGCAGGCCGGTGGTGCTGCGTTCGAGCAGGCGCACGCCCACATGCGCCTCCAGCGCGTTGATCGCCTTGCTGACCGTCGGCTGCGTGGTGCCCGCTTCGCGCGCCACGGCCGACAGGCTGCCCAGGTCGACCGCGCGGGTGAACAGGTGCATCAGGCGCAGGGTATCCATCGTCGCTCCTTATTCCATATTGGAATGGATGATAGTCGATTTGCCGGTCTACCAGCATGGTAAGGAATGACCTACCTTGAGCGCCTACTTCACTCAAAGGGGAAATACCATGTCGATAGTGCGAACATTGCCGGTGCTGTTCATGTTGTGCGTGCAGGCTGCGGCCGCGAGTCCGACGCGCTGGGTCGCCAGCTGGGGCGCCAGTCCCCAGGCGCGCTGGGACGACAGCTTCATCCTGCCGGTCGGCGTGCCGGCGTCGTTCGAGCAGCAGTCGGTGCGCGACGTGGTGCGGCTGAGCGTGGGCGGGCGGCGCCTGCGCATCGTGCTGTCGAACCGTTATGGCGCAACGGCGCTGCAGGTGGGCCAGATGCGGGTCGGCCTGGCCGGCCACGGCGCCGCGGTGGTGGGCGGCAGCAGCCGCGCCGTGACCTTTGGCGGCAGTGTGCACGCCAGCGCGGCGCCCGGTGCGGTGCTGGTCAGCGATCCGGTCGACCTGCCCGCCGGCGCGCTGGCCCGGCTGGCCATCACCACATACTACCCGGCGCCCACACCGGTATCGACCTTTCACTGGGGCGCGCAGCAAACGCCGTATCTGGTGCGCGGTAATGCCACCGCGGCGGCCGACCTGCCCGCGGCCGCGCGCTTCGCGGGACGCGCGTTTCTGAACGCGGTGCTGGTCGAGGCGCCCGCCGCTGCGCGCAGCGTGGTGGTGCTGGGCGACTCGATCACCGATGGCAATGGCTCCTCGCCCGACCAGGACCGGCGCTGGACCGACGTGCTGGCGCAGCGCCTGGCGCCGGCCGGCGTGGGCGTGGTCAATGCCGGCATTTCCGGCGCGCGCCTGCTGGGGGACCGCATGGGCGCCAATGCGCTGGCGCGCTTCGACCAGGATGTGCTGGCGCAGCCCGGCGTGGCCAGCGTGATCGTCATGATGGGCATAAACGATATCGGCTGGCCCGGCAGCCCGTTCGCGCCGCACGATGCGGCCATGAGCGCGGAGCAGGTCATCAGCGCCTTGCGCCAGCTGATCGCGCGCGCCTGCGCGCACAATGTGCGCATCGTCGGCGCCACGCTCATCCCGTTCGAGGGCGCACTGGCCGGCACGCCCTTTGAAGGGCATTACAGCCCGGCCAAGGAAGCGGTGCGCCAGCGCGTGAACCGCTGGATCGTCAGCGGCGGCGAATTTGATGCGGTGTTCGATGCCGACGCGGTGCTGCGCGATCCATCCCGCCCCACGCGCATGCGCGCCGAATACGACTCCGGCGACCATCTGCATCCGGGCGACGCCGGCTACCGCGCGCTGGCCCATGCCCTCGATTTGAGCGAGCTGATGGAAAAAAGCGAGCGCCGCACTGAACCAGATGGCGCCCGGCGGCGTCCAAGGAGATGAAATCACCCTGCCAAGGAGCTGCCCATGAACGATTTTTTTGATGCGCGCAATAAAAAGCTGATGCGCGACCTGCAAACCGCTGCGCTCAATGTGCTCGACCATAACCGCACCGAAGCCCTGTGCATGCCGATCGACGGCACCGACCCGGTGCTGTACGTGTTCGTGGGCGACGCCGCCGCCCTGGCGCGCCTGAGCGCCATCATCGACAGTGAGGGCGGGCCCATGAATTTTACTTAGGGAGCCAGGATACCGCCGGGGGAGCCAACGTAAAAAAACCCCTGAGCGGTTGAGGTCTCAGGAGTTTTAAGGCAAATCGTTACTTGCCGTGTTCGTGGTGGTGATAGGTGGACTTGAACCACCGACCCCAGCATTATGAATGCTGTGCTCTAACCAACTGAGCTATATCACCCGACAGACCAAGATTATAGAGATCTGCTTTTTGCGTGTCAAGGCCGTCTGATTATTTTTGCTGCTGGGCCACAATCAAGTCCATCATCTGCCCGGCCGGGTTGTCACTCAGGCAATCAATTACCACCCGCTCCGGCATCGAGCGCAGCCAGGTCAGCTGGCGCTTGGCCAGCTGGCGGGTGGCGATGATGCCGGTTTCGCGCAAGGCGGCGCGGTCGATCTTGCCATCCAGATAATCCCACGCCTGGCGGTAACCCACGCAGCGCATCGACGGCAAGCCCGGATGCAGGTCGCCGCGCGCGCGCAGGCCGGCCACTTCGGCCACGATGCCCGCGTCGTCATTGGCGCCCAGCATCTGGTCGAAGCGGGTGGCGATGCGTGCGTGGAGCACACTGCGGTCCGACGGCTCCAGCCCGAACGAGAGCAACTCGAACGGCAGCGCGGTTTTTTCGCGTTTGGCCAGCAGTTCCGACATCGGCTTGCCCGAGAGGGCGATGATTTCGAGCGCGCGGTTGATGCGCTGGGCGTCGTTGGGCGCGAGCCGGTTGGCCGTTTCCGGGTCGAGCGCGCGCAGCTTGTCGTGCATGCCGGGCCAGCCGATGACGGCCGCTTCGGCATCGAGTTCAACGCGCAGGGCCGGATCGGCCACCGGCAAGTCATCGAGGCCGTCGGCCAGGCCCTTGAAGTACATCATGGTCCCGCCGACCAGCAGCGCCAGTTTGCCGCGCGCGCTGATCTCGGCCACCAGGCGCAGCGTATCGTCGCGGAACTGGGCGACCGAATACGACTCGGTCGGGTCGATGATGTCGATCAGGTGGTGCGGCGCGCTCGCCAGTTCCTCGGGCGTGGGCTTGGCGGTGCCGATATCCATCTCGCGGTACACCAGCGCCGAATCGACCGAGATGATCTCGGCGGGGATGACGCTTGCAATCGCCAGCGCGGCGGCGGTCTTGCCCGACGCGGTCGGGCCCATGATGGCAACGGCCAATGGCTTCATCGTCATGGCGTGGCCCTCGCAACCGGGGTGGCGGTCACGCGCACCGACGCAAACACGGCCAGGCCAAGTGCGCACGAAATGAGCGCCAGCGGATACAGGGTGCCGTCGAAGGTCGCGCCGACGGCGGTGCCCACGCCGAACGCCACGCTCATATATAGAGCGCCCATCAGACCGGCGGCGGTGCCGGCTTGCTGCGGGAAGGGCGACACCGAACCCGATTGCGACACCGGAAAATTGATGCCGTGCGCGCCCATCGTCATGAACATGGCCAGCACCACCACGCTCCAATGCGCGAGGCCTGCGCCGACGGCGGCTAAAAACACCGCGCCGGCGGCCAGCGACATGGTGCTGCCGATCCGCAGCGTGACGGCCGCGCCGAACAGCGGCAGCAGGCGGCGGCACACGATGGTGCCGGCCAGGTAGCCGGACACGCCGACCGCGAAGCAGTAGCCGAACCACTCGGTCGGCACGCCGAGCACGCGGATCAGCACCAGCGAGGAACCCGAGATGAAGGCGAAGATCGATCCGAACGACAGCGCGCCGGGCAGCGCATGGGCCCAGAATTCGCGCGAACCGAGCACCAGCCGGTAATTCGCCGCCAGGCCACTGAACTCGGTCGCCTTGGGGTTTTTATGCACATTGGTCTCGGGCAGGCGCAGCACGACCGCCGCCAGCAGCAGCGCCGACAGGATCGACAGCGCCACGAACGCGGCGCGCCAGCCGAAGGCCACCTGCAGGTAGGAGCCGAGAATGGGGCCGGTGAGCGGCGCGAGCGAAAGCCACGAACTGGCGCGTGCGATCACGCGCATGCTGTCGGCCGGCGCATACGCATCGCGCACGATCGCGCGCGCGACGATCACGGCCGAACAGCAGCCCAGCGCCTGCAGGAAGCGCGCCACGATCAGCAGGGCGATATTCGGCGCCGCGGCGCACAGCAGGCTGGCCACCACGTACAGCGACAAGCCCCAAATCAGCACGGGACGGCGTCCGTAGCGGTCCGACAGCGGGCCGATGACCAGCTGCGCGCCGCCGAAGCCGATCACGAACATCGACAGCGTCAGTTGCACGGTGGCGGCAGGCGCGCCGAAGCCGGTGGCCAGGCTCGGGAGCGACGCCAGGTACAAATCGGTGGACAGCGGCTGCAGCATCAGGAAACCGATGATCAGCAGGAGGATAGGCGCATGCGCGTACTGCGCCAGCGGGGCCGTGGTGTCGGTCTGGCGCATCGTCATTGACCGCGCAGGAACAGCTTGTCGAGCGATGAGATATCGAGCTGCACCCAGGTCGGGCGTCCGTGGTTGCACTGGTCGGCGCGTTCGGTGCTTTCCATCTGGCGCAGCAGGGCGTTCATTTCGGGCTGGTTCAGGATGCGGTTGGCGCGCACCGCCGTGTGGCAGGCCAGGGTGCCGAGCAGCTCGTTGCGGCGCTCGATCAGCACGCGCGAGCCGCCGAATTCGCGCACATCGCGCAGCACGTCGCGCGCCAAGGTCTGCGCATCGGCGTTCTTGAGCAGGGCCGGCACCGAGCGCACCGCCAGCGTGGTGGGCGACAGCGCCGCGATGTCGAAGCCGAGCGCCTGCAAGGTTTCGCGGTTTTCCTGGGCGGTGCCCACTTCCACCGCGTCGGCGAAGAAGGTCACCGGGATCAGGAGCGCCTGGACCTGCATCTCCTGGCCGCCGACCTGCGCGTCGAGCGCGTTTTTCAGCTGCTCGTACAAAATGCGTTCGTGCGCGGCGTGCATGTCGACCAGCACCAGGCCCTTGGTGTTCTGGGCCAGGATATAAATACCGTGCAGCTGGGCCAGGGCGAAGCCGAGCGGATATTCATCGTTCGACATGCCCTGGGCCGGCGCGGTGTAGGGCGTGACCGGCGCGCTGGCCGCATCGGCGCTGCCGGAAGCGCCGGAAAAAAGAGCGCCGTAGCTGTCCATGGTCTGCGCCACGCCGGGGCTGTCGTAGCGGCTGCCGGGCGGGTAGGGCGAGGGCGAATAGGTGGCCGAGAGCTGGGCGCCGAAACTGGTCTGCTCATGCTCGCGGCGCCACGACGACGTGCCGCCCACGTCGGCCGCCATCTGCGGCGCCGGCACGCTGCCGTGGTCCGTGGCCGAGGTTTTGGCCAGCGCGCGCTGGACCGCGTGGAACACGAACTGGTGCACCGCGCGGCTGTCGCGAAAGCGCACTTCGATCTTGGACGGGTGCACGTTGACGTCGACCAGGGCCGGGTCGAGGTCGAGCGCCAGCACGTAGGAAGGGAAGCGGTCGCCGTGCAGCACATCCTGGTAGGCGGCGCGTACCGCGTGCACCAGCAGCTTGTCGCGCACGTAGCGCCCGTTCACGTAGAAGAACTGGCCATCGGCGCGCGCCTTGGACGCGGTCGGCAGACCGGCGTAGCCGTGCACGCGCAGGGGGCCGGCCGATTCGTCGATGGCCAGGCGCGCCTCGGCGAAATCGCTGCCGAGGATATGGGCGCTGCGGCGCGCCATCTCGCTCACGTTCCAGTGATCGATGGTGCGGCCGTTATGCGACAGCGAAAAGGCCACGTCCGGGCGCGCCAGCGCGATGCGCCGCACCACTTCCGCGCAGTGGCCGTATTCGGTCTGTTCCGATTTGAGGAACTTGCGCCGGGCCGGCGTATTGAAATACAGGTCCTGGACATCGATGGTGGTGCCGTGCGCGCCGGACGACGGCGCGACGGTGCCGTGATGGGAGCCGACGATTTCCCAGGCGTGGGGCGCATCGGCGGTGCGCGAGGTGACCGAGACGGCGGCCACGGCCGCGATGGACGCGAGCGCCTCGCCGCGAAAGCCGAGGGTGGCCACGTTTTCCAGGTCGGACAGGGACGCGATCTTGGAGGTGGCATGGCGGGCCAGGGCGAGCGGCAGCTGGTCGGGGGCGATGCCGCGCCCGTTATCGGTGATCGCGATACGCTTGACGCCGCCTTCTTCCAGGCGCACGGTGATCTGGGTGGCGCCGGCGTCGAGCGCGTTCTCGAGCAACTCCTTGACCACGGCGGACGGTCGCTCGACCACCTCGCCGGCGGCAATTTGCGAAATCAGCTGGTCGGGGAGGGCCTGGATCGGGCGGTGCGCGGAAATTGGAGCGTTCATGCGCGAATTATATCCCCTGCTCCCGCGATTGCCGCACCTCGCCCCGAGTTCTCATAACCTGAGTCAAGTTCCTACAACCGGGGTCAGAGCTCTGACTCGAAACATTGTGAAATCTGGCGCGGCAAACTGTGAACAGCGCGCCGTTCCACGACATCGGCATGGCGGTCAGGGGAAGTGTTGTGCAACAAAAAAGTTTCGAGTCAGAGCTCTGACCCCGGTTAGGAAACTAAAAAGTTTCGAGTCGGAGGTCTGACCCCGGTTAGGAAATTATTGCTGTTCGCGCACGGGGATGGGGGCGTTGCACAGGTCGATGTGGCCGGCGGCGACCTTGGTCCACGGGCCGCCGCGGTTGCGCTGGGCTTCGACCGCCGCTTTGTAGGCGGCGCTGTCGGTGCGCATCACTTCGAATTTGCTGCGCTCGGCTTCGGGCACGTCGGCCGCTACCTTGAACGCGGCGATCGGGACGTGCTGCTCGGGCTTGTCGTAAAACCCCATCGGCGCGGGGCCGCGCGGCAGGATCGATAGCAGCGGCATGCCGGAGATGACCCGCCCCACCACCGTGATGTTGCGGTCCAGGTGGCGCGGGGCGTGCCCGATCACCACGTACAGCGAGGAGCCGCCGCCGCTGTCGGCGCCGTTGTCGCGCCCCACCCCGACCATGCCGTAGCAGTGGGTCAGCCAGGCTTGCCCGGATTTGGGGTCGCGCGCCGACGGAAAGCCGTTCGAGTGCCCCACCCGCGGCGCATAGCCGTCGCGGTCGGGCAGGCGCGTGAAGTGGACGTCGTTCTTCATCGGTACCGTGAATTCGGCGGGCAGGGTGGCCTTGGCGCTTTTCATCGGACGCGGGTTCTTTTCGTTCGGGTCGCCCCATTGCACCACCCAGTTGTCCTGCGAGCGGATGATCGCCAGGCCGTCGAAGTAGTTTTCGCGCGCCAGCGTTTTGATATTGGCTACATGCCTGGGCGCAAAGGTGGGCGCCAGCTCGATGATCACGCGGCCGCCCGGCACCTCCATATAGAGGGTGTTGTCGGGATCGAGTGCGCGCCAGTCCGACGGCTTCGACGCCTTGACCACGTCGGCCACGGTCGGCTTGCTCGCCAGTTCCTTGGCCGGCCGCGCGCCATGCGCCGGCAGCGCCAGGGCGCCCGCGACGAGGGCCGCGAGCAGGCTGGCCTTGTTTATTCCGTGTATTACATCCATCTGTTGTCTCCAGGTCGGTTGCTGGCATGGCGTCCGCTGCGCCGCTGGCGACAATTGTAATCCGCAAGATGGCCAGTCAGGAAACTTCCGAAGCGCCTGAATTTCTTGCCGTTCCCCGGCCGGCAGATACAAATTTTGGCACCGAGTGATGTTATTATGCGGCGCTACCTTTTAGGATATTTATGGATCTGATGCAATTCTTCGACATGATTCTGCATGTCGATAAGACGCTGGGAGTGTTGCTGGCCAAGTATGGTGTCTACGTTTACGCCGTCCTGTTTGCCATCGTGTTCTGCGAGACCGGCCTGGTGGTCCTGTTTTTCTTTCCTGGCGATACGCTTTTATTCATTGCGGGTGCGGCCTGCGCCACCGGGGAGCTGGACTACTGGATACTGATGAGCCTGCTGATCACCGCGGCCGTCACGGGCAATACCCTCAATTACTGGATCGGCGAAGCCATCGGGCAACGCGTGTTCACCCATAATTACCGCTGGCTTAACAAGGATGCCTTGCACCGCACCCACGATTTCTTCGAGAAGCACGGCGGCAAGACCATCATCCTGGCGCGCTTCGTGCCGGTGGTGCGCACCTTCGCCCCGTTCGTGGCCGGCGTGTCGGACATGACGCATGCCCGTTTCCAGCTGTATAACTTCGCCGGCGCGTTCCTGTGGGTGGTCAGTCTGGTGACGGCGGGCTATTTCTTTGGCAACTTGCCGATCGTGCGCGACAACCTGACTCTCATCGTCCTGCTCGGCGTTGGCGCGGCCGTCGTGCCGCTCGCCCTCGGCGGCTTGTACAAAGTCAGCCGCAAGATGCTCAGCCGTTAAGCACTTCCCCCATCGGCGCGACATTTTCGCGCCGATGTTGCTTTGTGGACTCAAGTTTCTCCGCGCACCCGCCGATAACCAGACTGTATTTCTTACTTTCTGGAACATCATGCGCAACCTGATCGCCCTCTTTGCTTGCAGTCTGGCCATCTCGACGGCAGGCGCCAACGATCCTCCCGCGGCCGCTTCTTCCGGCGCCAAGGCGGCGGCCAAGCCGGCAGCCAAGCCAATAACCGCCGACGCCATCAAGCTGGCGGCGCTGGCCACCGGCAAGCCAGCGGCCGCGCCGTCGGCCAAGGAGGCCGCGTCGCAAGCCTTGAGCGAGGCCGATGCCGAAGCCGAACTGTCGGCCAAGATCGCCGCCCGCCTGGCCGTCATGCGCGCCAACCAGGCCGCCCGCCTGGCCGCTGCCGCCAAAGCCAGGAAGGCGGCGGTCTCGCGCCGTGAGGCGATCGTCGCCATCACCCAGGCGCCGCCGGCGCGCCCGTTCCACAGCGAGCACTGGTCGTACGAAGGCGAGACCGGTCCGGCCAACTGGGGCAAGATCAATTCGGCGTGGTCCAAGTGCGGCACCGGCACCCGCCAGTCGCCGATCGACCTGCGCGATGGCATGAAGGTCGACCTCGAGCAGATTACCTTCGATTACAAGCCGTCCGGGTTCAGCGTGGTCGATAACGGCCACACGGTGCAGGTGACGGTCGGTGGCGGTAATTTCATCACGGTGCAGAACCGCTCGTACGAGCTGCAGCAGTTCCACTTCCATCGCCCGTCCGAGGAACGTGTCAACGGCAAGGGCTTCGAGATGGTGGTGCACTTGCATCACAAGGACCCGGAGGGCAGGCTGGCGGTGCTGGCGGTGCTGCTCGAACGCGGCAAGTCAAACAATATGATCCAGACCGTGTGGAACAACCTGCCGCTGGAAAAGCTCGATGTCGTCAATCCGAACGTGGTGCTCGATGTGGCCGAAGTGCTGCCGCAGCGGCGCGACTACTTCACCTTCATGGGATCGCTCACCACGCCGCCCTGCAATGAAGGCGTGCTGTGGCTGGTGATGAAGCAGCCGATGCAGGCCTCGCCGGCCCAGATGGCGCTGTTTTCCCGCATGTATCCGCTCAACGCCCGGCCGATCCAGGCCAGCTCGGGACGCATGATCAAGGAATCGAACTAACTCTTCATGCGCCGATCCTGATCGTGTGCGCGCCGCGCCAGGCGGCGTCCGGGGCCAGGGTCAACGGTTCGATCAGGGCCGGTTCGATGCACACGAAGCGCTGGTATTCGGCTTCCTCCATGTCGCTCAGCGCGGCCGCGTCGAGCGCACCCGGGTTCCACACCACCGCGTCGCCAAAGCCGCTTTGCGCAAGGTGCAGGGTGGCGCCGCCGTCAACGAGCGTCATGGCGCCGTCGATGCCGCGATAGATATGGTCGAAGTTGTCGTCGATTTGCAGATCGCCTTCCTGCACCCCGCCGATGCGCACGCGCGCCAGGTGGCTGACCGAAAAGTAGGTGTGCAGGGCGGCCGAAAACGCAAACGCATCGGCGCCGGTATTGCGCACCTCCAGCGTCAGCGCCAGCGCGGCGCCGTTCACTTCCACCCGCAGCGCCAGCGCGAAGCCGTGCGGCCAGGCTTGCGCCAGCGCCGGCGCCAGGTCGCCATCTTCGAGCATGAAAACGGCAAACGCGGCGCCATCGTGCGCGCCGCTGTCGGCCAGGCGCCAGGTGGCCACGCGCGCAAAGCCGTGGCGCATGCCGGTTCCGCGTTCTGCGAACTGGGGGAAGATCACCGGCACGCCGCCGCGGATGGCGCGGCTGCCGTCGAGTTTTGAAGCGGCGCTGCAGAACAGGCGCTCGGCGCCATCGGCTCCCTGCCACGACACCAGGTGCGCGCCGTACAGCGTGACGATGGCCTGTGCCCCGTCGGCGCCGCGAATGCGCACGGCCGGCAGCTGGCCGTAGTCGACCATCTCGATTGTGCTCATGAATCCTTCCTTTATGTCTGGCGGCCCTTGGCCAGCGGCGGATTGGCCGCGAAATAGCGCTTGATGCCCTTGGTGATGGCGGCCGCGATCTGGTCCTGGTAGCCGTTGTCGCGCAGCTTGGCTTCTTCTTCGGGGTTCGAAATGAAGGCCGTCTCGATCAGGATCGATGGAATGTCGGGCGCTTTCAGCACCGCGAAGCCGGCCTGTTCGACCGAGCCTTTGTGCAGGCGCGCGATGCCGCTGATTTCGCCCAGTACCGCTTTGCCGAGCTTCATGGAGTCGTTGATCTGGGCCGTCGTCGACAGGTCGAGCAGCACGCCGGCGATCTGCTTGTCGTGGCTCTGGATGTTCACGCCGCCGATGGCGTCGGCCAGGTTTTCCTTGTTGGCGAGCCAGCGCGCGGCGGTCGAGGTGGCGCCTTTTTCGGATAGCACGAACACCGACGAACCGCGCGCCGTCGGCAGCATGAAGGCGTCGGCGTGGATCGACACGAACAGGTCGGCCTGCACCTTGCGCGCTTTTTCCACGCGCACGCCGAGCGGCACGAAGTAGTCGCCGTCGCGCGTGAGCATGACGCGCATATTGGGCTGCTCCTCCAGCTTGAACTTGAGCCGCTTGGCGATGGCCAGCACGATGTCTTTTTCGCGCGTGCCGGCCGAGCCGATCGCGCCCGGGTCTTCGCCGCCGTGGCCGGGGTCGAGCGCAATGGTCATCATGCGCACCACCTTGCCGCCCTTGTCACCCTTGTGCGCTGCCACGCGCGGCGGGTCGGGACGCACCGGGGCCGGTTCGGGCAGCTCGGTTTTCGGCACCGGCACGGTTGGCTGGGCCAGCACGGGGCCGGCCGGGGGCACAAGGATTGGCGCCGGCACGGGTGCCGGCGGCGTTACCACCACGGTTGCCGGCGGCGTCGCCGGTGTTGCCGCCACCGGCGGCTTGGGCGCGGGCGCCGGCAGTTCCGGGCTGCCGACCGGCGCGTCGGCGCGCGACCACTCGCCTTTTTCGATCATCGCCGCGATCGGGTCGACCGCCTTGACCGGATACAGGTCGAAAATGAGGCGGTGCTTGTAGGTGCCGACCGGTTCGAGCGTAAATACCTGCGGCTTGATTTCTTCTTTCAGGTCGAACACCAGGCGCACCACGTTGGGCCGGTTCTGGCCCACGCGCACCTGCTTGATGTACGGGTCGCCCGACTGGATCTTGGCCACCAGGCTTTTCAGGGTGGGATTGAGTTCCAGTCCTTCGATGTCGACTACCAGGCGCTGCGGGTCGGGCACGGTGAAGTGGGTGACCTTGAGGTCGCTGTCGTTTTCGAGCGTGACGCGGGTGTAGTCGGCAGCCGGCCAGACGCGCACCGCGAGAATTTGCGCGGCGGCGGCAGGCAGGACGGGAAACACGGAAAGCAGCAGGGTGCCGCCAGCTTTGAGGATGGTGCGCCGGGTTACTGGTCCCGGAATCAAAGGTTTGGTGCGAATGTAAGGCGGTTGAGGCATAGCAAACCCAGGTCAGACAACGCTTGCAATTCTACATCACGGCCGAGCCCGGCAACGTGCAGGGACACACTCAGGTCGGGCGGCGGCAGCACCGGATCGGCTTTTTCCGGCCATTCGACGATGCAGATGTTGTCCTCATTAAATTCTTCGCGAAAACCGGCGTCCAGGAATTCTTCCGCACTGGCCATGCGGTACAGGTCGAAATGGATGACGTTCACGGCGCGCCCGTCGAGCTTGATGCTGTACGGCTCCGACAAGGTATAGGTCGGACTCTTGACGGTGCCCGCGTGGCCGGCCGCGTGCAGCAGGGCGCGGGTGAGGGCGGTCTTGCCGGCGCCGAGGTCGCCGTGCAGGTGGATTGCCAGGCCCGGCAGCAAGGCGCGCGCCAGTGCGGCACCCAGTGCGGCGGTGCCGGCTTCGTCGTGGAGGTGGGCTTTGAAGTGCTGCATGGAATAGAATGTGGTCTGTGATGTTTGTCAGTTCCCCGATTGTACTCCCGCCCAGCATGCATTCTTCCCACGCCGAACCCGATTTGTCCGCATTGGCGCACTCCATCAAGCGCTGGGGGACCGAGCTGGGCTTTGCCGACGTGCGCATCAGCGACGCCGACCTGTCGCATGCCGAAGCCGGCCTGCAGGCCTGGCTGGACGCGGGCCGTCATGGCGAGATGGATTACATGGCCAGCCACGGCATGAAGCGCGCCCGTCCCGCCGAGCTGGTGCCGGGCACGGTGCGGGTCATCAGCGCGCGCATGGATTACCTGCCGGCGGCCACCCCGGACGACTGGCGCGAGCGCGAAGCGGCGCGTCTGCGCGACCCGGGCGCGGCCGTCATTTCGATCTATGCGCGCGGCCGCGACTATCATAAGGTGCTGCGCAGCCGCCTGCAGCAGCTGGCCGAGCGCATCGAGCGCGAGACCGGGCAGCTGGGCTTCCGGGTGTTTACCGACTCGGCGCCGGTGATGGAGCTGCCGCTGGCCGAAAAAGCCGGCATCGGCTGGCGCGGCAAGCACACCCTGATTCTGAATCGCGATGCGGGGTCGATGTTTTTCATCGGGGAAATCCTGGTGGACGTGGCGCTGCCGGTCGATGCGCCGGCCAGCGCCCACTGCGGCCAGTGCAGTGCGTGCATCGCGGCGTGCCCGACCCAGGCGATTCTGGCGCCCGGGCGGCTCGATGCGCGCCGCTGCATTTCGTACCTGACCATTGAACTGAAAAACAGCATCCCGGAAGAGCTGCGCCCCTTGATCGGCAACCGCGTGTACGGCTGCGATGATTGTCAGACCGCGTGCCCGTGGAATAAGTTCGCGCAACGCGCCGTGGTGCCCGATTTCGATGAACGCAATGAACTCGGCAGTGCGGACATGGTGAGTCTGTTCGGCTGGAGCGAGGAGGAATTCGAGCGCAAGCTGGAGGGCAGTCCGATCCGGCGCATCGGCCACGAACGCTGGCTGCGCAATCTGGCGGTCGGGCTGGGCAATGCGGCCGAGGGCGCCCGTGGCGATGCACGGATCGTGGCGGCCTTGCAGGCACGCGCGGATGATGTCTCGCCGATGGTGCGCGAGCATGTGGCGTGGGCGTTGAAGCGGCATGCTTGAGGTGCGGGTGGCGTCTGGTTGTGCGCTCGTCCCCGATAGATGGGATCGGAAGCTTGATCCGCTGGACTGTTCTAACAGCACAACAAAGTGCGGACCTATAGATCGATGTCAGGCGATCTTGTTCATACATAAGCAAATCAGCGGGTCTGTGCGCGCGGAGGCGGGATGCTGATCCGGGAAAATTCACCGTATCGACGGTCCGCACAAGTCGCCTATGCAGATGATCAGCGCCGACTTGCTGGCGCATTACCGGCACTTTGAGCAGGAACTAGCCGCGCCGAGGCTGCGGGCGGGCGGCAAGAGAAGAATAGGAGCGGGTGCAGCGCTCATGCCGTCTAGCATGCATCACGTCGGGTGCCGGATATGGAAGACAAAAATCACGTATATGTTGGGCGGGTACCTGGCACGGAATACACGAAAAGGACCATCAACTTGTCGGGAGCGTAATGTACGTATTTCTCGGAGGCATGATCTGGAATAAGCCGGTGCACATTATGGTGTGCGATGAGGTAATGTTCTAGTTATTGAAGTCGATATTCTTGGTTTTCCAACTGGCAATTTTCGCCAGCTTCTCCCGCAAAGGACCGGAAAACCATGACCAACGCAAGCCTGTTTCAGTCGCTTATTCATCCCATACGGTCCGCGCTGATACTGCTGCTAGTGGGGCTCGGCAATGCGTGTGCGGAGAGTAGCCTACCAGAGGGGACAATCGGCTGGTGGTATTTCACCGGAATTATGAGTCCAATTCGTTATACGACTGATCCGGTTACTGCCTGTCAAAAAGGGGCGTGGAATCACACGAAACAGCCGCTTGTCGAGATGCGGCCTTACAAAGACCGGCGCGACATGTTTCTGTGCTACTACAGCTTGCGTCCCGGAGGCAGCGTTCGCTGGTATGGAGAGGCCAATCTGCATTGCAAACCAGGATATCGGACTTATGGACAGGGCTTTTGTCGTAAGGCAGGGCTGGAACGTCCGACGCCGTTGAAATGCGGAGAGGCGGCAGGAAACCCGGTTCAGTTTATGAGCGGCGCCAAAATCCAACATGAAACCGATCTGGGTGGCGGCGCCAACGATGTATTGAGCGTCCAGCGCACCTACCGTAGCGTGCGTGATAGCGGGGCTGGCCAATCAGCAGGCGTGGGCTGGTCATTTTCCTTCGAGCGAGTCTTTTCTGCGCCAAAAGACTCGACTGGCAAGACCAGAGCGATTGTCACCGGGGCACTGAGCGACGGCAGCACTTTCGAATTCCGGCGGCAGGGCGACGGCACATATAAATCCAGCTACGACAGAAGCACGACCCTGGAAGTGCAAGGCCCAGATGACGCCATCTGGCTTGTGACAACGCCGGACGGCATCGTCGAGCGCTACCTCCGGATCGATGACGATTTCAGGCTCAGTAGCGTTCATACGCGCACCGGCACGGCCACGCATTACACCTACGACGTAAAAAATCAGCTTAGCAAGATTGTCGACAAAAGCGGTCGTAGCCTGACAATCGCATGGGACGGTGACGTCATCGTGTTGATCTCCAGCGCTTCCGGCAGCGTCCGCTACGAATATGAGCGGACTGTCATACAAGGTTACCCGGCCATTGCAGGCACGGCTCGCCTGATCGGTGTGCATTACCTGGACCGCTTTGGCATCGAGACGTCATCGCGTACGTACCACTACGAAGACCCCAATGATCGCTTCCTGCTTACCGGAATTACCGATGAACATGGCAAGCGCTTCGCCACGTATGCGTACAACGGAGACGGGCAGGCCGTGCTGACGGAGCACGCCGACGGTGCGCAGCGCTACACATTTGCTTATCCCAGCCACACCAGCCGGATCGTCACCGATCCGCTCGGCAGCAGCCGTAGCATCGACCTTGGATTCGACGTCAATCGCAGCACGAGGCGGATTGTCGGCGAAAGCCAGCCCGCG
>NZ_JAVCWM010000029.1:0-85562 GCF_030846495.1 Massilia scottii | reverse complement strand
TTTTGTTTTCACTGCGAGACGGTTCGACGCATCCTGCTCAACAATAGACTGGTCAGCTGAGTCCGGCGCAGAACGACGTTGCGGTTCTGATGATTCTTGTAGACCGGACTGACCCGGACTACGCGAACTAGGTTGAGCAGCATGCATCTTATAGCTCAAGGCACGAAATGGAAACGGATGGGAGCAAGAGCGCAGGCTGTAAATGAGAAATGTCGCGTTAGCCTGATCGCCGAGGCTCAGCCACTTTCCGGCCGCGATTAGGGTGGTGTCACCCTCAAAGGGAAAAAGGGCCTGCGGATAAACCTGCTGATTGGCGAGCGATGCTTTTAGGGCTGACGTGCCTATATGCACCGCAGCCCGCCATGCCGCCGGATCCAAGTGCAGGCGTCCAATGTCGGCGGCCGATGCACCAGAGATTTTCTCGGCCAAATGAAGGACAAGACACCGGGTTGCATTGTCGAACCTTGCGTGACCGTACAGAGACTTGCATCGCAGCGGCGGCAGAAACAGTTTGGTGATTAGGTTGCTTGACGATCCAAAATAGAATCGGATCAGCTCGATACAAGGAATGATAATGCGATGGCCGTCATCCAGCTCGACCATCACACAATACGAATGTGTGCACTGCAGATGCCAGGGATGTTCGGACAGCGGAACCAGAAAGCCCCTATCATCCAAGTTCAGACCAGCCTTGACCAGATGAACTGTGGCATCGTCGATTCGCAGATTTGGAAATTGTTCGAGCTGATAATCGGGGGCAGCCGCCAACTTTCCGTCGCGCCAGATGTCTCCGATGCGAAGCATTGGCAACGTCCCAACCGAAACCCAAACCTTGCGCTGAAATCGGGCAGGTGCGGTTGAGTCGCGCGATAGCAATATGGACGGATCGTCGTCGAAATTGTAATCGAGTACCCTCGACAAGTATAGGAGCAGTGAGGGCTGGGTACGTCGAATAGCTCGGTTCGGAAAGGCCAGCTCGCCAAACCAATCTATTCGCCAAAATTTCCCGTCCTGAGGAAATGCAGAGACAGAAGGCAAGTCATTGCTTACAAACGGTGTTTTCCGATCCAAGCCAGTCCGCCACCCTCAAATTGTCTCAATAACTTCTGAACTGTCGCATTATCTACTGGTCAGTCTCATTATCTTCTAATTGTTCACAGCCACGCCCGCGTTATGGGCCTGCTCGTCCGCATGGTACGAGCTGCGCACCATGGCGCCGACGGCCGCGTGCACGAAGCCCATCTTGTAGGCTTCTTCCTCGAACATCTTGAACACGTCCGGGTGCACATAGCGGCGCACCGGCAAGTGGTCACCCGACGGCGACAGGTACTGGCCGATGGTCAGCATGTCGACGTTGTGGCTGCGCAGGTCGCGCATCACTTGCAGGATTTCCTCGTCGGTTTCGCCCAGGCCAACCATGATGCCGGACTTGGTCACCGCGTTCGGGTACAGCGCCTTGAAGTCGCGCAGCAGTTCCAGCGAGTGCGTGTAGTCGGAACCGGGACGGGCTTCCTTGTACAGGCGCGGCACGGTTTCGAGGTTGTGGTTCATCACGTCCGGCAAGCCGTCGGCGAAGATCGCCAGCGCCTTGGCCAGGCGGCCGCGGAAGTCGGGCACCAGCACTTCGATGCGGGTGTTCGGCGAGAGCGCGCGCGTTTGCTTGATGCACTCGACAAAGTGGCCGGCGCCGCCGTCGCGCAGGTCGTCGCGGTCGACCGAGGTGATCACCACGTACGACAGGCGCAGTTCGGCGATGGTCTTGGACAGGTTGTGCGGCTCGTTCACGTCGAGCGGGTCGGGACGGCCGTGGCCGACGTCGCAGAACGGGCAGCGGCGCGTGCACTTGTCGCCCATGATCATGAAGGTCGCCGTGCCCTTGCCGAAGCATTCGCCGATGTTCGGGCAGCTCGCTTCTTCGCACACGGTCACCAGGTTGTTGGCGCGCAGGATGTCCTTGATTTCGTAGAAACGCGACGACGCCGAAGCGGCCTTGACGCGGATCCAGTCCGGCTTTTTCAGGCGCTCGACTTGTCCGATCGGCACGATCTTGATCGGAATGCGCGAGGTCTTGCTGGCGCCTTTTTGCTTGTCGCTGGCGTTGTAGACTGGGGCGATGCTGGTATCGGTGTCAGAAGTCATTTGGCTGCTTGCCCATGGGGCTCGGTGGTGTTGTTCGATGCGTTGTTATGCGATTCGTTGTACGGTGCGCCGCCCGATCCGAGCTGCTGCACCAGTTCGCGCGCCAGGGCTTGCTGCACGTCGGCCAGCGCGGCCTCGGCGCCCATGCTGCGCATGTCCACCGTTTCCAGGCCCGCATAGCCGCACGGGTTGATCCAGGAAAACGGCGCCAGGTCCATCGCCACATTGAGCGACACGCCATGGTAGGTGCAGCCGTTGCCGCGCACTTTGAGGCCGAGCGCGGCAATCTTGGCGCCCTTGCGCGGCCCGCCGGCGATGTAAATGCCGGGCGCGCCGGCAATGCGCTCGCCAGCCAGATTATACGCTCCCAGCACATTGATGATCGCCTGCTCGATTTTTTCGACGAATTGTCGAGCGTACAACTTGCCGCCCGGCTTGTTGCGGCGCAGGTCCATCAGCAGGTAGATCACCACCTGGCCGGGGCCGTGGAAAGTCACTTCGCCGCCGCGGTCGGTCTGCACCACGGGCACGCCGTGGGCCGGGGTGTCGGCGCCGGCCAGCAGGTGGGCGCGGTCGGCGCCCAGGCCCAGCGTAAAGACGGGCGGATGCTCGACGATCCACAGTTCGTCGGTGGTGTCGGGCTCGCGCGCGTCGGTAAAGGCGCGCATGGCGGCAAACACCGGCTCGTAGTCGGCACGGCCGAGGTCGCGGATGATCGCCTGCGCAGGGCGGATGGGGAGCATGGGTCGTCGATCGGGGATAAAGGGAGCCCTGCCATTATAAGCGAGGGCTCACCTGGATGCTGGTCAGAGGCCGCATGAGCATAGTTGACATTCGTTGCCTATGCCGCATTCGCTCATCTGGTATCGATGTCTGGAACAATGCCGGTGTTTGTATGGAGTTTTGCCGACTATCGGCGTGCGTTTCACAACTCGAAAAGACCGCTGGCTTTTTCGAGGTCATCGAAGAGCTCGTCGGCGGTGGCAAAGCGGGCGCGGTTGCTCTTGATAATCTCTTCGGCCTCAGCCATTGCCGCAAGCGTGGCGGCGTTAGGTGTCCTGGAGCCGAACGGCAGCGTCTTGTCGTCGATAACATGGCTAAGGAACATGCGCACCGCATCGGGAAGGGTTAAACCCATCGCCGCCAGTGTTTCGGTCGCCTGCGCCTTGGTCGTTTGGTCCACACGGACGCGTATTGTGGTCGTCGTTGAAGCAGTCATGATGACTTCCCCTGATTGTGCATCTCAAGACCATGTTATCGCGCACGGGGCGTCATCGCACACTGCGATTCGATTGAACGCCAGCCCATCTGCCCAGGTGCAGAAAGCCAGTTGACCGCCTTGATCCCGAACAAAGCAATGACTCGGCAATATTGATCGCAGCGTGCCACCAGCCGCATTAGCATAGTTGAAATGCTTCGTTGCCGCGCCAAACGCGCGCCGATAAGCTGGGTGCTCGATCATCACCCGTTCACCGCCATGGCCGCCGTCCTCGACACCCGTTTCGACATCGCTCCGCTGGGCGCGGCCATTAGCGGCCTCGACCTGTCCGTTCCGCTGAGCCGGGAAGATTTCGCCCTGATCCACCACGCCCACCTTGAGCACCGTGTGCTGGTGTTTCGCGACCAGCACATCACGCCGGCGCAGCAGGTGGCCTTCAGCCGCCGCTTCGGCCCGCTGCAAATCCATGTGCTGCGCCAGTTCCAGCTGCCCACCCAGCCGGAAGTGCTGATCATTTCCAACGTCAAGGAAAGCGGCCAGCCGCTCGGCCTGGGCGATGCCGGCCATTTCTGGCATTCGGACCTGTCGTACAAGGCGGTGCCCAGCCTGGGCTCGATGCTCCACGCGCAGGAGTTGCCGCTCGATGGAGGCGATACCCTGTTCGCCAACCAGCACCTGGCCTGGGACCAGCTGCCCGGCTACCTGCGGCGCGCCATCGACGGGCGCAGCGCCGAACACAGTTACCTCGCCAAATATGCCGAACTGCAAAAGCGCAGCCGGTGGCGCACCGACCTGACCCGCGCCCAGATCGACGAAGTGCGGCCGGCGGTGCATCCGATCGTGCGCACCCATCCGGAAACCGGGCGCCGCGCCCTGTTCGTCAGCGAGCATTTCACCACCCGCGTGACGGCCTGCCCGACAGCGACAGCCGCGCTGGCTGCCAACCCGGCGCGCGTTCGCGGCCGGCATGCTGTCGGGCGAGTTGCCCGGCTATGTGGCGGCGGCGCTGGCGGTGCTGGTCCAGGGTTACGCGCTGGGCGTGGCCGGCGCGCTGTTGCTCACCTCGCTGGCGATCGGCAGCCGCGCCGGGCGCGACCTGCCGGAAACCCTGACCGCGATGTTCAATCCGCTGCCGGCGATTGCGCTGCTTCCGCTGGCGCTGCTGTGGTTCGGCCTGGGCCGCGCCAGCCTGGTGTTCGTGCTGGTGCATTCGGTGATGTGGCCGCTGGCGCTGAACGCCTGCGCCGGTTTCGGCAGCGTCCCGGAAACGCTGCGCATGGCCGGACGCAATGTCGGCCTGAACGGGGCGCGGCTGGCGTTCCAGGTGATGATTCCGGCGGCGCTGCCGGCTATTCTGTCGGGATTGAAAATCGGCTGGGCGTTCGCGTGGCGCACCCTGATCGCGGCCAAGCTGGTATTCGGGACGACCTCGGGCAAGGGCGGGCTCGGCTGGTACATCTTCCAGAGCCGCAACGAACTGTTCACCGACAAGGTGTTTGCCGGGCTGGCGGCGGTGATCGCCATCGGTTTGCTGGTCGAAGGCCTGGTGTTCCAGACCCTCGAACGCCTGACGGTGCGCCGCTGGGGCATGCAGCGCCAGGCGCTGGGCTCGCCTACATGACGATCTTGACCATCGGATGGCCGTGCAGCGCGCGGTACAGGTCGTCGAGTTGGGCGCGGCTGGTGGCGCGCACGGTCACTGTCAGGCCGGTGTAATTGCCTTTCGGCGAAGGGCGCACTTCCATGCGGCCGATGTGAAACGTGGGGTCGAATTCGAGCACCACGTCGACGATGGTCGCCGCGAAATCCGCGTGGGTGGCGCCCATCACCTTGATCGGGAAGTCGCTCGGGTATTCGATAAGGGATTCAGTCGGGTCCATACACCATCCAGTTCTAAAAATTGACAACACAAATGACAACACAGCAGTATTCCCGTCACGGGAACACCGGTTTCAGGCTCTTGGTGACATTGTAGCCAAAAAAAGGCCAGCACTTGGCTGGCCTTGAACTATTCCCTTGGGGGGGAACAGGTGAGACTGGTACGGAGCCGGGCGGCTCAGCGAATATCTTGCTGCACGTTGTTGCGGCGATCCTGGCGTTCCTCGCGCGCGCGTTCGCGCTTGTCGGCCTGCTCGGCTTGCCGCTGTTGCTGCTGCTGCACTTGCTGCGGTTGCGGCTGTTGCGCTTGCTGTTGCTGCTGAGCCTGGCGTGCCGCGGCGGCCTCGCGCTGCTGGCGTTCGGCGTCGCGCTGCTGGCGCTCGGCCTGCTGGCGGCGCTCGTTGTCGGCGTCGCGCGCCTGGCGTTCAGCCTGCTGCTGGCGTTCGGCCTGCTGGCGGCGCGCGTTCTCGGCATCCTGCTGCTGGCGTTCGGCCTGCTGGCGGCGTGCATTGTCGGCATCGCGCTGCTGGCGCTCGGCTTGCTGGCGGCGCTCGTTGTCGTGCTCGCGCTGTTGCCGCTCGGCTTGCAGACGGCGTTCGTGGTCGGCGTCGCGCTGCACCCGTTCGACCTGCAGGCGCAGGTTGGCGTCGCGCTGCTGTCGCTCGGCCTGCTGGCGATGGTTGGCGTCGCGCTGCGCCTGCAGTTGCGCCTCGGCGTCGCGCTGGCGCCGTTCGTTGTCGATCGCTTGCTGGCGCTGGCTTTCGGCGCCGCGCAGGCGCTCCATCTCGCCCTCGCGCCGGCGCTCGGCCAGTTCGGCTTCGCGCTGGCGTTGCTGGCCCTCGGCGACACGGCGGCTGTCCACTTCGACTTCGCGCATGCGGCGCTCGTTGGCCATGTCGCGCTCGCGCCGTTCGATGTCGGCTTCGCGCTGGCGCCGGTCGCGTTCGGCCAGGCTGCGCTGAGGCTCGCCCACCGTGAGCACCGGCGGCGCCGGATTGGTCACGACCGCGCGCGGTACTTGCGGCGGCGTGCGCACCAGGCGCTCGTTATCGGACGGACGGCCATCGCGGCGGCTGTACGGCACCACCGGCTGGGCGCCGTTGGGCGGCACCGTGATGACGCGGCCCGGCCCGTTACGGTCGGGACGGCCATCGCCGTCGCGGTCGAAACGGTTCGACCAGTTGCCCTGCGGGCGCGGCGGCCCGCCGAACGGGGCGTTTTGCGTGGACTGCGGCGTGAGCACGGGCCGCGGCGCGCGCGGCACCACGATCTGGCCGCGGCCGTCGAACAGGTTCAGGCCGACCACCGTCAGGCCGTCGCGCCGGCCCGGGCGATAGTCGGGACGGGCGTGGCGGTTGTGGTGGCGCAGGTGTTCCGGGCGCAGGTGGTAGCCTGGCACGTAGTTCTCGCCCGGATTGAGCGGATACCAGCCCTGCGCCGGCGCGGCGCGGCGCCCGCCATGATCGGTGAAGGTGAGGTTCCAGTTATTGCCGCCAACCCAGCCCACCAGCGCCGGGGCCCACACCGGACGCCCGATATTGCGGCCCGGCGCCCACGACCAGCGCTGCTTGACCATCACCCAGCGCCCGTAGTGCGAGGGCGCGTAGCCCCACGGCGCGTTGTCGACCCAGGTCCAGCCCCACGGCGCCAGGTAGGTCCAGCGGCCGTCGCGGTACGGCACCCAGTCGGCCGCCACGCGGCGCGGGGTCCACAGGGGGCCGTAGTCGCTGTCCTCGCGCCACACGCCGTGCTGGTCGAGTTCTTCGTAGCCGGTCATTTCGCTGGTGACGTAGCGGTCGGACGTGGTGCGCACGTCGCGCTGGTCGCGCTGCAGGGCCCACTCGTCGAAACCGTCGCGTACCGCCAGCGCGGTGCGCACATCGTCCTCGTGCACGTCGACGCGCTTGCCGGCGCGTACCGTCAGGCTGGAGCCGCCCCCCTCGACCTGGGCCACGCCCTCGAACACCGACACGTTGGTGGTGTCGCGCACGCGTTCGGCATCGATGCGGATGCGGCCCACGTCCTTCATGCGCACCTGGCCTTGCGGCGTGGTGATTTCCAGGCCGCGCAGCACCTCGGCGTTGCGCACGCGGATGCTGGCGCTGCCGTAATGCAGGCGCAGGCGCAAGGTGTCGTCGTCGAGCTCGACAACTTCAAGCGAGGAATCGCTGTCGAGCCGCACCGAGGTCGACCCGATGCGGATTTCGGTGCGGCCGTCGCGCCCGGTGTTGATCTGGCTGCTGGAGGTCACCGGCCAGTTCACCAGCGCGGCCGTGGCTTCGTCGCCCACTTCGGAGCTGATATTGACCGGTCCCTGGGTCAGGGCGATGCGGCCCACGCGCGCGGGCGTATCGGCCAGCGCCAGCGTCGAGATGGCGGAAAACGCCAGCAGCATCACGGTTTTACGGAAAGGAATAGTCATACAAGCTCCAGGGGCGTACGAGGGATGGCGTCCAGTTGTAACGCGCGAGGGCGCGGGCGGACGACACGGGTTACAAACAGTTGCACATTCTGCGCTACTGTTACCTGTTGAGCAACTCAGCTGTGGTTGCCGCGCTTCACGAAAAACAGGGCGCCGCCGATGAACACCAGCACGGCGCCGAAAAAGCGGTTTTGCTTGCGCACCGCGCCGGCATCGCGGAAATAGTGCTGCATGGACGAGGCCAGGAAGGCGTAGCCGTGCATGACGATGGTATCGATGACCAGCATGGTGGCGCCAAGAATGAGCAGCTGCGGCAGCAGCGGCAGGGACTTCGAGATAAACGTCGGCAGCACCGCGACCATGAAAATGATGCCTTTGGGGTTGGTCGCATTGGTCAGGAAGCCCGTCAGCGCGCGCTTTTGCCAGGATGGATGGGCCGGCAAGGGCGCGCCGGCCTGGCCGGCGCCGGCCACCACCGGGGCGCGCCACTGCTGCACGCCGAGGACCATCAGGTACAGCGCGCCGATGATCTTGACGATATTGAACGCCAGTTCCGACGCCAGCAGCAGCGAACCGACGCCGGCGCCGGCGATGGCGAACACCAGCAGCAAGCCGCATTGCAGGCCGGCCACGGTGGCGCTGGCTTTGCGCAAGCCGTAGGCCAGGCCATGCGACATCGACAGCACGGCGCCCGAACCGGGTGAAATGGCGATCAGCGAACCGGCGATGACGAAGGCAATCCAGGTGGCGAGCGGCATGGGAATGTGGTGCGCAGTAAAGGGGACCAGCAGGATACAACAAGATACAGCAGGATGCGGCAGGATGCAGCAGGATGCAAAAGAAGGGGAAACACGCGGCAGCTGAAGCGGCGAAGCCGGTCTGGGACCGACGCCGCCGCTTCAGGCCGCGCGCAGAGTCGCTTGCTGCTTCGCTTACTTCTTCTTCGGGTTGACCGCAGCCTTCAGGGTCGCGCCAGCCGAAAACTTAGGCGACTTCGACGCAGCGATCTTGATCGCTTCGCCAGTCGATGGATTGCGGCCCTTGCGCGCAGCGCGCTTGGCAACGGAGAACGTACCGAAACCGGTGATACCAACCGTGTCGCCTTTTTTCAGACGCTCGGTGATGATATCGATGATCGTGTTCACCGCGCTGTTGGCAGCTGCGCCGGACATTTCTGTACGCTTCGCAAATTCCGCAATCAGTTCGCCTTTTTTCATAAAAATCCTCCCGTGTTAAAAGAGCGGGAAGATTAGCATAATTATTGCCTAGTGTAATAAATTCCGAAGAGTACGCGCAAAAGTAACCCCCGCTGTGACTGGATCACGACGATATCGGGGACGATCGTGCGCGGTCCGAAAAGCGCCGCGCGGGGGGTGTGCGCGATGCGCATCGGCGAGCGCCGCGCCCGCGCGGCGGCAGGCATCGGACGGGCCGGCGGCGCCGCCGGCGCGCTTACTCGGCCAGCGCCGGCTCGGGGCGCGCCTGCGGCAGGCGGGTGCGCAGGGCGGCGTTGATCAGGGTCTGGTAGCCCTTGCCGCTCTGCTCGGAAAGCGAGCGGAACTGCTGCAATACCTCGTCGTCGAGGTAGATGGTGATGCGCGTCTTGCGCTTGACCGGGCGGCCGGCGGTGTTGGCGGTGTTGGAAAAGTCGTACTCGGATTTCATGGTTGCCTCGCTTTACATCGAATGGTTGGCTTGCGTGCGTGGTATCGATCAGAGCAGGCCCGGATCGCATGGAAAATTGCCGGGCCTTGCACTGATTTCACTATACGTACATGACACGGCGACAACGCCCGGAAAGCGACGAGTTGCAGATTCCGGGGGGTGAAACGCAAAAAGCCGGGCTGAACGGACTCGGGTTAAGATGCTCCCTTTCGACCAACTTTGGAGCAGGACAGATGGCTGCAAGCAGTTTACTGGCATTAATCGACGACATCGCGACCATCCTCGATGATGTCGCGGTGATGAGCAAAGTGGCGGCCAAGAAGACCGCCGGGGTGCTCGGCGACGACCTGGCGCTCAATGCCCAGCAGGTGACGGGGGTGAAAGCGGACCGCGAATTGCCGGTGGTATGGGCGGTCGCGAAGGGTTCCTTCATGAACAAGGCGATCCTGGTGCCGGCCGCGCTGGTCATCAGCGCCTTCCTGCCGCAGGCCATCACGCCGCTGCTGATGATCGGCGGGGCCTACCTGTGCTTCGAGGGCTTCGAAAAGATCGCCCACAAATACCTGCACAGCCCGGCCGAGGACGCGGCCCACCACGAACAGCTGGTCAAGGCGCTCAGCGACGAGTCGGTCGACCTGGTCGCGCTCGAGAAAGAAAAGATCAAGGGCGCGGTGCGCACCGACTTCATCTTGTCGGCCGAGATCATCGTCATTTCGCTCGGCACGGTCGAAAAGGCGGCGTTCGGGCAGCAGGTGGCGGTCCTGACCACGATTGCCATCGTGATGACGGTGGGCGTGTACGGCCTGGTGGCCGGGATCGTCAAGCTGGACGACGCCGGCCTGTACCTGAGCGAACGCGCCAACGGCGCCGCGCGCGCCTTCGGCCGCCTGCTGCTGTCGGCCGCGCCCAAGCTGATGAAGACCCTGTCGGTGGTCGGCACGGCGGCCATGTTCATGGTCGGCGGCGGCATCCTGGAGCACGGCATCGGCGCGCTGCACCACCTGGTCGACGACGCGGCCACGGCCGCCGGCGCGGTGGCCGGCATCGGTCCGGTGCTCAAGGCGATTGTCCCGACCCTGATCGACGCCATCATCGGCATCGTCGCCGGCGCCCTGGTGCTGGGCGTGGTCATGGGCGCCAAGCGCCTGTTCAAGGGCAAGCAGGCGACCGGCCACGCCTGACCGTCATGCCACCCGGGCGCTGTCCGCGCCCGGTCACCGAAGTCTGACCGAAGCCATGCCAGGCGACCAGGGCGTTCTTACCTCATTATCACATCGCCGTCCTGTTCCAACTCGTCTGGGTAGGCCTCCGCCATGACAGTGTCCTCCAACACATGCAGCGCTGCGCTGCGGGGCCGATAGGCCTCCCATGCGGCAATGTCGGCACGTGGGTCCATGTGCGTGGCGCCCAGCACCCAGGGCGGCATCACGGGGGTACTGTCGCGCCAGAACTGCACGCCCTCCGCAACCAGTGGGTTATCCCGGTGGCGATATATCCAGCGAAGTTCCGCATTGGTAATGGAACGTACTTTTTGCTCGAATGGCAGTCCGCCGCCGGATGTCTCTTCACAGATGCCAGGAAGCTGATAGTTCTTGCCGAGGACCTTGCTCCAGTCGCTGCTCTTTGTGCCGTCACTGTTGCAGAGCTCACCAAGACCGTCGAGGATGAAATGGACGGCAGGTTGAGGTTTGCCAGCAGAGGGACGCAGCAGCGCCCACTCCAGTCCAGCTTTGCATTTACGGCGAAATAGCGCGTTCTTATGGGCATGTTCACCTCGCTGGAAAACAGTCTCCTGGCCAAGCACGCTTGCATATTTTCCCGTGCCGACGGCTTTCAGAAATTCCGCATTCCTTGGCGGTCTTACTGTGCGTTCCGGCCTAAGTCCCGGCTTGTCGCCGATGTTGTAGGCATCGATCGTCAAACCCAGGTCCAGAATGGCGTTCTCGAGGTCTGTCGCCCTCGTATGTGCGCCAAAATCTATCCGCTTCATATACTCAAGACGAGGTCCAGCGAGACCGTACATCAGATCGCCTCGAACGTAATCACGAAAAGGTGGTTTAAACGGCATATTTTTCCTCCGGGTCGGTTGAGCATCGCGATATCAAGCTTGGTTGCGCATCGATCCACGATAGGGCAAGGCGGCACTGCAAACAACATTCATTAGAATCATTAGGAAGCATGCGATTCCCCATCTTAGTGAGCGGCCTGAGCGTCCCGCGCGGCAGCCGTCCTGCCCGCCGACCTCGTCCTTACCTTCTCCGGGTTGCTGCGTTTCTTACGCGGAACTGACGAAACTATCCAAACTGTTGTTATCAGATCTGCATAACCCCCTTCGGAATTGACTTTGCCATATCTTCGTCCCAGTATGGTTCGGCAAGATTTCCGCTATTTACATGACTGAGTTGATAGGTTGAGTTAAAACAAAATTAATATTTCACCAAGGGAGCAGGTATGCAGACAACATTCGCACCGAAGAAGCACGTATTGGCATTATCGATTGCAGCGCTGTTCGCCACTGGAGCGGCAATCGCCCAGGACGCAGCACCGAATGACACTTCAAATACCGTGGTCGTGACCGGCACCCGCGTGGCCAACCGCACCGCGCTCGACACCGCCTCCCCGGTCGACATCATCTCGGCCGAATCGCTCAAGAATTCCGGCACCACCGAAATCAACCAGGCCCTGGCCGTGGCCCTGCCGTCGCTGAACTTCCCGCGTCCGGGCCTGGCCGACGGCACCGACACCATCCGCCCCGCCACCCTGCGCGGCATGGCGCCCGACCAGACCCTGGTGCTGGTGAACTCGAAACGCCGCCACGCTTCCTCGCTGGTGAACGTGAACGGCACCATCGGGCGCGGCTCGGCCGCCGTCGACCTGAACACGATCCCGACCGCGATCGTCAAGAATATCGAAGTGCTGCGCGATGGCGCGGCCGCCCAGTACGGCTCGGACGCGATCTCCGGCGTGGTCAACCTGCGCCTGCGCAGCAACCGCGACGGCGGCGAAGCGACCATCAATTACGGCGCGCGCCTGACCGAATACGAGTTCCTGACCGGCCCGGCCCCGGCCAACGCCACCTGGCAGGCCCAGAACTCGCGCAAGCGCACCGACGGCCAGACCGCCACGGTCAGCATGTGGAAGGGCCTGGCGCTGGGCGAAACCGGCTATCTGACCATCGCCGGCGAATTCAAGGACCAGAAGCACACCGAACGCAGCGGCTACGACATGCGCCAGCAGTACGCGCTGGCGGGCGGCGCGTTCGATCCGCGCGAAAACACCATCAACCGCTTCAACACCTGGTACGGCGAGCCGGAAATGAAGCAGTCGACCGTATTCGCGAATGCCGGCGACACGCTCGGCAACGGCGTCAAGGTCTACGGCTGGGCCAGCTACCAGAAGCGCGAAGCCAGTTCCGCCGGCTTCTTCCGCTGGTCCAACGATCCGCGCAACATCCCGTCGATCTACCCGGACGGCTTCATGCCGATCATCTCGCCGGTGGTCGACGACTTCGCCGCCACCGGTGGCGCCAGCTGGAGCATGGGCGAGTGGGAAATGGATACCTCGCTCGGCTACGGCAAGAACAAGATGGCGTTCACCATCGAAAACACCCTGAACCGCTCGATCGGCCCGAGCAGCAAGACCTCGTTCGACGCCGGCGGCTTCGAATACGACCAGCTGGTGTTCAACCTGACCGGGGTGCGCTCGGTGGCGCTGGCGGCCCTGTCGTCGCCGCTGAACGTGGCGGTCGGCGCCGAGGCGCGCCGCGAAGGCTACAGCCTGTTCGCCGGCGAGCCCGATTCCTACCGCTTCGGCGGCCAGCTGCTGCCGAACGGCCAGCCGACCGCGCCAGGCGCGCAAGTGTTTTCGGGCTTCCGTCCGCAGAATGAATCGGATACGCACCGCACCGCCATCGGCGCCTTTGTCGACCTGGAAGCGAACATCACCCCATCGCTGCTGACCTCGGTCGCGATCCGCGGCGAGCATTATTCCGACTTCGGCGACAGCCTGGCCGGCAAACTCGCGGCCCGCTACGATTTCAGCAAGGCGTTCGCCCTGCGCGCGTCGGTGCAAAATGGTTTCCGCGCGCCGTCGCCGCAGCAGCAGAACTTCACTTCGACGGCGACCAACTTCATCACCGGCGTGCCGTTCGAGATCACCACCTTCCGCCCGACCGATTCGGTCGCCGTGGCGCTCGGCGCCAAGCCGCTCGACGCCGAAAAATCGGTCAATGCCTCGCTCGGCGCCGTCATGCGCCTGGGCGGCGCCAACGTCACCATCGACGCCTACCGCATCAAGGTGCGCGACCGCATCGTGCTGTCGGAAAACCTCACGTCCGCCGATGTGCGCAATTTCCTGACCAAGCAGGGTTTCATCGGCGTGGGCGGCGGGCGCTTCTTCATCAACGGCGTCGATACCACCACCGATGGCGTGGACGTGGTGGTGAACTGGGCGGCCAATGGCGGCGCGGTCGGCAAGTTCGACTTCACGGTGGCCGGCAACTTCACCAAGACCGACGTGACCAAGGTTCCGGCCACGGCGCAACTGGCGGCGCTGCCGACGCCAACCCCGCTGTTCGACCGCCTCAACGTGCTGTCGCTGGAACAGGGCCAGCCGAAGAACAAGTTCAACGCCAGCACCAACTGGAAACTGGGCCAGATGGGCGCCACCCTGCGCGCCACGCGCTACGGCAAGGTGCTCTCGCCGAACGCCTCGCCGGCGCTGGACGTGACCCTGGGCGCGAAAACCGTGATCGACCTGGAAGGGCGTTACGCGGTGACCTCGAAGGTGAACCTGGCGTTCGGTGCGGAAAACCTGTTCGACAAGTATCCTGAATCGGTCGGCAATGCGCTCAATCCGAGCGGCAATGCGCCATTCCCGAACTACGCCGCGTTCGGGCGTGGCGGGCGCTTCGTGTACGCACGCGCCACCTACGCGTTCTGATGGGCGCGTAAGCTACAAGCCGTCGCTGCCGCCCATGCGGGAACGGCGGCGCAGCCTTGATGCCGCCAGGCCATCGCGCACACTCCACCCGAGTGCGGCGATGGCCAATCCGCTCAAGACCCGGCTGGCCCAGCCATGGTCCACGCGCACCAGTGCCGGCGGCAAGGCCGCCCACGCCAGCAACTGCTGCCCCAGCAGCGCAATGATGATCCCCAGGTTGACGAACAGCAGCACGTGCGCCGCGCGTTCGGTGGACGGCAGCGTGCGGATATCCACCTCCAGTACCTGATCGACCGTCGAGATCGCCAATTCCAGTGCCAGCAGCGCGACGATGGCCAGCGCAAACGTGCCATGCCACTCGAACCACGCCAGCGCGCCGGACAGCGCGGCAAACACCCCTTCGCGCGCGCTGTGCAGGCGCTGCTCGCGCGCCGCCCCGCGCCGGCGCGGCACTTTGGCGATCAGCTCGTGGTTGATCAGCACATCGAGCGCGCCAATGACGCCGTGACCGATGAGCGCGAGCAGAAAACCCGCTATCATCCCGACTCCGGTGCAGGCTAGTCGCGCCGGATCAGCAAGGCGCCCGCCGCCAGGCCCAGCCCGAAAGCGCCGTAGACCAGCGCCAGCGAGGGCCGCGACAGGCGTTTTTCAAAGCCGGGCTTGAGGCGCTCGGGCGTCATCCGGTAGTCGACGAAGCAGGCCACGGCCGACGCCGCCGCAGCCGCTTGCAGGGTGGCCAGCGGGTCTTTCCTGTCGAGCTGGCGGCCCATCAGGCGCTCGAACAGCACGGCCCAGAAGGTCGCGCTGGCATGGTGGATCACGTAGCCGGTCAGGGTGTAGCGCAGCGACGGACCGTCGCGCCGCGCCGCCTTGTCGCCCCAGAGCCAGTGGCTGATGGCATTGGTCGGGCCGTAGCTGCTGCCGTCGGTTGCCTTGCCCAGGGCGGCCAGGGCGGCGCTCGAGAGCAGGCTGGCGCTGGCGCCCGAGATAAGGCCGCGTTGGGTTGCAGATTTCCAGGTATCCATGAATGTCCTCGTGGAATTAAATGAACGTGTCGTGTTGGTATAGGCTCTATGGGTATGAATGGTAAGGAGGTCGGATGCGCATTTTGCTGACAGGAGCGAGCGGGTTTATCGGCAGGCATCTGCTGAACGTGTTGCTTGCCGAGGGTTACTACGTGGTGGCCGCCGTGCGCAAGCCGCCCGCCGCCACGCGTGCGCGCCTGCGCTATATCGAAGCCGACTTCGTCAAGGATACCGATAAATCGGTCTGGCTGTCGCGCCTGGACGGCATCGATGTGGTGATCAATACGGTGGGCATTTTTCGCGAGAGCGGCAAGCAGACCTTCGCCACGGTTCACAGCGATACGCCGCGCGCCCTGTTTGCCGCCTGCGTCGAGTCGGACGACGTGCGCATGGTGCTGCAGCTGTCCGCGCTGGGCGCCGACCAGCAGGCCGAGAGCGCCTATCACCTGAGCAAGAAGGCGGCCGACGATTACCTGGCGCTGCTGCCGCTGCGTTCGGCCATCCTGCAGCCGTCCCTGGTGTACGGCAAGGACGGGGTCAGCGCGCGCGTGTTCCGCACCCTGGCCAGCATGCCCTTGTGCGCCCGTTTCGGCAGCG
Organism: Massilia scottii; assembly: GCF_030846495.1. NCBI lineage: Bacteria > Pseudomonadati > Pseudomonadota > Betaproteobacteria > Burkholderiales > Oxalobacteraceae > Massilia > Massilia scottii. The sequence continues at coordinate 69,676 of NZ_JAVCWM010000029.1, read as the reverse complement.
CGCCGCAACTGGTGCAGCCGATCCACGTGGACGACGTGGCCAGCGCCATCGCCAGCCTGATCCGGCGCCCGCTGCCGGTCGGCCCGGGCGGCGCCACGGCCCAGCGCATCGCCCTGGTCGGCCCGGCTGCCTTGCCGTTCACCGATTATCTGGCAGCGTTGCGCAGCGGCATGGGCCTGGGCAAGCTGCGCGTGCTGCGCTTGCCGGCCTGGTGCGGCAGCGCGCTGGCCGGCCTGGCACGCCTGCTGCCGGGCAGCCTGCTCAACCGCGACGCCCTGCGCATGCTCGACCGCGGCAGCAGCGCCGATCCCGGCATGACGGTGCGCCTGATCGGCCGCCTGCCGCGTCCGGTCAACAGTTTCATCGACGACCCCGCCGCCGAGCGCATGCAGGCCAAGCTGCACTGGCTGATGCCGGTGCTGCGCATCAGCATCGCGGCGGTGTGGATTGCCACGGCGGCGGTGTCGGCCGGGCTGTACCCGGTCGAACAGAGTTACCAGTTGCTCGAACGCACAGGCGTGCCGGCCGCGCTGGCGCCGCTGATGCTGTACGGCGCCTGCGCGCTCGACCTGCTGATCGGGATCGGCATCCTGACCCTGAAGCGGCGCCGCTGGCTGTGGGCCGCGCAACTGCTGCTGATCGGTTTCTATACGCTGGTGATCGCGTTCAAGCTGCCCGAATTCCTGCTCCATCCCTACGGTCCGCTGACCAAGAACCTGCCCATGCTGGCGGCCATCTGGCTGCTGTTTGAACTGGAGGAAAAATAATGGACTACATGATCGTCAAATGGCTGCACATCCTGTCATCGACCTTTTTGTTCGGCACCGGCATCGGCTCGGCCTTCTACATGTTGTTCACCAGCCTGAGCCGCGACGTGCGCGCCATTGCCGTGGTCAGCCGCCACGTGGTGCTGGCCGACTGGATTTTTACCACCACCACCATCATCGTCCAGCCGGTGACCGGCCTGTACATGATCTACCTGGCCGGCTATCCCTTGACCAGCGCCTGGATTGCGTGGTCGTTCGCCCTGTATTTCTTTGCCGGCGCCTGCTGGCTGCCGGTGGTATGGATGCAGCTGCGCATGCGCGACATGGCCCAGGTGGCCGCGCGCGACGGCACCGAGCTGCCGCCCCTGTACTGGCGCTACCTGCGCTTCTGGGTGCTGCTGGGGATCCCGGCCTTCTTCGCGCTGGTCATCATCTTCTGGCTGATGGTGGCCAAACCCGTATGAGCACGCCCATGACCCCGTACGCGAATCTTTCGGGCGACTCCGGCGTGCAGGCTTACCGCATCGGCGCGCGCCAGATCGCCGTGCAGTTCGCCGGCGGCGCGGTGTATGTCTACACCCATGCCAGCGCCGGGCGCGAGCACGTGGAGCAGATGAAGCTGCTGGCGCAGGCGGGGCAGGGCCTGGCGACCTACATCAGCCGGCACGTGCACGACGCCTACGCCAGCAAGCAGCCTTAAAGGCCCGGCAACGATGCGGGCAACTGCACCCGGAAGCAGCAGCCTCCCGGCTCGCCCGCCAGGCAGCGCACTTCGCCGCCATGATGGCGCGCGATCTGGCGCACGAGACTGAGGCCCAGGCCGACGCCGCCGGCCGACTCGCTCGCGCCCGGTACCCGGTAAAACGGCTCGAAGATGCGTTCGCGCTCCGCCTCCGGCACGCCGGGGCCGCTGTCGCACACGTCGAGCACGATCGCTTCCTTGCCGTGCAGGCGCAGGCTGGCGTGCACGCCCGAGCCGGCGCCGTAGCGGGCCGCGTTTTCCAGCAGATTGCGCACCAGGCGCCGCAGCAGGCGCGCGTCGCCCGGCAGGGTCAGCGCCGCCGCGTCGAAGGTCGCGCCCACCCGCGTGCACTCCTCGGCCACGATGGCGGCCAGGTCGGCCTGCTCGTCGCTGCGCGCCAGCTCGGCGGTGGCGTCGAGCCGGCTGGCCAGCAGGACTTCATCGATCAACTGGTCGAGTTCGCCGATGTTGCGTGTGAGCTCGTCGCGAATCGCCGGCGCCGCCTGTTCCTGCATCAGTTCGACCGCCATGCGGATCCGCGCCAGCGGCGAGCGCAGTTCGTGCGAGGCGTTCGCCAGCAGGTTCTTCTGCGCGCCGACCAGCGCCTCGATGCGCGCCGCCGCCTGGTTGAAGCTGGTGGCCAGGCGCGCCACTTCATCCTTGCCTTCGACCGCGACGCGGGTGCCGAGCTGGCCGCCGCCCCAGGTTTCCACGCTCTCCTGCAAGCGTTCCAGGCGCCGCGTGAGGCGCCGCACCGCCGGGTAGGCGGCCACCGCCACCACCAGCGCGATCAGCACCAGCATCGCCAGCAGCCCGAGCGGGGCGCGCTTGCCGTAGGCGCGCTGGCCGACCAGCCAGCGGCCGTCCGGCAATTGCAAGGTGAACACCGCCATCGGTCCGAACAGCTTGGCGCCGCGCCGGGCCTTGGTCAGCGGCGGCAAGGGCTCGCCGGCGGCCGCGACCGGCACGCCGGCGCGCGTGTACAGCGCCAGGTCGGTGTGCAGGCGCCTGGCCCAGCGGGTCAGCGCGGCTTGCTGCTGCGCACTCGACGCGCTGGCGGGCGGCAGCACGCTGGACGCCAGCTCGGCGATGGCTTCGTTGCCCGAGTTCAGGTGTTCCGGATCGTAAAGCCAGTGCGCCAGCCCGAACAGGCAGGCCGCCAGTCCCAGGCTGATCATCAGCGCACCGTAAATGCGCAGGTACAGGCGGTGCGCCATCGAAAAACGCCGTCCGCGCGCTGCGCCATCGGCGCGCACCGCCTTGCGCTCGCGCCTACGCATCCTGGACCTTGGCGAACACATAGCCGGCACCGCGCACGGTGATGATGCGGCGCGGCTGCTTGGGATCGTCCTCGATGGCCTGGCGCAGGCGGCCGATATGCACATCGATCGAGCGGTCGAACGGTTCCAGCGACTCGCCCTTGACGGCGTCGATCAGGTGTTCGCGCGAGAGCACGCGCCCGGCGCGCTCGGCCAGCGCCAGCAGCAGGTCGAACTGGTAGGCCGTCAGGCTGCGCGGCTGGCCGTCGATGCTGACCTTGCGCGCGCCGGTGTCGATCGCCAGGCGCCCGAACTGGCGCACGCTGGCCTCGGCCCCGGCCAGCTGGGGACGGCGCAGCACGGCGCGCAGGCGCGCCAGCAGTTCGCGCGGCTCGAACGGCTTGGGCAGGTAATCGTCGGCACCGAGTTCCAGCCCCACCACGCGGTCGAACGGGTCGCCCTTGGCGGTGAGCATGACGATCGGCACCGAGGCCAGCGGCGCGCCCAGGGCGCGGATGCGCCGGCACACCTCCAGGCCGTCGGCGTCGGGCAGCATCAGGTCGAGCAGCACCAGCGCCGGCGCGTTCGACTGCAGCTCGGCCAGGCCGGCGGCAGCGGTGCCGGCGTGCGCCACCGTGTACCCGTTCTGGCCGAGGTAGGTGACGACCATGCCGGCCAGGCGCTCGTCGTCTTCGATCATCAAAATGCGCGGAAGCATGCTGGAGGTGACTTGTCGTCCAAAGTGTCGGAAGGCCCAAGGATACATGGCTCGGTGGATTCGGGGCAGGCGCTCATTGCATGCGTTTTTTCATGTGCGCGGCGAAGCGCACGCGCTGCTCGGGGGTGAGCACGTCGGCCGCGTCCGTCACCGCGTCCAGGATGCGTTTGCTGACATGGTCGAGCCGCTGCATTTCGTCCACGCGCAGCTGTTCCAGGGCGACCCGGTCGATGCTCGGGGCCGATAGCAGCGCGTGCGCCTTGTGGCGGCTGGCCTTGTGCTCGCGGTGCATCGGTTGCAGGTCGGCGAAAGCAGCTTTGGCGATGGCGGACAGGCGCGCCTTTTGCTCGGCCGTGCCGTCGCCCAGGAGATGTTCGACCATCCTGTCGATGTGCTTGGCGGCGTCGGCCGGGTCCATGGCGGCGACATGGCCGCGATGGCCGTGCATGCCGCGCCCTTCGCCGGCAAAGCTGGCGCCGGCCAGGGACATGGCGCCGGCGGCCAGCCCGAGGGCGGCGCCGACCAGCCAGCGGCGGCCGCGCCGCTTGGGGCCATGCTCGCCGTCAGGGTGGCCGTGGTGGTGGTGCGGATGCGGGTGCGAATGTTTATGCGGATTCATGGGCTGCCTTTCGTAAGTGCAAGACCAGGGTGGGCTCGCAGGGTTCCACTGTAGGCGGCGCCCCTGTCTGCTTCGTGTGCGGCCGGTAAAGTTTTGTAAAGCGGGCGCTTGTGCATCTTCGACGTTTCCAATATTAGGGAAACATCGAAGATGGAGTGGAAAATGGAAAACAAGAACGCACTGGCGGCGCTGTCCGCGCTGGCCCAGGAATCGCGGCTGGCGGTGTTCCGGCTGCTGATCGAAGCGGGGCCGGGCGGCATGTCGCCGGGGCAGATCGGCGAGCGGCTCGGCATTGCGCCATCGTCGCTATCGTTCCACCTGAAGGAACTGAGCCATGCGGGGCTGATCGCACCGACCCAGGGCGGGCGCTACCTGATCATTCACTTCAAGAAAATGCCCATGAAAAACGTCCTGTTCCTCTGCACCGCAACTCGTGCCGCTCGATTCTGGCCGAAGCGACCGTCAACCATCTGGCCCCGGCCGACCGGCGAAGTGCATCCGCGCTCGCTGGCCCTGCTGGCGCGCGAAGGCATTGCCAGCGCGGGGTATCACAGCAAGTCGTGGGATACGCTGCCGGTCGTGCCCGACATCGTCATCACGGTCTGCGGCAGCGCAGCCGGGGGAACCTGTCCCGCCTACCTGGGACCGGTGCTGCGCGCGTACTGGGGCGTGGACCACCCGGCCCATGCCAGCGGCACCGACGCGCAGATCGACGCCAGCTTCATGCAGGCGTACGCCACGCTGCGCGCGCGCATCGAGGCGCTGTTTGCGCTGCCCGCAGCCACCTTGGACGGCGCGCCCGACACCCTGAAACACGAACTCGACCGGATCGGTACGCTGCACGGATAACCGGCAGTCGGGAGCTGCACCGCAGTAACAAATTGTTACATCTTGCCATTCAGTTAAAAAAGCTGGAGGTGCGATGGCGAACAGTGTTGCCTAATACGTAGGCATACCCTGAAGACAAGTAAGTTAATACGGGCAGCAGATGAAATACCGGGGGAAGGAAGCACGCAAGGCCTACGGCATGTCCCGCATGGTCAAGGCGATCGACCGCGCCATCGACTCATCGTCCGACGAGGAGAAGGCACGCGCGGCGCGCTGGGCCTCGGCGTGGGGCGCGATCAGCGGGATTCACTCGCGTGGCATCCGGCTGCGCCGCACCGACCTGTTCAAGCAGCTGCCGCGCAGAAAAACGGCCTCGAACGCCTGACGCGCCGCCACGGCTGTTACACGCGCCCTAACTCCTCCATCACGATCCGCGTTGCCGCAGCCAGAATCTCGCTATTGGCCTTGGCGTCCGGCGCCGCCTGCGTGTAGTACAGCGCCAGCACCACCGGCGCACCCTTGGGCGGGAACACGATGCCGATATCGTTGCTTGAACCGTAAGCGCCGGTGCCCGTCTTGTCCGCCACTGCCCAGCCGGCCGGTACGCCCGCGCGGATGCGTGTCGCGCCGGTCGTGTTGCCGCGCATCCATGCCTGCAGCAAGTCGCGGTGTGCCGGCGGCAAGCCATCATCGAGCGCCACGCGGCGCAGCAGGGTCGCCATCGCCTCCGGGGTGGTGCTGTCGCGCGGATCGCCGGGAATCGCCGAGTTGAGCTCGGTTTCCCAGCGGTCCAGCCGGAACGCGGTATCGCCCACGCTGCGTGCGAACGCCGTGACGCCAGCCGGGCCGCCGATCATTTTCATGAGCAGGTTGGCGGCTGCGTTGTCGCTGTACTGGATGGTGGCCTCGCACAGCTCGGCCACCGTCATGCCCTTGTCCAGCTCTCGCTCGGTAATCGGGGAATACGTCACCAGGTCGGCCTTGGTGTAGCGGATGCGCTGTTCCAGCAAGCCCGGCACGTTCCTGGCGTGCGCGAGGATGGCGGCCGAGGCGATGGCCTTGAAGGTGCTGCACATCGGAAAACGCTCGCCGGCGCGATGTCCCAGCTGCCGGCCGTTGCCGGTATCGACCGCGGCCACGCCCAGACGTCCGCCGGCGGCCTTTTCCAGCGCCGCCAAGCGCGCTGGCGTGACGGCGACCGGGCCGGACGTTAAAGCGCAGCCCGCGAGCAGGGGAGCGCAGGCGCCCGCGACCAGCAAGGCGCGCCGGCGTGGGGAAAAGGGGAGTGAAGAAGTCATGGAGGCTTTCGGTTAGGGGGTGGACGGCACAGTGTTGTAGAGCCGCCATTCTCCACGATGCCTTGTCCCATCTCAACCATTGTCTTGTGGAAATATGGTCTTCTGTCGATATCCCCTCTCCGCTTGCGCACGGTGCGCAGGGCGCCGCCGGGCTGTCCACAGAAAAGGAAACTCCCGATGAAATCCGAATCGTTCCGCCTCACTATTTTCCACAAGCTGGTGATCACCTTGCTGGCGGTATCGCTCATTCCGCTGCTGGGCGTCTGGTACGCGGGCAGCAGCCAGGCGCGCTCCGACGCGACAGCGACCAGTTCGCAGCACCTGATGATGACCGCCAGCGGCATCGCCACCGGCATCAACGGCTGGGACGAGGCGAACGTGCGCGCGCTGCGCCAGACCGCCAAGCTCGACGACATCCGCAGCATGGAGCCGGCACGCCAGACGCCGATCCTGCGCGCCATGGGCGAAACCTACGATTGGGCCTTCGTGGTCTTCACGATCGAACCGACCGGCGAGAATATCGCGCGCAGCGACGACAAGCCGCTGACGCGCTTCGGCGAACGCAGCTATTTTCAGTCGGCCATGAAGGGCGAGATATCGAGCCGCCAGGTGCTGATCAGCAAGTCGACCGGCCGTCCCGCCCTGACCTTGGCCGTGCCGGTCCGCAATGCCATGGGCGGCACGGTCGGCGTGCTGGCCATGGCCATGAAGCTGGACGATATTTCCAGGGTCATCAAGGATACCCGCATCGGCGAGACCGGCTACGCGATCCTGCTCGACGCCGATAACAAGGTGATCGCCTCGGGCCGGCCCGACCAGGCCACCGACGCGGTGCAGGACATGAGCAACTATCCGGCCCTGAAGATCGATGGCATCGCCGATCAGCCGACCGTGTATGCGTCGGGCGAGAAGCGCGTGGTCGGCTACGCCCGCAAGTTGCCGCAGGGCTGGACCTTGCTGGTGGAACAGGATTACGCCGAAGCCTACGCCACGCTGGAACGCATCGAAACCGGCGCGCACGCACTGATCCTGCTGACCGCCGTGCTGGTGGTGGGCGTGGCCGCCTTCCTGGCCAAACAGTTGACGATGCCGATCAACCAACTGATCGTGGTAGCGGAACAGCTGAGCAAGGGCGAGTTTACGGAGACCATTCCGGGCACCATGCGGGGTGATGAGATCGGCTCGCTGGCGCGTGCCATCGAACGGCTGGGCATCAGCATCCAGATGGCCATCAGCCGGCTGAGCCGCAGAGCTTGACGCACGCAAGGGGAATGCCATGGCACACCAGGAGCTGATGCCGTTCGGCGGCATCGTGGAACAGTTGCGGCATTTCCGCGACCAGCGCCGCACCGGCACCGCGTTCATCGTCAGCGACGACAACCGCATGGCCCAGGTGCACATGGACAGCGGCAATATCGTCATGCTGCTGTGCCGCGGGCATCGCGGGGAAGCGGCGGTGGCGGCGATGCGCACCATGCTGCGCGCCAGCGTGCGCTTCGACGACAGTTATGTGGCGAAGCAGACGGGCACCGGGGCGGCCGGGGTCAACCTGATGGACTTGCTCAACGATCCGGCGCCGCTGCGCGCGCCGGCACGGGTGGGGCCGCTGCCGACGCGCCCGCGTCCGGCGCCGGCCGCGTTTGCGCGCGAGGACCTGCTCAAGCTCGAACGCATGCTGGCCGTGCACATCGGGCCGATGGCGACCATCGTCTGCGCCGAACATGCCAGCGAGGCGAGCGACCTGCGCACGCTGGTGATGGCGCTGGCGGCCGATATTCCGGACAAGAAGCAGGCGGCGGATTTCCGGCTCGATGCCGGGCGCGCGGTGGGGCTGGGGGCGGTTTAGGGTGGCGGGGAGGGTGCGGTTTCCAGGGTATGGCCACGACGAGCAGCAGCGCGCCCCCAGCCATCATCAGCAATGCGTTTTCCATGAATTGCATGGACCAGGCGAATTTGCCACATAGCATGCCGGCCCCGCATACCACCGCGCCGCTGTAGACAAGCACCTTGCGCCAGAGGGGCTGGTCGAGAAGCGGCTCGGCCAAAGTCGCGCCGGTCAGGGCCAGCGGTGTTTCAGCGGCGCCGGCCAGCATCGGCGGTCCTTCGGCGGCAACGGCCCGGGCCGCGCGTTTCAGCAGAATATCTTCGCCGCGCGCCGCTGCGGCAAACCCGCAGGCGGTACAGGTATCGCGCGCGGCGCTATTGCTGCGTCTGCAGATGTGGCATTGCCACTCGTAAGCTTGCATGGTCGGACATCCATAAGTGAATGCGACGCAGTGTAGCATCGGTTCACTTCACATTCAGCACATTCCCACCGCACATGCGCTTGCTACGCTCGTGGTCAGACAAGTTTCCCTGGAACGCCATGATCGACCATTACGAGGCGGTGCGGCTGCCTTTCAAGCCCGCGCTGCCATATCACACGCTCAGTGATTCCGTTCGCGCAGCGCTGTGGTTTGGCGGCGTGATCCTGCCGCTGATTTCGCTCGCGCTCGTGCACGTCGGCTATGTGGGGGGCAGCATGCCGCTACCGGGCACCATGCTGATCCACGTGTTCCTGATTATCAGCGTCCCGCTCGCCAATGCGCTGCTGCTGCGTGCAATGATGAGCGAGCGGCCTTCGCCGCCGCGCCCGCTGGCGTTGCTGCACGGTTTCGCAGCGACCGTCAGCACCATCTACACCATCGTCTTCCTGCCGCTGATTCCGATCACCACGGCCGTAATCCTGAGTTACGGCATCTTCTTGCTACTGGTGCTCGCACCGCTGCTGTCGCTGATCGCGTTGCTGGCCGGGCGCCGCCTGCTCGGCGAGATGGTGCGGGAGACCGGTGGGGCACCGCTGCCGTCCGCGTGGCCCGGTGTGCTGGTGGCGATGGCCGTCGTTGCCGCTGTCGAGTTACCGGCCGCCGTGACGCTGATCGGCATGCGCATGGCGACCAGCAGCGTGCATGCCACCAGGGCCGACGGCGTGCGCCTGCTGCGCCACTTGGGCAACGAGAAAATGATAGCAAGCATGTGCAAACGGCAGGACACCAGCGTCACGGACCTGAGCGGGCTGATGCTAACGATAGCCAACCCGATCAAGCGGACGCAAGCGTGCCCCGTGTCGTAGGCTTGCATCGTTGGTTATCCTGTCATTGCTGCGCAGTAGCGTATTATCGGCCGACTTCACATTCAGCACATTCCCACCGCACACGCGCTTGTTATGCTCGTGGTCTGTCAAGTTTCCTTTGGAATGCCATGATCGATCTGTGCGACTCCGCAAGCCCCGCCGTCGCGCCAGCGCCGCCCCACGCAGTGCGTTCTCATCTGCGCGCAGCGATCTGGTTCGCCGGCGTGATCCTGCCGGTGATCGCGCTCGCTGCCCTGTTCGTCGGCCTGCGCTGGGAAGGCGCTGTCCTGTCGCTCACCTTGAAGGTCTACATCGTCTTCATTGCCAGCGTCCCGCTGGCCAATGCCATGCTGATACGCGCGGTCGATAGCCAGCGGCTCGAGCTGTCGCGTCCGCTGGCGCTGCTGCACGGATTTGCGACCGGGATCAGCGCCGTCTTCACCATCTTGTTTCTGCCGCTCACACCGGTAGGCGTAGTGGGCCTGATTGTCTTCGGCATCGGCCTGCTGCTGCTCGCGCCGCTGCTGGCGCTGATCGCAACGCTGGCCGTGCGGCGCGTGCTCGCCTGCCGCCTGCTGCACAGCGGCGGCGCGGCGCTGCCCTCCGCGTGGCCCGGCGCGCTGCTGGCGCTGGCCATCGTCGGCGCCATGGAACTGCCGTCCGTCGTCACGCGGGCCGGCATGCGCATGGCGTCCGACAAGACACACGCCACCAGCACGAACGGCATACGTCTGCTGCGCTACCTCGGCAACGAGAAAATCATGCTGCGCATGTGCCACGGAGAGGGCGATTTCCCCGTCGACCTGACGGGGATAGTGCTAAACAAGCGCGGCTCGACCAGCGCCGAGGAAGCGCGCGCCGTCTACTACCGCACCACCGGCACCCCGTTCAGCGCCGTGCCGGCTCCTTCCGGGCGACCCGTGCACGCTGGTGATGGCGCTGGCGGCCCGTATGCCGGACAAGAAACAGGCCGCTGATTTCCGGCTCCAGCATCACAATACCGGCCCACTTCACGTTCAGCACATTCGCACCGCACACTGCCTTGTTATGCTCATGGTCTGTTAAGTTTCCTTTGGAACGCCATGATCGATCATCACGAGTCCGTAAGCCCCTCTCCCGCGCCGCCGCCAGCAGTGCGCTTTTCCGTTCGCGCAGCGATCTGGTTCGCCGGCGTGATCCTGCCGGTGATTGCGGTTGCGGCCCTGCTCATCGGGGTATTCTGGGCGCAGATGATCCATCTGCTCACCTTGTCCGCGCACCTGTTCCTGATTGCCAGCGTCCCGCTGGCCAATGCCCAGCTGATGATCGCCCTCAAGAGCGGGCAGCCTGCGCTGTCGCGCCCACTGGCGCTGCTGCACGGCTTCGCGATCGGGATCAGCGCCTTCTTCACCGTGCTGTTCCTGCCGGTCACGCTGGGCGGCGTGGCCATGATCATCTACTTCGGCATCGGCTTGCTGATGCTCGCACCGCTGCTGTCGCTGGTGGCGACACTGGCCGCGCGCCGCTTGCTCGGCCGCCGCCTGCTGGAGACGGGCGGCGCGCCGCTGCCCTCCGCCTGGCCCGGCGCACTGCTGGCGCTGGCCATCGTCGGCGCAATGGAACTGCCGACCGCCGTCACGCGGCTCGGCATGCGCATGGCGACCGACGAAGCACACGCCACCAGTGCGAACGGGATACGCCTGCTGCGCTACCTCGGCAACGAGGACATCATGCTGCGCCTGTGCTACGGAGATGGCAACGTCGGACTCGACCTGATCAGCAGCATGCTGATGAAGGGCCCCGGGACGAGCGCCGAGGACGCGCGCGCCGTCTACTACCGCCTCACCGGCACCCCGTTCAGCGATGTGGCGAACCTGCACCTGGCCAGTTCGCGTATCGATGGCACGCTCGATGCGCGTGCTGCACTCGGCTCGCTGGAATGGACCATGGTGCTTCGCAAGGAAAAGTACCATTGGAAGGAAGCGCACGCGCAGGTCACGTTACCGGCCGGCGCCGTGGTCACGCGCGTCACGATGCGCGACGACAGCGGGGAGCACGAGGCGACAGTCGCCGGGGGCGCACGGTCGCGCGCGGAGCAGGAGGAAATCGCTTGGTCCAAGCGTCCGCCCATCCTGGTGACCACGGCCGGCAAGGACCGCATCATGCTCGCGCTGCGTCCGGATCAGAAGGGAAGCGAGCTGACTTTGCGGATTGCGATGACCGCGCCGCTGGTGCTCAATGAAGCGCGCCTGGGCTATCTTCAGCTGCCCGCGTTCAGCGAACACAATTTCGAGATCCCGCCGGCCTTGCGCCATGCAGTGTCGGTGGAATCGGCCAGCGCGCTGCAGGGCGCGCCCGGCATGCGCGAGGAAACCGGCGCCACGCTGCCATTCGCGGTGCGCGGCGATATCGCCGAGCCGGTGCCCGGCGTCGGCGCGGCCATCATCAGCGCCTTGCGCGCGCCGGACGATACGCAGGCGTGGAGCCCCGACCCGACGGTGCAAAACGGAGCCATCGTGCAAACCATCAGCCAGAAAGCTGCCCGCATTCCGCGCCGCGTGGCGCTGGTCATCGACGGCTCGATGGCGCTGGCGGCGCAACGGGAGCAGCTGGCGCGCGCCGCGACCTCCTTCCCGGGCAATGTGGAACTGGGTGTGATCGTGGCCGGTAACGAGGCGCCGCAGGTGTTCCTGCACGATCATTCCGATTCGCTGGCCAGCGTGCGCCATCTGCAGGACATCGCGTATGAAGGAGGTCACGACAACAGCGCGGCGCTGCTGATGGCGTGGGAATGGGCGGCGGCCAGCAGCGACGGCGCGGTGGTGTGGATCCACGGGCCGCAACCCATCATGCCGCGCTCGGCGAACGCGCTGCTGCAGCACTACCGGCAGCGCCCGGACCAGGTGCGCATGTTTGCGCTGGAAGCGGTCACCGGTCCCAACGTTCTGTGGGAAAGGATGGAGGGCATCGCCGCCCTGTCACGCGTGCCGCGCATCGGGTCGCTGCACGACGACCTGGTGCGCCTGCTCAGTGGCTGGAAACCGGGGGCGCAGCAGATCGTGGCCGAACGCCGCCGCAGAACGGAGCGGCAGCCGGCGCAGGAACAGACCTCGCCGCACCTGACACACCTGTGGGCGGGCGAACGCGCCGCACTGCTGCGCGCGAAGAACGCCCTGGCCACGCCGCAGGAAGAAGAGCAATTGCGGGGCCTTGAGCAACTGCCGTTGGAGAAGACGGATACGCCGGTGCCCGGCGCGCAGCCGCAAGCGGTCACCGGCCGGAAAGCGGCGCAAGCGGCCGGCATGGGCATCGTGCCCGAACCGGAAACCGTGTTGATCACGGTCGTCGCTCTGGCCGTGCTGGGATGGCGCATGCGCTTCCATCTGCGCACGCCCTACCCGGCTTCGCCCGAGTGAGGCGCGAGCCTGGTCAGCTATCCAAAGTGCCGCTGACCAGGTCCGCCACCAGGGTGGTCAGGCGGCAGCGCGCCCGCGCGGGCGCAAACGTCTGCGCATGGCGCCATGCGCCGGGGGCGAAGGCGGCAAAGCCGTGCGCCTGCCACGGCGGCGAGCGGACCAGCGCCAGCTCGTCGCCGATGGCCTGGGCCAGCGCCGCGATGTCGCCCGTCGGCACCAGGCGCGCCAACCCGCCCGCGATGGCCGGCGTGTTGGAATTGTCGTAGCAGACCACCCGGCACCCGGCCGACAGCGCTTCGACGATCGGCACGCAAAACCCTTCATGGTAGGTGGGCAGGACGAATACGTCACCCTGCGCCAGCAAGCGCTGTTTGAGTTCGTCCGGGGCGTCGCCGTGCAGGCGCAGCGTGACGCGCGAGCCGAAAACGCGCGCCCACTCGGCAGCCGCGCCGTGCACCGCATCGACCAGCGCCGGCTCGGAGAAACCCAGGTTGGCCACCAGGTCGAGCGCGATGCGCGCGCTACTGTCGGCCCGCAGGCAGCGCGCCACCGCGTCCAGCAGGTCGGCCACGCCCTTCGACTGCACCAGGCGGCCGATGAAGACGATACGCACGATGCCATCGGCATGCCCCGGCTTGGCGGCGCAGGGCTGCGCCTGTCCGTGCACCGCCAGCGGCAGCACGCTCGCCGGGGTGGTCACGGCCGCCGCGCGCAGCACTGCCAGGTTGCTGGCGCTGTCGCAGGCCACGTGGTCGGCGAACATGACGTTTCCCATCTGCGCGAACGACTTGTCGATGGTGGCGTGATGTTCGGCGCCGACGAACTGCTTGGGCGTGATGTTATGGAACACCACCAGGCGCCGCGCATGCGCCGGCATCAGCATGATCAGGTCGAACAGCGGATAGAAAATCCCGAAATGGAAAATGACCGCATCGCTGGCCTGGAAATGCGGGTCGGGCACGATGTCGGTGACGTCGCGCACGAGCCGGTGCGGCACGGCGGCATGCTCGCAGGCGTAGGCGAACAGCACCACCTCGTGGCCGGCCTCGATCAGCCAGCCGATGTTGTCGGCGATGGCGTTCGAGATGGCGTCGTTCCTGACGCAGATGCCGTGGACGACCGAAATTTTCATTGACGCGCCTGCGCAAACCGGCCGAGCGCGATGCCGTACAACGGCGCGCTGTCCTGCGCCATGCGGGACGAGATGAATTTGTCTTCAAACAGCGCGCGCCCCGCGCGGCCCATGACGGCGCGCAGTTCTGGCGATGCGGCCAGCGTGCCGATGGCGCCGGCCAGCGCGGCACTGTCGTCCGGAGCCACCAGGATGCCGTTGACGCCATCGCTGACCACTTCGGGCATGCCGCCGGCGGCGCAGCCGATCACCGGGCGCGCCTCGCGCATGGCTTCGACGAACACCAGGCCGAACGACTCGTAGCGGCTGGGCGCCACGAACACGTCGCAATCGCGGTAGGCGGCGCGCAGGGTCGCATCGTCGACGCGGCCTTCAAACGTGACCCGCTCGCCCCACGCGGCCAACTGGCCATTGCGGCGGCAGTGTTCCTTGTAGCTGATCGCCGCGCCCGACATGAGCAGCGTATCGTCGCCGATGATGCGAAAGCGCACCCGCGGATGCTGCGCCAGCACCGGGTCGACCGCGGCAAGCAGCACGTCGATACCCTTGCGCGCTTCAAGGCGGCCGACGAACAGCACCGTGATGCTCCCATCGGCGCGGGTGGCCGGCGCCACCGCGTGCGGCACGTCGGGCATCCCGAGCGGCACCAGGCGCAGGGTGGCGTCGTCGAAGCGGAAGCCGTAAGCCTGCTCGATGTCGCGCCGGATCGCGGCGCTGTTGGCGCGAATCGCCTGCGAACGCTGCATGAGTTCCTTTTCGAGCGCCAGCATGGGCGTGCCGAAGCGCGCCATCCACGCGGCATCGTCGCGCAGTTCGGTGCGGCCCTGCAGCGAGAAATGCAGGGTCGTGTGCAGGCTGGTGACCAGCGGCCACTCGGCGGCCAGCAGAAAGGCCGCGCCTTCGGCATCCCAGATGGGCGCTTCGACCAGGTCCAGCGGACGCTGGCTGGCAATGCGGCGCGCCGCGGCCAGCGCGGTGGCGGACCAGTTCCAGATTTCTTGCGGGATGCTGCGCTCCATCGCTTCGCAGGTACGCGCGTACTCGCGCAGCGCGATCCGGTGCACCCACACACCGCCCACCAGTTCAACGTGGCTGTGGGTGGCGCTTTCGGTAATCACGTACACCTGGTGGCCTTCGGCGGCCAGCGCCTCGGCCAGGTCGCGGCTGAAGGTGGCGATGCCGCCGCGGTGATTGGGCGGGTAGTCGCGCGAGACCAGCACCAGCGTGCGGGCCTGCGCATTGCCGACGGTGGCAAACGGCAGGAATGCACCCTGCCAGCGCGCGCGTTTGGCGGCGTCGATGCCGCCGGCGACCGGTTTCAGGCCATGAAGAGTGCCGATGTTCCAGGCGCGCGCATGTTCGTCCTCGAACCGGGCGCGGCGCTCTTCGCCGGCGCTGCCGTTGGCGATCATGAATTCAAGGTGGCGCCGCTGCGACGCGGCCGCTTCGCCGTTGTGGGCGTCGATCTGGGCACGCGTGGCGTACGCCAGGCCGTGCTTGAGCGAGAAGTAGATGGTGTTCTTGAGGATCGGGTAAATCGCGCGCGGCAGCCGGGCATGATCGCGCACTTCGTTGGGCGCGGTCTTGTGGTGCACGTAGGCGTGCGGCAGCTGCTTGAGCAGGTAGCCGGCATCGACCAGCCGGCAGCAGACGTCGGTCTCGTCGAGGAAGTACTCGAACTCCTCGTCGAAACCGCGCACTTCCAGCAGCGCCGAACGCAGGAAGGAGGCGTTGGTCCCCTGCAGATAGGGAAATTCGCGCGAGCCGGGAAAGCACAGCTGCGGCGTGCCTTTGCGGTGGCTGATATCGACGTCGCCAAGCCGGTTGGCGGTGGCGTAGTGGTACTGGAAAGTGTAGCCGCTGCTGTCCAGCACGCGCCCGCCGGCGCCGCCCACGCCCGGCTCCTGGTAGGCCGCGGCCAGTTCGGTGAGCCATTCGGGTTCGGGAATGGCGTCGTCGTCGATGAACGCCACCACGTCGCCGGCGGCCATGCAGATGCCGATATTGCGCGACACCGACAGGTTGCCAACATCGCAGCGGGCGGTGCGGATGCGCGGCAGCCAGGACGCGATCACCTGCTCCGAATCGTCGGTGGAAGGTCCGTTGACGACGATAACCTCGAACCGGCCCGCGTAGCGCAGGCGGCACAGGCTCTCGAGCGTTTCCTGCAGCAGGGCGGCGCGGTTGAGGGTATTGATCACGATCGAAAAAGTGATCATGGGCGCTGCGCGGCCTCCAGCTGGTCGAGGCGCTCGCGCAGCGCTGCCAGGTCGCGCCCGATCAGGCGCAGCGCGACCGGCGTGGACACGACCAGGTTGGCCGGATCGCGCTCGGCCGCCAGTACGCGGGCGTTGAGCTCGGACATCGTCTTTAGCAGCATCGGCAACTGTTCCCTGGCCAGGGCATCGCGCCGCAGGTTATCGTCCGGCAGGCGCACGACGGCCACCACGGTCCGGATGAGGCGGCCCAGCAGCGGCCATCCCGCCATGCTGCGCACGGCACGTTTGATCAGCGTTTTCATCGGACAGCACCTATTTTCTCTATAGCAAGACTGGCGGATTCTGGGGGGGCATTAAGTATCTGTCAATAGTGCTCAAGAGGAAAGTGGGCTTGACGGCCTCAAATAGAATCTATATTCTATTTGAATGGTCAGACTCGCAAAATACAACGCACATACATTCATCGACGGCGCCATCGGCATCGCCGCCGCCTGCGGCATCGGCTCGGTGTCGATGTCGGCGATCGCCATCCGGGCCGGCGCGCCGATCGGATCGGTGTATCACCGCTTCGATTCGCGCAGCACGCTGCTGGCGCACGCCTGGCTGACGGTGAAAGCCGATTTTCGCGAACAGGTGGCCCGGCACTGGGATGAAGACGACACGTGGATACCGGTGGCGGCGTTGCTCGACTGGTGCCGCAGCAACCCGGTGTACGCGCGCTTTTTGCTGCAGTACGAAGACTGCCCGGACCTGGGCGCGCCGCCCGGGCCGGAACTGAACGCGCTGCTCGAAGCGGAGCAGGCGCGCCTTGATGCCTGCTTCGAGCGCTGCCTGCAACGCCGCGGCGCCGCAGGCGACGATGCGGCCCATACGCTGCGCTTCATGCTGATCGACGCCCCGATCGCCATCGTCAAACCCTACCTGGCCCAAAACAAGGCGATTCCCGCCACGCTCGACGCGATCCTGCGCGCCTCGCACGACGCCGTCGGGGCGCTGGCCGCCACACCTCACTGAGAAACCCCATGCGCTATTCCACACAAACAGAACACGGCAAACCGATTCCCCTGTACGACGAAGCGGGCTTCGAAGCCATGCGCGCGGCCGGCCGCGTGGCCGCCGACACGCTCGATTTCATCGCGCCGCACGTGCGCCCCGGCGTGTCGACGGCAACCCTGGACGCCATGTGCGAAGAATTCATGCGCGCCGCCGGCAGCATTCCGGCCACCATCGATTACCACGGCTACAAGCACGCCAGCTGCATTTCGGTGAACCACGTGGTCACGCACGGTATTCCGTCGGACAAAAAGATCCTGCGCGAGGGCGACATCGTCAACATCGACGTCACGCCCAAACTCAATGGCTGGTTCGGCGACACCAGCCGCACGTTTGAAGTGGGTACGGTATCGATCCTGGCCAGGCGCCTGGTGAGTTCAGCCTACGAGGCGATGATGACGGGCGTGCGCACGGTGCGTCCGGGCGCCACCCTGGGCGACGTCGGCGCGGCGATCGAGACGTATATCAAGGCGCAGGGCTTTTCATCGGTGCGCGATTTTTGCGGCCATGGCATCGGCCAGGTGTTCCACGATACGCCGCAGGTGACGCACTACGGCCGCCCCGGCACCGGCATCGTTCTCGAACCGGGCATGATTTTCACGATCGAACCGATGGTCAACGTCGGCACCCACCAGGTGACGGTGTTGCCGGACAAATGGACCACCGTGACCAAGGACCGCAAGTGGTCGGCCCAGTTCGAGCACTCGGTGGCGGTGACGGAGAGCGGCGTCGAAATCTTTACGCTGTCGGCCGCCGAGCGCTAACGGTTCTGGTAGGCGCCGATTTCGGCTTGCGCCGCCGCGCCCAAACGCTGGCGTATGCGTTGAAACATCGACTGCCTCCCGTTTAACTGTCTTCGTCCGTCACTGAACCGGCCAGGCGCTTGTGGGCGGCCTGTTTCGACACGCCCAGTGCCTGTGCAATGTCGCTCCACGACCAGCCCTGCTTCACCGCCGCGTTGACCGCCTTGCGTTCGAGCGCATCGGCGTAACGGCGCAGCGCCACGACCGCCGCCAGGGCTTCGGCGGGGGCGTCGGGGGAAGGCATCTGGCGCGGATCGATCATGGGAGCGAAGATAAGCCAGGAGGGCGATTCTGTCAACATATGTTGACGAACGGCCTGGATAACGCGGCACGGACGTTAATACCACATTTTTACGCTTGCCAAATTGGTATGCATAAAACATGGCAATCGGCACCCGGCCGCGGGATGCCGCCTGGAATCAAGTGTTGGTGCAGGCCTTGCCGGACAAGCCATCGGCCACGCCGCGCAAGGCCGGCTTTTGCTGATAGGCGCCGTCGAACAGCAGCGGCCAGTCGGCGTGCGCGTTTTTGAACAGGTCGCTGATGAGCCAGCTGCTTGGATCGCTCACGCCCCACACCGTCACGCCGCCGCGCAGTTGGGCCGGTACCGTGTCCATATACGCTTTCACGACTTCGCAATAGCGCTTTTTCTGCGCCAGCGCCAGTGCCGGCGTCAGTTCGCGCTTGATGTCGCCGGCCTGGTACGGCGGGCTGAATGGATTATTGATGGGGATATCGAGCTCGGTGATCTTGACCTTCAGATTGCGGTCCACGGCCCGTTTGAATGCGGCCGACATGGTGCTCACCGACGGATAATCCATAAAAATATGCATCTGGAAGCCGACCCCGCTGATCGGCACCGAACGCGCCTTGAAACCGTCGAGCATCTCGGTCAGGGTTTGCAGCTTGGCGGCGTCGGCCTCGATGTTGTAATCGTTGTAGTACAGGTCGGCCTTCTTGTCGACGGCGCGCGCATTGATGAACGCCTGTTCGATATAGTCGGTGCCCGTTTTCTGGTAAAAAATCGAATTGCGGTAGCCGCCGCCGTCGTTAATGGCTTCGTTCACCACATCCCAGCTCGCGACCTTGCCGGAGAAGTGCCTGGTGATCGTTTGCACGTGGGTCTTGAGCATCGCCAGCCAGGCCGCTTTGTCGCCCTGATAGTTTTTCATGAACGCCGGAACCTGATAGTCGGCGTGCCAGATCAGGGCGTGCGCGTGCAGGGTTTTGCCATTGTCCCTGGCGAACTTCAAAAAGTCGTCGGCCTGGGTGAAGTTATAGGTATCCTGGGCCGGATGCAGATAGCTCATCTTCATGATGTTACCGGCCGTGAGCTGGCTGAAATGCGTCTTGATGACTGCCTGCTGCGCCGGGCTGTTGGTATAGCTGAAGGCTTCATTGCCATAGGCGACCGAAACACCGACCGGGAATTTGGCCAGCCTGCTTAATCTGCTGACGTCGGTCCCGCTGGTTTTTTCGGATGAGCCGGAGTCGAAGCCGGTCATGCTGTCGTGCGCCTCGCCAGCCAACGCAGGCGGCGGCGCATCGTCGGCCTGCGGGATCGCATCGGCCACCGCGCCGGCGGCCACCGGCGGCGCTGGCGCGGCTGTGGGGCTGCCTGGGTCGGCGTCACCGCCGCAGGCGGAAAGGAGCAGGCATACACTGAACGTGGCAGAAGAAAGTCGCATCGGGTCTCCAGAATGGTTTTAGTGGGTTGCAACATTGAATGCAGCGAATCATGAAAACGTTTTCATTAGCAAATAAATAACGTTTTGATTTTTGGATTGTGCGGTAAACACATGCGCAAGTCAATCACCGCAATCCCGCCGCTACCACTTCCCGGCCTGCATTTGTCGGCCCCGACATCGTTATCTTTTTGCTTGCAACAGAACCTTCCATCCCGCACTGGTATTGCTCCCAGTGGCAATTTTGAAAACCAGTTGACTACCACTTTCACGGCGATCATCCTGACGGATTTTGAACTGCAAGCGAGCGCGCGATGTCGGCCCGGACCGGCTGTATGCGTGCTTCCGACGTCGTCCTGCCCGAAAGGTAAATCAACATGAAAACACTCACCACCATCGCCGGCGCCTGCGCGCTGTTATGCAGCGCCAGTGCCATGGCACACGGCTACATCACCCAGCCCGAATCGCGCAACCTGCTGTGCAAGCAAGGCGGCAACAGCGCCTGCGGCGCCATTCAGTGGGAACCGCAAAGTCTGGAGGCGCCATCCGGTTTTCCGGCCCAGGGACCGGCGGACGGCGTCATCGCCTCGGCCGCACTGGCGCAATTCGGCGAACTCAATGAACAGACCAGCAGCCGCTGGACCAAGCGCCCCATGCAGGCCGGCGCCAACGTCTTCAAGTGGCAGTTCACGGCCAACCACGCCACGCGCAACTGGCGCTATTACATCACCAAGTCGAACTGGAACCCGAACCAGAAGCTGACGCGCGCTTCGTTCGACCTGACCCCGTTCTGCGTGGTCGACGGCGGCAACCGCCAGCCGCCCGCGCAGGTCAGCCACAACTGCACGGTACCGCAGCGCACCGGCTACCAGGTGATCCTGGGCGTGTGGGAAATCGGCGATACGCCGAACAGTTTCTATAACATGGTCGATGTGCTGTTCAAGGATGGCGGAACGGTGCCGGTACCGGAATGGACGCAGCGCGGCGCGATTTATCCGTCGCTCGACCTGGCCGCCGGCGACAGCGTGGCCACGCGCGTGTTCGACGCCGCGGGCGAGAAACCGGAACTGCAAACCAAGGTCACCATCGGCAGCGCCAGCGAAGGCTTGCGCAATAACTGGGCGTATCTGCTGGCCACCCGCATCAACGCCGAACAACCGCAGCTGCACGCGGGCCAGATGGGCCAGGACGGCAAGATCACGCCGGTGTACGGGCAAAACACCGTGTATGCGAAAACGGCCAGCGCGCTGACCCGGGTCGAAGTGCAGATCAACAAGGACCAGACGCCGCCGCCGGCCGACTTCAGCGTCAGCGATTTGCGCACCTCGTATGTGATCAAGGGCGGGCAACTGGCGATCAACTTCAGCGTCAGCGCCAATGCCGACATGGACGTCAGCGCGTATGTGTACGACCAGGCGGGCGTGTCGAAGGGCTTTGCAACGGCGCCGCTGAACAACAACAGCGCGGCGCTGGCGCTGAACCTGAACGCACCCAAGGCGGGCGCGCACCAGCTGGTGCTCAAGGCGGTGGTCAAGGACGGCGGCGCGGTGCTGCAGAAGACCTTCCCGCTGACGCTGACGGAAGAGGGCGGCAGCGCGGCCTACGATCATGTGTTCCCGGCGTCGCTGGCCACCTACAAGGCCGGCACCCGCGTGCTGCAGCAGAAGAACGGCAAGGTCTACACCTGCAAGCCGTTCCCGTACAGCGGCTGGTGCACGCAGTGGACCGCGGCCTCGACGCATTATGAGCCGGGCGTGGGCGCCAACTGGCAGGACGCCTGGATCGCACCGTAAGCCGGCAGGCTTGCTTATCTGGTAGCGGCGGCGGGGGTGCTCATGCGCACCTCCGCCAGCTTCCACGATGCCAGGCCGTGTCGCTCCATCACGAGCGACATGCGCCGGTCGCCGGGTTTGTCCGGGTCGAGGTGCATGATGAACTGGCTCAAGCCGACACGCTCTGACGTGTACGTCGGATCGGGCTTCTTCGCCGCATCGCCTTCCACGCGCTGCGGGCGTGGCGTCAGCGTTCCCTGTTCCATCGCGCGCATGACGAATTCCGGCCGCACCATGGCGTCGACCATCTTGTCGGCCATGGCCATTCCCAGCATCTTGCCGATCGCCGCACCGGCCTCACCGAGCCCGCTGGTATCGCTGCGCTTGACTTCCCCGTTCATGGCGGCACCAAGCTGCGCCTTGACGCTTTCGCGCAGGCGCGGGTAGTCGACGCGCTCGTTGAAGCGCTCGGCGTTGTTCTCGCGGGCCGCCGCGCGCATCTGGTTCAGCGCGATCAGGGGGGAGTAGTACCAGTACGCCGCGCCGGCGGCGACGCAGAGCGTGGCGATACCGAGTTTGAGGTGAATTGCCTTCACGATGTCCTTCTGTAGGTTGACGGTGTGCCGATCGCACAGGGCGGATTCTACACGGCGCGCGCCGTCAAAACGTGATGATGAAGCGCGCCCCGGCGCCGACCGATTTGGCATAGCGCACGGCGCCGCCATTGCGGTATTGGTTCCATGAGATTGCGGCGCCGAAGATGGCTCCGCACAATATCCAGACGAGCATGAGGGTGAGTCTTGGTGCCTCATGTTCCTGCTGGGGACCGACTGGGCAGCGCTTGCGCAAGTCTGACCCAGCCATTCTACAAAGGTCGTGCGGTAGAATCGGAACGGTCGGCCCGCACTTTTGCGGCAGCCAATGCTCATTTCAGGTATCCGCATGCAGACACTGATTCAGATCATCGAAACGTGCTGGACCGGCGCATCGCGCGGCGCGCCGGGATCGGTTTTGCGAAACGCCGTTCCGGAGCGCGTTTCGATTCCCGATTGCACGCTGTCCGACCCGGTTCTGTTGCATCTTGTGCGATATGATGAAAGCCGCCGGTTCGCCATCGATCATGGTACGGAAGTGGTTCGTTTCGCCCAACAGCACAGCGAGGCCTTTCCGCTCACTATTGAACACACGGCGGCAGGCGTACATGTCGCTTTCCTTGGCTATCACGCCCGGCGCAGACCGGCGAAACCCGTTTCCGGCGTGCTGCTGGAACCGAACTGCTGGGTGCGGATCATCGGGAATTATCGCGTGGCGCAGGAGAGCGGCTGGGTGTACCGCAAGATCGTGTTCAACATCTTCCACGGCCCGGCGCTGCGGGCCAACGAACTGATGGCAAGCAAGCCGCCGGTCGCGCGCATCGATCATCAGCGTCACCTGTGGTGACGCGGTTGGCGAATCAGCCTGCGCCGACGTCGCGCAGCATGTAGACGTCGTCGTAAAACACACCGTCGACGCACAGGGCGCGCGGCTCGTGCCCAAATATGCGAAATCCCATCGATTCATACAGCGCCAGTGCTGCCGCGTTGCCGGCCGTAAGGGTCAGCGTCACCTGGCGCAGCCCGGGCATGGCGTCGGCGAAGGCCAGCGCGTGCGCGAGCAGCTGGCGGCCGACGCCCTTGTTGCGCCAGGCCGGCGCCACCACCATGCCGCGCACGAAGCCCTTGTGGCGCAGCTTGGGCGCACTCTCGCGGCCCACGCCGACGATGCCGACGAGTTCCGCGCCATCGAAGGCGCCGAAGCGGTTGCGTCCCGAGTCCGGGGCCATGTGCGCTTCGATGGTGGACAGCGGCGTGTCGCACTCTTCCTCGTAGCTGGAGCTGAAGGCGGACGGGCATTCCTGCAGGGACGCCAGGCGCAGCGACTGGAACGCGGAGGCATCGGAGGGAGCAAGGCGGCGAATCTGCATGGGAAGGCCAGTAGAGGGAGTCGGATGACGATGATAACCCAGGCGTCCTGCGCCCGTGGCAAGGGCTATTTTTGGCCGCCGGCGGGTGCGTAACACTGCCACAAGCCGGTTTTCCGTGATGCGATGCCGGCCCGCGCCGGCGCGACCAGGAACCCGGGCACATGGCGCGCCAGCGCCCGGCCAAAACGCTTGCGGTGCATGAATTCCACGAGTACGGTGATGTGCCGGCCATCGGCGGTATCGATCAGCCATTCGGTTTGATTGCTTTTGCTAAAGTCTTCGTAGGAACGCGAGAAGCGTATATCGCGTATCTCGTCCCAGCGCGCACTTTCGCTGCTTCCTTCGTATCTGTAAAAATGAAAACCGTCCTCTGTCATCTCGATCGCGTGATAGTTGACCGGTTTGCTGATCCCGGCCACGGTTCTGGCCAGGACGCACAGCCAGAACATGGTCCACACGAAGGCGGAGATCGCGGGAAATGTGGACGATACGGCCATCACCACGAACATGGCCAGGACCGTCACGCTCGACTCGATATGGTCGCGATTCATGGCCGCATGGCTTTGTTGAGGGTGTTCATGGAAAACGTGGCGGCCAGCGCGGCTTATTGGCAGCCGCCGAGCAGTTGGCGAACCTGCTGGACGAATTTCTGTGCCACCTGCGGTCCCTGCACTTCGCTTTTCATATAGCTCACGCGCAGTTTGACGAAGTTGTTTTTCATGGCGGTCAGATAGGACGCCGAGGCCAGTGTGCCTTCCGGCAGGTCGATCTCGAACTCGCGCACGATGAACTGGGGGCCGCAGCCGGCGAACGTGGTGGTTCGTTCGTTTTTTCCGACCGCTTGCGTCATGCGCACCTTGCCCGTGCCATCCCATGCTTTCAGGTCGGCGATGACTTGTTCAAAATGCTTGCGCACGACCGGCGCGTCGATATCCGCCGGCACGGAGGCCAGCCCGCCATTGTAGATATACAGCGCCCCGCGCATCCTGTCGCTGCCGGTATATTCGATCGCCACGCCGAGCGCCTTTTGCGGAAACGCCGTGCGACCCTGGAAGGTCAGGCCGGCGATTTCAAAGGGAAACGATACACCGATGGACGGTTCATACGTGATGGCTTGCGCCATGCTCGTGGTGGTGACGCAGCAAAGTGCGAGGGCGACTAGATGATTGCGCATGCTGGGGTTCCGGTGCGTGGGATCTGGGTTCAGACGGGGGAAGACGGGATTGTAGCCTGCCTGACCGTGGCGCTTTCGATTTGTCCGGCCGGCCCGAGGGAGCGGCGGCATTCATGCTGCTGAGAACAGCATGTCAGCCAGCGGCATCGTCCCAGGGACGCAGCATGTCCGCCGAGGGCAAGAATGATGGCGCGGCGCCGGGCAAGCCGACAACCTCTATGCCGCTCAACACACCCTCGCTTGAAAAGATGAATATGCCGGCCAGATCGTCGCCGGTGCCGAACACAAAATCGCCAAGGACGTGAACGCCAGCAGGGGCGGGGGGACGGCCCCGTACCTCGAAGTTGATGCTGGCGCAGCCGCATCCGCAGCGCCATGGCGTGACCTCCAGCAAGTCCAGCTGGCCGAGGTATTGCTGTGCGTCGGCGTCGCCGTTGCCTGGCATGTGGCGCACGAGTCCGGGCTCGGCTTCGGTGAGGGCACGATTGGCGGCAGCCGGCGGCACGGGGCCGTGGGTGGCGTGCGTGCCTGGCACACTCATCGGGCCGATGCAGACAGCCATCAGTCCAACGGCAAGCTTAACAAAACGATACCACTTTCCCGGCCGGGCAGGATATATTTTCACCAAGCAATGCCGCTTCATCGCATACCATAGCGTCCCAAGCGGACTGCCGGGAACGGACCAGTTCTTGTTTCATTTTTACTTCACAGCCATGTCCCCTTCCAAGCGCACGTCCACCGTCATCATGCTGCTCATCTTCGCCACCACCTGGATCAATCCGCCGTGGCCGGTGGAACAGGCGCTGCATAGTTCGCTCACGCTGGCCGGCTTTGCGCTGCTGTGGAAGTTTTCCCGGCGCGGTGGCTTGACCGACTTCGATTTCCTGCTCATTGCCGTGTTCCTGTCGGTGCACTCCATCGCCGCGCGCTGGCTCTATTCCAACGTGCCTTACGATGCGTGGGGACAGGCGCTGTTTCACTTTTCCATCGACCAGTCGTTCGGATGGACGCGGAATCACTTCGACCGGCTCGTGCATTTCCTGTTCGGCCTGTGCTTCACGCCAGGCGCCATTTCGTACCTGACTTCCCGGCGCGGGCTGTCGGTGCGGCTGGGATTCTATATTGCCGTGTCGGCCGTAATGGTCACCAGTCTCTGGTACGAGTGGTTCGAGTTCGCGGTGGCGATGATCCTGTCGTCGGAGGACGCCGAGTCGTACAACGGGCAACAGGGCGATATGTGGGATGCGCACAAGGACATGCTGCTCGCTACGCTGGGCAGCCTGGTGTGGGCCTGGTCGGCGTTGCGCGCGCCATCCGGCGGGCGTCGCCCTCATGCCGGCGTTGAACAATAAAGCGGGAAAGGCGGGAAACGTGCTTGACGGGACAGGCGCGGGACGCCGCTCAGTGCGGTGGCGCTTCCAGGTCGAACACGTCTTCGATGCTGGTGCCGAACAGGCGCGCGATCTTGTAGGCCAGCGGCAGGCTGGGATCGTACTTGTCGGTCTCGATGCAGTGCACGGTCTGGCGGCTGACGTCGAGCGCCGCCGCCAGGTCGGACTGGTTCATCGAACGGGCCTTGCGCAATTCGGCTATCCGGTTCTTCATTGCCGCTCCCGGCTCCCCGCGCTCAGGCCAGCAAGCCGTCGCGCTCCAGTTGTTCCACATGATCGCCCAGGGTGCTGGCGATGCTGCGATAGCTCAGCCCCAGCCCGGTGCGGCTGCGCGCGGTATTGTACAGCGCCGCGAAACCGACGTTGTCGCGCACATAGTCGCGCCGCATGCCAATGGCCGGTGCCGCCAGCCAGACCAGCCAGCGCGGCAGTTCGCGGCGTGGCATCCTGGCCCGGAAGGCGGGACAGCAGTCGCTGATGGTGGCGCCGATGCGCAGCAGCGGGCAGCTTTCGGCCACGAGCAAATAACGCCCATGCGCGGCTGGATCGAGCACGGCCCGCACGTGCGCCGCCGCCACGTCGCGCACGTCGACGACGCCCAGATGCAGGGCCGGCACGCCGGCCGCAAAGGAGCCCTTCAGAAATTGCTGCATCATCTTCACGCTTTCGGCGTCGCTGCGGCGCGACAGCGAGGGACCGAAGATGGCGCCGGGATTGAGCACGACCAGCTGCCATTGCGCTTGCGCGCCGCAGATGTCCCATGCCGCCCGTTCGGCACAGGTCTTGGCGTAGCTGTAAGGCTCGTCATCGGTGGTGCTGCCGGTATTCCAGTGCGATTCGTCCAGCATGTGGCCGGGATGGGCGTACGCGTCGCGCAGGCTGCTCATCATGGCCATGATGCTGCTGGTGAGGGCGACCCGGCGCAAGGTAGGACAGCGGTTGGCGCTGGCCAGCACGTTGCGCGTGCCGTCCACGGCGGGGCCGAGCATGTCGCGCTGCACGTCGCGCAGGGCGGCGCGGGTGTAGGGCGAGGCGGTGTGGATCAGGTAGTCGGCCTGGACCAGGGCGGCGTCGAAGGAGCCGTCGCGCAGCAGGTCGGCCGCGAACAGATGCAACTGGCCGGGATGGCGTGCGCCGAGCTGGAGGAGATGCGCGGTTTTGGCCTCGTCGCCAAGGTCGCGCACGGTGGCATGTACCTTGTGGCCGAGTGCCAGCGCTTCGGCCACGACCCACGATCCCAGGTAGCCGGCGGCGCCGGTGACGGCGATAGTGGCCATCAGTGCTGGCCGCGGCCGGCGAGCATCAGTCCCGGCGACCAGGTGGCCACCACGCTGAGGAAACCGGGGAAAGCGTGCAGCGGGCCGAACAGGCTGGCAGCGGCCGGGATTCTCGTCAGGTACATCGGGTCACTGAAAGTGCTGGTCTGCATACTGCTCCTCGGGTTGGGTCGGGATATCGGCGTGCCGCGGAGCAAACTGTAGGGCTATCGACGTTAAATGTATAGAACTCTTTACATTGCTGTTCTGGCGCAGGCAGCGGGAATTTGGTGCAATGTTGCATGCCAGCCACGCGCGGCCCGGCGTTGCGTTCGCGTGAATGCGTGGCAGGCAGAAGGGCGCGGCCGATTGTCGTCGCGGCGTATGATGTTAGCTATCCACAACGATATCCCTACCGGAGACGGCTTATGGCACGCCAGGAAGTCACATACGACGAAGTTGCAGAGGCGGCCATCAGCCTGCAGGACGACGGCACCCGGATCAGCATCGATGCGGTGCGCGAGGCGCTCGGCGCCGGTTCTCCCAACACCATTCACCAGCATCTGCTCGCCTGGCGCGCCAGCCAGGCCGCACCGCCCGAGCCGCCCAGGGCGGATATTCCGGACTCGGTCGCGACGGTCCTGAGCAACTGGGCGCAGCAGTTCGCGCACGAGGCCGGTGCCGGCGTGCGCGACGCGCTGGCGCAGTCCGACAGCGACATGGCGGACCTGTTCGCGGCAAGCCAGCAGCTCGAAGCCGAGCGCGACGACCTGCGCGCGCAGTTGACCGGCATGACGATCGCGCGCGACCAGGCGTTGGCGACAGTGGCTGAGCGGGACGAGGATATCCAGCGCCTGACGGTGGAGCTGCGCAACGCGCGCCTGGTTGCCACCGAAGCGCTGGTGGGCAAGGCAAAAGACCAGCTGGCCATCGAAGGCAAGAATGAGCAGCTGGTGGACTTGCGCGCGCAGATCGAGCGCAATGTGGCGTCGCAGGCGGCGGTATCGGATGCGCGCCTCACCGCCGAGATGGAGCTGATCGGCGCCGTGACCGCGCGCGACAATTTCGAGGCCGAGATCAAGGATCTGCGCGCCCGGCTCGATGCATCCAACGCAGACCGCAGCGCTTTGCGGGCCGAGGCGGAAGCGCTGCGCGCGCAGCTGTAGCCGGACCCGGCGCGCGGCGGCGTTCACCCGCATGGCGGTTCATGTCCGGTTAATGGACACGCCGCCATCGGTCATCAGGCTCGATCCGGTCGTGAAACTCGATGCGTCGGATGCCAGGTACAGCGCCGATTGCGCAATCTCCTGCGGCCGCGCCAGACGCTTTAATGCATACAGCCCCTCGACGAAGGCGCGCGCTTCGGGCGTATTGGCGACGGCGCGTCCCATCGGCGTATCGGTGCCGCCCGGCAAAAGCGCATTGGCGCGGATGCCCTGCGTGCCATATTCGACTGCGATCACTTGCATCAGGCCGATCAGGCCGGCCTTGCTGGCCGCATAGGCGCCCATGCCCGGAAAGCCGACGGTATGGCCGACAAAGGTCGACGTGAAAATGATCGAGCCGCCGCCGCGTTTGAGCATCGCCGGAATCTGATATTTCGCGCCGAGGAAGGCGCTGGTGAGGTTGGTGCCCAGGATAGCGTTCCAGGCCTCGGCCGACATGTCGGCAAGCGGCACGCTGTCGCCTGTCGTGCCGGCGTTATTGAAGGCGATATCAAGTCCGCCGAAGCTGCCGACGGCCACTTCCACCAGGGCGCGGGCGGTGTCTTCTTCCCTGATGTCGCCGGCGACGGCAATCGCTTCGCCGCCGCTGCGTTCGATTTCGGCGACGAGCGCGTCCAGCTCGGCCTGCCGGCGCGCCGTGACGACCACTTTGGCTCCCTCGCGCGCGAACAGCCTGGCCGTTTCGTAGCCAATGCCTGAACTTGCACCCGTCACAATTGCCACCTTGCCTGATAACTGGTTCATTTACCTATCCTTATGCTGCTTGTCTGTCGGGCTTTCAGCATAGGGAAGGCTTGATCGCCGATCTATCCGTTTCTTGCTGTGACATGCGGCGGGCGCGGATTCATTGAACCCGGCAATCGTTCTTTTGCGGCCGCAGGCGCGCGCCGCTATCCGCGTGCATGCGATTGGCTACAACGGGCACTGCATCACCCTTGCGCCAGATGCCTGGTGAAGAACGCCGTGAGCTTGTCCCACGGGATCAGATTGACGCGGTCGTACAGGTCCACGTGGCCGGCGCCGGGAACGATGAACAGTTCCTTGGGTTCGGCCGCAAGGCGATAGGCATCCTCGCTGAATTCCCTGGAATGCGCTTTGTCACCGGTGATGAAGAGCATGGGGCGAGGTGAAATCGTCTCGATGTCGTTGAACGGGTAAAAGTTCATGAACTTGACGTTGCTGCTGAGCGTAGGATGCGTCGTGTGTTTGCGCGAGGAGCCGTGCGGCGTGTATTCGCCCCGTTGGGTACGGTAAAAATCGTAGAACTCGCGCTGGATCGGATGGGTATCGCTGTTGAGCTCATGCACCGTCCCGCCCGTGTAGCGGATGTCGCCTCCCGCGAACTCCGCATGGCGCTGCTGCGCGGCTTCCTCGATGATCTTCTTTCTCTGTGCGACTGTCTGCGAATGGTTAAGCGCATTGCGGTTGGCGGCGCCCATGTCGTACATGCTGACCGTCGCAATGGCTTTCATGCGCGGGTCGATTTTGGCCGCACTGACGACAAAGCTGCCGCTGCCGCAGATGCCAAGGGCCCCGGTGCGATTGCGGTCGACAAACGGCTCGCTTCCCAGGAAATCGATCGCGGCACTGACATCCTCGGCGTAGATTTCCGGCGACACCAGGTTGCGAGGCTGGCCATCGCTCCCGCCCCAGAACGACAAATCGAGCGATAGTGTCACGAATCCCTGTTCGGCCATTTTCGTGGCATACAGATTCGCGCTCTGTTCCTTGACCGCCCCCATCGGATGACCGACCACGATGGCAGGATGCCGCTTGTTCCGGTCCAGCCCCTTGGGAATGAAAAGATTGCCTGCAACACCCATGCGATACTGGTTCTTGAAAGTGACTTTTTGCACGGTGACCCGGTCGCTCGTGTAAAAATTATTCGCGCCATTGGACAAGTCCCCGCTCGCCTGCGCGGCGAAAGCCGGACTGGCGCCAGTCACCGACATGACTCCCAACGCCGCTGCGCCGATGCCGGCCATTTTCAGGAAGCCGCGTCGCTCGGAAGCGGGGCCGGACAAATCGTCCGTGGAATCGTGCTCTGCGATGGATGCGATGATCATGGTTGACACTCCTGTTGACGGTTAAACGTGGTGCAAGTTTGACGATCAATCGGGGCTTGGACTAGATAATGAATGCTTAAATGGCTTATTAGCCCTTCTAATCAATCTTGCTGATAAACTGGGTCCATGGCACGACGCAACCTCAACGATTTACTGGCCTTCGTCACCGTCGCGCGCGAGGGCAGCTTCACCCGCGCCGCCGCTACGCTGGGCGTGACGCAATCGGCGCTGAGCCAGGCGATCAGCGGGCTGGAGGCGCGTTTGCGCATCCGTCTGCTGACCCGCACCACCCGCAGCGTGTCACCGACCGCGGCGGGCGAACGCCTGGCACTGGCGATCGGTCACCGCTTCGATGAAATCGAGGCCGAACTCGATGCCTTGACCGACTTGCGCGATAAGCCCGCCGGTACGGTGCGCCTCACTTCCGGCGACCATGTGCTGCACACGACCTTGCTGCCCAAGCTTGCGCCCTTGCTGCTGAAATACCCTGACGTGAAAGTGGAATTCGACGTCTGCTATGGCTTTCGCGACATCGTGGCCGACCGTTTCGATGCCGGCGTGCGTCTGGGCGACTACATCGACAAGGACATGATTGCGGTACCGATCGGCCCCGAGCTGCGCATGGCCGCTGTCGCCACGCCGGCCTACTTCGCCGCCAACCCCGGACCGGCAACCCCGCGCGAGCTCATTGCGCATCGCTGCATTAACATCCGTTTTTCAGCGCAGAGCGGCGTGTATGTCTGGGAGTTCGAGCGCGACGGCCAGCCCTTGAATGTGCGCGTCGATGGCCAGGTGGTGTTCAACACCACGCCGCATGTGGTGGCCGCGGCACTGGCCGGACTCGGTATCGCCTTTTTGCCGGAAGAGGAGTTCGCGCCGCATATCGAGCAGGGGCGCCTGGTGCGCGTGCTGGAGGACTGGTGTCCGCCGTTTGCCGGCTATTATCTGTACTACCCAAGCCGCCGGCAGTCGTCGCCGGCGTTCTCGCTGGTGCTCGATGCGCTGCGCGTGAGTCCGGCGGCTTGAGACTCGATGGCGCGATTACAGTGGCTGAACTTCGAGGCGCTCGACGATATCCCGGCTTCGCGTAATGAGAAACATGTTCGGCGCGCCGGCGCCAAGTACATGAAGCGGGCCGTGCTGACGGCATACCAGCGCAAGCGAAAGCGCAACAGGGTGGCGGGCGAGATGCTGTTCTCCAGATGGGTCGACTGGCGCCGAGTGTAGGGCCGGATGATTAGCGAAAGCCTAACAAGCGCCGATCCTGGTCCTGCCCATCACAAACCGCTGTTGCCACCGTCTCATGTGCGCGCCATCAAGCGCAGGCTCACGGCCAGGTCAGCGAAAACATGCCTTCCCGGGCCGAGCCGATCAGCACCTCGCGCGAGCCGGGCAAGTAGAGCAGCCGCCGGCTCGATGGCGGGATACCGGATCGCTCATCGAGCGTCGCGACATGGCGCCGCTCCGCATCGAGCAGTACCACTTGTCCTGCCGAGAACAGAATCCACCACCGGCCCGCGTCGTCGATGACGAGATCGACCGGATGGCCCAGCGGGCGAGACGGCTTTGGTTCAATCGCAAACAGCACGGGAACCATGCGCTCGCCGTCCCAGTACTGCACGGTAGCCCCGACCGCACCGATGATATTGCGTGACGCATTGCGGTACAGCGCTTCAACGCGCTCTGCCGATATGCGTCGTGGGGCTCCCCTGGCGTCGGCTTCAATGATGCCAATGCGCGTGCCGGCCCACACCCGGCCGTCAGGCCAGGCCATCAGCCGGCCGCTCGGCTGGGCCTGGCGGTCCGGCAGCGGCACGAAGCGGGCGTTGCCCTCGTTGGGCAGGAAGTGCAGGCCGGCGGAACCGCCGCCCAGCGGCGTGCTGCCGGCCGCGATCCAGATGCCGCCGGGCGTTATCGCCACATCGAGCGGCGTCGTGCCTTGTTCAAGCTCCACCGCTTGCGTTCCTCCTGGCCGCAGGCGTAGCAAGCCCTGCGACAGCTGCACGGCAATGATCTGGTCCGGCTCCGCGTACGCGGCGGCGCCGTACACGCCGGCCGGCAGGTCGATACCGGCCCGCCACTGGCGCGCCACCTGCCAGCCGTCGGCGCTGCGTGCCAGCTCCAGCAGGCCGGCAGTCGGCGAACTGAGAAGCGCAAGCGCGCCCTTCGCCTTGTACTCCATCGGCAAGGCGTCGATGGGAATCCCGGGCCCGGGCGCAGGCGTCAAGGCCAGCGGCGTGCCGTCCTTCCCAAGTTGCCAGACGGCGGCGTCGGTGGCCACCAGCAGGCCCAGGCGGGCGTCGTGCGTCAATGCGGTGGCGTTGCTCACGCGCGGGTCGGTGGAAATCGGCTTGAGCGGCCCGCAGGTCAAGGCATGAACGCCGGCGCCGGCGCGCGCGACGATCAGGTCCGGGCCCGATTGCACCAGCCCTGTCACCTGCTCCTTGAAGCTGGCCTTCGAGCAGTGGGGCCTGAGCCGGCCATTCTTGTCCAGGTTCATCACGACATGGCGGCGCGAGGCGGGATTGGCCGCGGACTGGGTCACCATCACCAGGATGGTGGAGCGGCCATCGGCTGCCCTGGCGATGGCGGCAACGCCAATGGTGCCGGCGGGCGCACCGTCGGCAAGGCGCCAGGTACGCAGCTGCCCACCGCACTGGCGGGCGTACCAGGGCCGCTGCGCCGCGCCATCGACCTGGATGCCGGCGAGGTGAAAACAGCCATCCTTGCGGTCGGCCAGCCCGGCCGTGGCCACGACCCCGCCGCCGAGCCGCACATCCCAGGGTTGCACGCGCTGGCCATCCCAGTGCCATAGCGATGCTTCAGGCTGGCCCTCGGCGCCGTAGGAATCGAGCTGGGTGAGCTGAAAGATCACCGAGCTCCCCCGGGTAGCGGCCAGCACCAGGTCGGCCGCCATGGTTTGCTGGCCCATTTCCGGTGGCGCGATCGGCGTGCTGCTGCGCTCGCGCGGGTCGACCAGCACCAGCCCGCCCTGGGTGCCCACCACCAGGCGGCCGTCGGGCAGCGCTGCGAGTTCCTGCGCGACGGCCGAGGGCAAGCCCTGGCCGACATCGAAGCGCATGGTGCGCGCAGCGCGTTCATACCCGATCAGGCCGCCGCCGCGGCTGGCCACCCACAAGCGCCCGTCCACGACCGCCATCGCGGCGCCCGCCAGGGGCGGCTCAAGCACGCGCCGCGCCGCCGGCAAGCTGGCGGCGAACGCGTGTCCGATCGATGCGACGGCGAACAGGGCGGCGATCACGCGCCCGGCGCACTTGCTCTGGTGTGGGGCGCGCATCAGTAGTCCGATCCTCCCGTGGTGGTGATGACGGCATAGGGCGGCGGAACGGTCCACAGGCCGGCGGCCGGAGAGGTGGAGATGCGTTCGTTGCCATCGAGGGCGTCGCGGGTGCGGGTGCGGTAGTACAGGCGCGTGAGGTGGCCGCCGCTTTGCAGCGTTGTCCACTGCGCCGCATTCGGGGTCCAGGTGTCGGAGCATTCCGGCGACGCCGGCGTGGCGGTGTTCAGGTCGACCACGCGCCAGCCGCTGTTGATGGTCGATGCCGGCGAGAAGGCCGGATCGGTCGACGCTTCGACAATATACTTGGCATTGCAGATCGCCGTGCCGCTGACGGGGCGGGCGCTGGTGCCGGTAAAGCGGAAGCGCGGGCCGGTCCAGACCTGGAAGGTCGGTGCGGGGCCGCCCAGCTTGAGGAAGTCCGTCTCGCGGTGCGAAATGCCGTCCACCACCAGATCGTCGGCGAGGTCGTTATCGTTCATGTCGATCACCGCGTCGCCGCCATTCTCGCCGGCGGGGCAGATGGCCGCATCGGAGGTGGTGTTGTCGCCGTCGATACAGGCCGATGGCAGGGCAAACACGCCGCCCTTCGCGAACCCGGCAAGCACTTTGTTGGTCGTGTGGTTGCCGTTGTGCGCGAACGCCGGCGGACCGCCCGGCAAGCCGGATGTGGCCCATTGCTCGACCATTTCAAGTTCCAGATCGCGCAGCACGTTATAGATGCCGCGGTCGCCGCTTCCGGGCGCGCCGGACAGGCCGGCGTTCTTGAGCGCCCGCGTGAAGCGCACAAAATACTGCGGATGTCCGGACGGCCTGCACTTGCTGCGCATGCCCTCGCGCACCTGCCACAGGATCGCCGAACCGATCTGCATGTCGGCGTAGTCGATGGTCGAAAAATCGCGGTGTTCGGGGAAATGGTCGCCCGGGATGGCGGGATTGAACGGCGTCGTCACTTCATGCAGGCGCGGCAACCTGCCGGCCTCGTCGTGGCCGCGGCTGCCCTGGCAGTTGTTGCTGGCATTCACGCCGCCCAGGTTCTTGGCGACCCAGCCGGCGGTGCAGTTGGTGTTATCGAAATGGTCGGCCCAGGCGTCGGCCAGGTCGTGCAACTTGCTCATGCCCACTGGAATGGCACAAGGCGCCATCCCGCACCAGTTGCTGGGGCGGTCGTCGGTAAATCGTTGCACGGCATTGTGCGCCAACTCGTGACTGACGACCGTGTTGTCGTGGGCAAAGTTCATGTAATTGGCGCCGGCCGTCGTGCCATCCGAATAGTTGGGACATGCCGCGTCGAAGTAGCCCTGGCAGGCGCCGAAGTCCATGCTGGACCAGGCATTGCAGCCGGCCGACCCCGACTCGATGCGCGGGTTCCATGGGCTGGTCGGGAAGGGCGTGAAGATCCCGTGCGAGATCGATTGCTTCCAATTCATATGGAACACGCCGAAGTAGTTAACCTGCTGGAACCTCGGATTGGCGCCGCTGGAACAGACGCCGCTCGCGCCGTTGTTGATGGGCGCCTGGTTGAAGTTCGCCAGGGTGGCGCTGCTCCCGCCCAGCGTGCTCGATACCGACACGTCCTCGGCATCGAAACCGTCGCCCTGGTGGTCCACGCGCGAGACGACGCCGGCCAGCTTGAGCGTGTATTGTCCGCCGAGCGCGGGATCGACCGCGAAGCTGCGCACCTGGGTCGCGCCGGTGCCGGGATCGCGCCGCCACACATTGCCCACCGCGTTGACATCGGAGACGAGCGGGCGCATTTTCAAAATGGTGCCTGTCGCGGCATCGGACCAGACCCGGAACGGCACCGGCCTGCCGAAGCTCATGCCGCGCACGACCATGCGCCATGCGTAGCGCAGGGAAACGCCGCCGGCGCTGTCGTTACCATAAGGCAGCAGTACCAGGAATGGGCCGTCGAGCACGCGCTTGCCGTCGACGCTGTCGATGCCCTTGACCCTGCTCAGGGCGGCATACGCGCGCAGATCGGCACCTTCCGGGCTTTGCGGGCGCGCGTTGGCGATCGAATAGCGGTGGATCAGCGAGCCGCGCACGCTGGTGACGGTCTGGCCTTCCCAGCGCGACGCCAGCAGCATGGTGTGCTCGATCGGCACGTCGCCTTCGACCTGCATGAAGGGATAGATAATTTCCTGGCGTTCGATGTCGGCCTTGAACTGCGAGTAGGTCAGGCCGCGCGCGATCATCAGGTTGCGCTCGACGTCGTCGGTTGGCGCGCGCTTGCCGAGGAAGGCGTCGACCATGTCCAGGGTGCGCGGGCGGGTGGCCTTTTCGTTGCCCTGATACTCAAGGGAGAGCAACTGGGCGACGCCGTCGAGCTGCGGACGCGTTTGCGGCAGGCCGGCATCCGGGGCGCGGCGCAGACGCCGCATGCCGCCTTCGAAGCGCATCGCGGTCAGCAGCGGCGTGATCACCTTATCGGCAACATCGGCGGCCGATAAGGTGACCGCCTGTCCTGGCGGGATGCGCAGGAAAACGTGGCCCATGTCCTGGTTGGGCAGGGACGCCCTGGCGCCCTGCGGCAAGGCGCGCAGATCGACCACCGGTGCGCGGCCGGGCTTGATGTCGGGGGTATCGATCGATGGGAAGGTAACTTCCGACGGGGCAGGGCCGTTGACCAAGCCCAGTGTGCCTGGCGGCGTGGCTGCCAGGGCGGTGCAACTGCCCATCAGGAGTGAGATTGCACCGAGCAATGGGCGCAGCTGAAAGCGGCGCGGGAGCGAGCGTAAAGAGTCCATGTTGCATCCTTCCAGGGAACCAACGAACGATTGACCAAAATCAGTATAGGTACTGTATTTACGGACAATCTCACCGATTGTCACTGTGGTGAAAATGGTAAAAAAGAGGCGCGGTAGCGCGGCTGGGCGGGCACGTTTGCAGCAGTCATCATGGGCCTTGAGGGTATGATGTTCATTCCCCTAGATCAACATCACGATGCCGCAGCCGCCGCGTGGCGCGGCCGTGTTCCCTACCGATGACTTTTTTGAAGAACCCCATGCGACCACGCTCGATGAACATCCTGATGGCCGCCGCAGGCCTGCTCGTTTCCGCCGCGATTCAGGCCGCACCCGGCAAAGCATGCGACGTCGACACTGGCAAGACATACCAGGCGAGCCAGGATCATGCGCGCGCCGTCGCTTGTTATGAAATTGGTGTGGCCAACGGTATCGGTGAAGCTTTCTTACTCCTCGGGAGCATGCGCCTCGATGGCCTGGGGGTGCCCCAGGACACGGCAAAGGCGAAGGAACTGTTCCTGCAAGCTGCGGCGAAAGGCGTGGCGCCGGCCATGTACAACCTCGGGGTGATGCACGAGCGTGGGGTTTTGGGAGCGCCGGATATGCCGGCGGCGGCAAAATACTATCGCCAGGCCGCCGATCTCGGTATGGCCGAGGCACAGGGGAACCTCGGTCTCATGTACTTGAATGGCAACCTGGTGCCCAGCAATTACGAGGAGGCTGAGCGGCTATTGACACTGGCTGCGGCGGATGGCCAGGTCCAGGCACAGTTCAACCTGGGCGTGCTCTACATTAATGGCTTCAAGAAAGCGACCCACCTCGGACAGGCGGCGGTCTGGCTTGAGCGCGCCGCCCTGCGCGGCCATCCTGTTGCTCCGAAAATCCTCGGTGACATGTACGCCGGCGGCCATGGCGTGACAGCGGACAGGAAGCAGGCTGCTACCTGGTTCTTCATCGCCGACCGGGCCGGCAATCCGGAGGCGACAAAGTCGCTGGGCAAGCTCCCGGGCGGCTTGAGCGAAGCGGAGCGCGAGGCTGCGCGCAAGGGTATGCGGGAATTCCTGGACAAGCAACAAGTCGTCATCGCGCGGGAAGCATCGTCCTCGCCCAACGACACGACTCCCATCCGTTCGCGGTGTGCCGTGGCCGTCATCACGATGGCGCCGCCAGAGTCGAGCGGCGACGGGGCAGTCCAATTCAAGCGCTTGATGGCCCTCACCAATCAAAATACCAGCGGATTTCTTATCGATCAACTGCGCGACTACCGCTTGCTGGTGTTGAAGATCGACGCTGCCGACGCCCTGCGCGCGGGTGAATCGATGACTACCGCGATGCGGGAAAATGACTGTTCCCAGGCGATCGAATTGACCCACGAGTATGGCAAGGTGGCGGGCGGCGGCGGCGGCGGCGGCGGCGGCTTCGTGCAATACACGCTGAACGTCTACAAGCGTCCCGCCAACGGCGCGCCACGGGGCGATATCGTCCACACCAAGGTCTACCGCACGAACATGGCCGACGCCTTCGAGAGTCTCGATTTCAGGACCCTGGCCGGCGTGTTCGTGGAGGATCTGAAAGCAAGCCGCATCCTGGTCGAAGCAGCCAGATAAGTTCCGTGCGCGATGGCGCCGGCCCGAACAAGATCATCACTTCCCTTTGCCTATGTATCGTACCGTCATCCCTCATTGCACCGTTGCCGGGCCGGTCGACCCGGTTCCGTACAGCCATTTCATCAGCGGGGCGATCCCGCGCAAATGCGACGCGTGCAAGGATATGTTCGAAGGCGGGTGTGTGAGGGCGATGGACCAGGTGGAAGGCTATCTAACGCTCGACCATGGCCCGTGTCCAGTGAAAGGGCCGACCCATCCCGTGCTGGTGGAAACCGAGTACTACACGAGCAAGGTCTTTGTTCCTGCAAAATGCCTTCGTTGCCTGCATTTGGATCTCGATCGCATCCGCGGCTTCGTCTGCAGGCGCGATAGCAAAACCTGGGGCGCGTTTCCACGCACCCTGGACTGGGGCGCCTGGCGTCCCGATCACCCCAATCTGGCCCTTCAAAGCGGCCGCTCGCTGACTGTGGAGATGCTTGAGGCAATTGTCGCGCGCGACGAAGTGCGCTGGATCAAAACCTTCCGTGCATCGCACGCAGATGCAACCATTCGCGAGGCGCGCGATGCGTTTGCGGAACTGGTTGCCAAGAGCGCGGACACAGCCGGCTGATGGGCTCACAAGGCCGGATGCGATTGGGCTGGTGCCGGCTGCTGAATGAAGTCGATGAAGGCACGCAAGGGCGCGGGCAGATGGCGCCGGCCAGCATAATATAAAGACGGGCCGGGAAAACTCAGCCACCACTCCTGCAGCACCGGCTGCAGCTGGCCGGAGGCCATGTAGGGCTCGAGCCACTCTTCAAACAGATACACCAGTCCATGCCCCGCCACGGCGGCGTGGACCGCCAGGTCGGCCACGGTGGGCGTGACGATCAAGGGCCCGCCTGGATCGACGGTCAATGCCTGGCCGTCGCGCTCGAACTCCCACGGATACACCAGCCCGCTGAGGAATTTGCCGCGCAGGCAGGCATGCTGCAGCAGATCGCGCGGATGTTGCGGCACGCCGCGCCGCGCCAGGTAGGCAGGCGAGGCAGCCAGTGCGAAACGTTCCGTGCGCGGTCCGATCGGCACTGCGATCATGTCCTGCTCCAGCCGCTCGCCGTAACGAATGCCGGCGTCGCAACCGCTGGCGACCAGGTCGACAAAATTGTTGTCGATGACGATGTCGAGCACGATGTCCGGATACATGCCCATAAACCGGTCCAGCATCGGCTGCAGGAAATGGCGCGCCGCGCTGACCGGCACGTTGAGACGCAAGGTGCCGCGCGGACTGTCGCGCAGCTCGTTGAGCACATCGAGTGCGCTGGCAACCTGCATCAACGCGGGTTGCAACCGGCTCAGCAGCAGTGCGCCGGCCTCGGTCGGCGCCACGTTGCGGGTGGTACGCTCCAGCAAGCGGATACCGAGCTGCGTTTCCAGCCGCCGTACCGCCTGGCTCAAGGCCGACGCCGACTGTCCGCTCGCGCGTGCGGCCTGGCGAAAGCCCCGGTGCTTGGCGACCAGCGCAAAGGTCGATAAATCCGCCATGGAATGGAGTTCTATGCTCATCGGTATGCCATCTTCATTGTGCGCAATTGTGTACAGCCTGTACGCCATTACCCCCATTATCACATGCAGTGATCCCCGCTAGTATCTGTGCATGTGACGACCTGCAAGCCATGGGCAGGTCGCACAGGCATCTGTCCAACCCCAGCAAAGGATTTCTGTGAACACCTATTCGCCTTCCCAGCATCAATTCAGGCCTGCCCACTGCGACCGCAATTTCAACCGCATTGGTTACGGCGCCATGCAACTGGCCGGCCCGCATGTGTGGGGCCCGCCGAAAGATCGCGCCGCCGCGGTAGCCGTGCTGCGCGAGGCGATCGAACTGGGAATCAACCATATCGACACGTCCGACTTTTACGGCCCGCATGTGACCAACCAGATTATTCGCGAAGCGCTGCATCCGTACCGTGACGACATCACCATCGTGACCAAGATCGGCTTTCTGCGTGGTGCCGACCAGTCGTGGATGCCGGCGGCGGCGCCCGCTCAACTGCGCGAGGCCGTGCACAGCAATCTGCTCAACCTGGGATTGGAAGCGCTCGATGTGGTTAATTTCCGCGCCCCGGGCCTGGAAGGCGCCGATGGGTCATCGATCGGTGACGCGCTGGAGGTGCTGGCCAGATTGAAGAATGAGGGATTGATCCGGCATATCGGACTGAGTAACGTCAACGCGCAACAGGTGGCCGAAGCGCAAGCGATTACCGGGATCGTCTGCGTGCAGAATCATTACAACCTGGTCCATCGCGGCGACGATGCGCTGATCGACAAGCTCGCCGTGCAGGGCATCGCCTACGTGCCGTTTTTCCCGTTGGGCGGATTCACGCCGCTGCAGTCGGGAACCCTGAACGAGGTGGCGGCAGCCATGGGCATCAAGCCGATGCAGGTGGCGCTGGCCTGGCTGCTCCAGCGTGCGCCGAACATCCTGGTAATACCTGGCACGTCGTCGCTGGCCCATCTGCATGAGAACGTTGCGGCGGGCGGGCTGCAACTCGATGCCTCGGCATTGGCGGCGCTGAACGCCATGTGAGTCGATTTTCCAGCTGCCGGAGCACGAGCAAGTACCGGCACTGCCGCGTATCAAGGGCTTGTCTCATACCAAAAAAGTATCAAGAGAAAGGTATTGGATCACACTTGAAGGTCGGGCATACAGTGTGCGTACTTGATCGGCCCGAAGGCGAGCGCACGGTGATTGCGGATGGCCTGACCAGCCCCGTGGAGCTGGCACGTGCACCCGATGGCAGCCTGATGGTGGCTACGTGGGGCGCCAACAGCGCGCTTACCGGTCTGCTGAACTTGCCACCTGATCAGTGCAAGGGCCGACGCGTTTCAACTCGTACTCGAGCGCCTCTAATGACGAGGCCAGCGCATCCTCATTCGCCGACCACCCTCCTTGCTGCTTGCACTCGCGAAGGATGCGATGCGATTGCAAAATGAATGAATCGATAAACGGCCTGGCCGCAGCTTCGCCTGTCGCCGTTTCGAAGCCGCTCGGTATTGCGTTCACGGCCCGGAACTCAAACGTAGCAGCGGATGTTTTCAGCACTTTCACCGCATAATCTCCTTCCATGAAAGGCACGGTCACGGTGCAACGATCGTTAACCGACAAGCGCAGCAGTGCCTGTGCCCACCATCCCAAGATGGTGACCACAAAATCGTCCCACCCCTCCGTCGGAAATGCAACGCCTCCGATGGTGAGGAAGAGGACCCCTGTAGCTGACCCATTTGGC
The DNA here is from genome assembly GCF_030846495.1 of Massilia scottii. Classification (NCBI taxonomy): domain Bacteria; kingdom Pseudomonadati; phylum Pseudomonadota; class Betaproteobacteria; order Burkholderiales; family Oxalobacteraceae; genus Massilia; species Massilia scottii. Next base: position 28,277 of record NZ_JAVCWM010000029.1, on the reverse strand, counting down.
CGCGTCTTCACCGTCGTTGGGTCGGTAGTCAAAAAGGTGTCGATGTTCATGTTTCAGTTGTCCTGACAGCGCAAAGTGGTGGGTTTTGGTCGAGCGCCGCAGATTGCCTGACGCAATCCGAAGTATGAGGCAAGCTGCATGAACTGACGCGGCATCTTGACAACTGCCGGTAAGGCGCGGGTAACGGTGTTCCGATGGACTCAAGCCTGTTTCCCTGATAGCGAACGCGGACGCCCGATGTCCTTTTCCGGTTCCCGCATCCGGCATGGCGTTGTGCGCGAATGTGTGTTTAACTTCATCACCGGTACCCGACAAACTGACGAAATAACGCGCGCTGCCGTGCGCGTCCTTTTGAGAAAAATCGAGGCAGGCATGGCGATCAACAGCGCGCACGCGACTCTCCCCGACGGCGATGACGGTGCCGATCCCGGCCTGCTGGCCGACTTGCTGGCGCAGCTGGGATATGCCGAGTATGTCGGGCATTTCAATCCCCTGGCGCCCGATCCCGCGGCCTGGCGCGCTTGCCGGCTGGCCGCGCCAGCCGCCTTGCAAGAATTGATCGCGCTGTTCCTGCTCAACGAGCCGGTCGCCATCGATGCCCTGCCTCCGGCGTTGCAGGCGCTCTTGCCGGACCTGGCCGCGCTGGCACTGATCGTCGAGGAACCCGGAGCCCGGGTCAGCACGGGCGGCCTTGTGCTCCTGCCTATCCTCGGCCACTGGCTGTTTTGCCACCCGCCGCAGGCGAACCCCGGTTTCTATTTCAACGAAGACAGCATGGCCCTGCTGACCCGCATGGCGCCCGGCCGCGGGACCTGCCTGGACCTGTGCGCCGGGCCGGGCTTGCACGCGCTGCACAGCGCCCGCTACGCGGACCGGGTGACAGCGGTCGAAATCGATCCCGCCTGCGCGCAACTGGCGCGCATCAACGCGCGCCTGAACCGCGTCGCCGGCCGGATGGAAGTGCTTGAAGGCGACCTGTATCAGCCCGTGGCCGGACGGCGCTTCGACACGCTGACCGCCAATCCGCCGCTGTTGCCGTATCCGGCCGGCTTGCGCCCGCCCGCCATCGGCCATGGCGGGCCGGACGGCATGGAAATCGTCTGGGCGATCCTCCATGGCTTGCCGCATGCCTTGAGCGAGCGCGGACTGTGCCAGCTGGTGGGCATGAGCTTGAGCGATGGCCGCAAGCCCCTCGCCACCGATCAGGTGGCGGCGCTGGCGAAGACCAGCGGGCTCGACATTCGCCTGACGGGTCTGTCGCACATTTCCCTCGGTCCCGGCAGCGCGTACCTTGGCGCCTTGCTCTACACGGTATGCCTGGTGTCGGGAGAACCGTTCGCACGGGTCGAGGAGGCGATGATGACGCTGCTCGGCGACGCAGGCGCAAGCCATGTTTGTCCGATCTTCCTGAGCGCCCGCCACGGCGCCGGGCAATTCGAATTGCTCGAACTGCCCAGCGATTACCAGCACGCGCGCTGGCACGCGGGAGCGCGGCAATGACGACCGTGATCAAGATCGGCGGCAGCCTGATTCCCGGCCATATCGCGCCCCTGTGCCGGGCCCTGAAGGCGGCGCCGCCGCAGCGCAAGCTGGTGCTGCTGGCCGGGGGCGGCGAGATCGTCGATGTCATTCGCGGCTACCGGCGCGCGCTCGGCCTGGACAACGACACCACCTATGCCATGGCATTGCTCGCGCTGGACCAGCACGCGTTTCTGCTCTGCGCGCTGGGGGCATTTCCCCTGGTGCGCAGCCTGCGCGAGGCTGGCGCCAGCGCCGATCCGCTCAGCGTGCTGGCCCCGGCCGCCGACATGCTGGCCGCCGCGCCGGGCGAGGGGGTCGATATCGACCGCGCCACGTCCGATTCGGTGGCCGCCCTGATCGCCGCGAAACTCGGCGCCGACCTGGTCGTCCTGACCGACGTCGATGGCATCTATAGTGGCGATCCCAAGACGTACCCGGATGCCGCACTGCTCGACCGGGTCGACGCCGGCACCTTGTTGCAAGCGACCTCGCTCGACGCCGAGGCCGCGGCCACGATCCGGCGCTACCGCATCAAGACCGCGGTGCTCAATGGCATGCAGCCGGAGCGGCTGCTCGCCTATCTGGCCGGACGCACGACGCGCGGGACGGAAATTATCTTCTGACAGCGTCACCTGGCATGGATCGCGGCGCGGCGCGGCCAGCCCGGGGCACCATCGTGGGCTGCGCGGCTGTGGTGGTGCCGGCGCGGAACACATCCATGGCCTGGGCCAGCATGTCCCTGGCGCTCAGGCGCCCATCGATGCGGGTGAGGGGAATAGCCGCGACATACTCAAGCATGGTTTCCCGTATCGCCCGCTGGAACGGCATGAAGTTGGCGACATCGCCATTGCACTCGAAGAAATTGATGTCCGATTTACGTTCCAGGGCCAGGGCCACGGGCGTATCGAGATAGACAATGTGCCCGGGGCGCGGCAGCGTCTGGCATAGCGGTTCCAAGAACGGCGCCGCCATCTCCAGCACCTCCATCTTGGCCACGAATTTGTACCAGTAGGAATCGACCACCACCGTCTTGCCCTCCGCCAGCGCCGGTTCGATCATCATTTCGTACTCGAGCGCAGCAAGGTAGCAAAACTGCGCGGCCCGCGAACGCGGCCCCAGGCAGCGCAGCGTGTCGTGCGGGCTCAGGCCGGGCAGGAGCTCCGGCAGCAAGGTCACGCTCGATAGCTGTTTCCAGTTCACCGTCACAATGTCCGGGCACCGTATGGCGAGGGCGTCGAGCAGGGTCGACTTGCCGCTGCCGTCGCCACCCAGCAGACAAAAAAAGCGGTCGTTGGCCGGATCGTTCATTGCATGGCTCCTTTTGCGTTGTTGGCCGGGGCGCTGCCCTTCAGTGCACGCATGACATAGTTGACAGCCGCGCCAGGGCGCGCGGTATCGGGGCGCGGCTGCCGCGTGTTCCAGGTGGTCTCGGGCCGGCTCTGCAGCAGCACGATATTGCCGGGAAAGGCCGCGTGGCGATCGATGGCCCATTCGATGTCCTGGGGCACGCCAAAATGCCGCTCGACCCGCTTGGCCAGCGCGGCCAGCGCCATCACTTCGCGCGCGCTCAGGCAGGGCGCCGTGCGCCGCCCGGCGGGCACCGCCATCTTGCGTACGGCGTCCAGCTCGCCGTCGACCTGGTATTCGCACACTTTGTCCGCGATGGTTGCGCTAATGAGGTGCAAGGTCACCTTGTCGACCAGATAGCGGTCGGGATCGACTTCGCCGGCCACCACGCTCTCGCCGAAGCCCCAGCCTGCTTCGATCACGATCTTGGATGGATCGCCGTTGCCCGGATTGAGCGTAAACAGCACCCCGGCCGCCCTGGCGTCGACCATGGCCTGGACCCCGACGGCAATCAATGCACGCTCCGGCGGAAACCCGGCACTGCGGCGGTAAGCCATGGCTTGGGCGGTAAACAGGCTGGACCAGCACTGGCGCGTCCTGGCCAGAAGCGCATCGGTGCCTTTGACCCAGAGCCAGGTCTCCTGCTGTCCGGCGAAACTGTGCGTGGCCAGGCATTCGGAAGTCGCGCTGGAGCGCACCGCCACGCACGCAAGGTCCACGCCCATCGCCTGGGCCAGGCGCCGGTAGCCCAGCGCGAGCTGCTCGGCGATGGCGTCGGCGACCGGGCTTGTTTCGATCAGGTCGCGAATGCGGCGGCTGGCCGCCGCCAGGGCGGCCGGGTCGTCGCCGGTGGTCGCGGCCAGCATGCGCGCCAGCTGCGCGCCGGGACCGCTGCCGAGGAAGCCGGCATAGGCATCGGTGCCGAGGACGAAGCCGGGAGGGACGGGAAAGCCGGCATGGATCAGCTCACCCAGGCGGGCAACCTTGCCGCCCACCAGGGCGATATCGCCGAGACGGCAGGCGGCGAACGAACGCGTCAGTTGTGCGGCCCCGGCCGTTGCGCCGCGCATCAGTCGATCACCGCCACGCAGCCGGTATCGCCATCGACACGCACCCGCTGCCCGGTCCGTATCACCTGGGTACCCACGCCGGTACCGACCACTGCCGGCAAGCCGTACTCGCGGGCGACGATCGCGCCATGGCTCATGATGCCGCCGACATCGGACACCACCGCCTTGATGCGCCCGAAGATCGGCGCCCAGCTGGGCGAGGTGACGGGGCAGATCAGGATATCGTCCTGCAGCACATCGGGCAACTGGTCCGCACTGGACACCACCCTGGCCCTGCCTTCGACCACGCCGGGCGACGCAGCGCAGCCCTTCAGGCGCACCGCGGCACCGCTGCCGGTATCGGTATCGGAAGAGGCGCCCAGCCAATTCCGGATCGTCTCCCCGGTCAGGCCCCACAGCATGATCACCAGGGGATCGGCGACGTTCTCGGGTGGCACCCCCAGGGCCGGCGGCGCCGTCCAGTTGCACAGTCCCGCGCGGATGTGCTTGCGCCGCACGATCTCGGCCGGCCACATCGCCGGTCCGCGCGCCGGCGTCGCCACGGCCCAGCCGGTGACCAGATCGAACAGCGCGGCCTCGATCTCGTAACGGTTGAGATGGAAGATATCGTCGATCTCATGCACGAATCCATGCGCCTTGAACACCTTGCCGAATTCCCGGATCTTGTTCCAGAAAACAGTGTGGTGCCAATGTTCGACGAAGAAATTGTGATTCTCGACGTAGGGAAACACGGTGCGCGAGAGCTGCAGCAGCTCGGCGAAACAGCCGCGGTCCTCTTCCGAGCCGAGCAGCGCCATGTATTCGGCGGCGATGCGCTCGCGCTCCTGGCGCACCGCGTCCAGCGGCCGCTCGATGTCGTCGCCGCGTTCGAGCCGTTCGACATAGTCGCGCATGGCGAGCAGCGGCAGCGACAGGTCGTCGATCCAGCTGCGGTCTTCGTGGGAGAACCCGGTGCCGCTGGAGAAATTGAACCACGGCTGTTTGGCGCGATCGAGGGCGCTCAGCCAGGTCCGCCCCGCTTCGCAGGCGCGCATGGCGGCCAGCACGCTGTCGGCATCGGCCTCGCCCTTGAGCAGGTGCTGCAGGCCGAGATCGATCGCCAGCCGCGCCAGCTTCTTGAGTTCGTCATCGGGCTGGAACAGCAGCACGTCGATGCCGGCCACCATCTGGGCGACGGTCTGGACCTCGATGCCGGGAAACGCCCCCTTGCAGAAATCCATGAAGCTCAGGTAAGCGGTGTAGCCGAGATTGAGCATCTCGAAGTGATACTGCCAGATCTTGAGCAGGCTTTCGATGACCCGGTTCCAGGCAACGATGAGTTGATAGCCCGAACCGATGCCGCGGCCTTCGGTGACCATGGCCTCGGGTTCGATGTCGGGCAGGTCGCCGATCTCGATCGCCTCCAGCTCGGCAATATGGGTACGCACCTTGGCCTGCCACTGCGCGTACAAGCTGTCCCAGTTCTCGAAATAATACCCGGCGCGCTGCTTGAAGACGCTGGCACGCTGTTCGATCAGGGCGGGATCGTCGATGCCATTCGGGCTCAGGTACAGATAGCCGTTCAGGATGCGCTGGTCGATGCCCAGGGCAGGGGGAATCAGGAACACGCGCGTGTTGTACTGCGACACGCCGATCCAGTGCGCCTCGCAGATGATGGCGTCGAACGGGTAGAGCGGCGCGGGATGGTGGATCTTGTCGGCGAACCAGAACTTGCTTTCCTCGAAGACGCGCCGCTCCTCGCTGAAGGTGTGATAGTAGGGATAGAGTTGCTGCCAACCCTCGCCGCCGGGCGGCGTCGGGATGTCGAAGGGACTGGGAAAGCTGGACGCGGCTGGACGCGGAGCGGGCGCCTCTGGCGTCGCGCCGCGGTCCGCTTGCAGCGCCGCAGGGCAGGCTGGCGCGATCAGGCCGGCATCGGCGAGCCGGGACGCGAGCGCGTCGAGCCGCCGTTGCGCCGGCATGGCATCGCTCGCGCCATCGGCATGGCGGGCTGGCGCCGGCCCGCTGGCCGCGCCGTCGAACAGGAGCGCCAGCCTGAATTCCTCGCCGCTCAGATCGAGCACGACGCCGAACTCGTTGATGCGCGCGATTTTCACACCCGTGGCGGTGCGGCAGAAGTCCATGTCCAGGGCCAGCGGCGGCAATGCGGTGCCAGGCATGTCCGCCCGGCTCTCGCCGTCATGGCGCTGCGCCGTTTGGTCCAGCAGGGCTTGTTCAGCCCAGAAGAAGACCGCGCGCGCGAAGGCCGAGACCGAATGGACGTAGGCCAGCGACTGCGCGTCGTGGTGCTCGGGAATCCGTTGCAAGCGCCAATACAGCTCGCTCGCGGCCAGGCCCGAGGGGCGGCAGGCCAGGGACGACTCCCAGTTGTCCGGGAGCCGCTGGAGCAGGCGGTGGCGCCATTTGGAGATCGGATTCGACAGGCCGTGCCCGGCCAGCAAGGCATCGATCGCATGGCCGAGCAGCTTGTGCGCGGCGAACACCAGGGTGGGAAAATCGCCGCACTCCTGGTAGCCGGCCATGTCGACCTGGATCGTCTTGGCGGTGTGGCGCGCCACCTGCAATTTCAGGCGCAGCAGATGGGATATGCGCGGCCGGTATCCGGGGTCACGCTGCTGGTCCGGCGGCTGTTGCCAAACCAGGCCGCAGGCCAGCCGGTGCAGCAGCACGCGTTCGTCATGGCTGAAGCCGGATTGATCGGATGCATCCCAGGCACGGCTGGCCCAGGTGTCCAGGCGGTCGAGCAGGGACCGGACCCGGCCCCAGGGCAGGATGCGCACATCGACCAGGCAGGTGCCGAGCGAAAAGATGAACTCGTCCTTGTAGCCGAACGCGTCGCTCTTGCGCTCGGTGACCAGGATCATGTCGAGGTCGGACTTGTGCGAGCCCAGCCCCTCCGCCAGGGAACCGGCCGCCAGCAGGATGTCGCCCGCCTCCAGGCCGATCAGGCTCTCCACATTGGCGATGACGCCAGCCTGGTCCGTGCCGCCCAGGCGCAAGAATTCGTCTATGTTCATAAGTGGTTCCAAAGGAGCTGGCACTTCAGTGCCGATACCACGGGCCGGCGCATTGCCTGCCCGGCGTCGCCGCGCCTGGCGGCGGCGCCGGTGACAGCGCGAAACTCAGTCGAACACGCCTTGCTTGAACTCATCGACGGTAATGTCGTTGAAGTCCTGGAAGCGCCTGCAGAACAGGTCGATCAAGCGCTCGATGCCGGCCTCGGCGGACATCTCTTCGATGAGCTTCGCGGTATAGCTGACATGCCTGAGTTCATCGCGCAGCAGCCGGTCGAGCAGCTTTCTGACCTTGGGCAGTGCGTGCTCGTCGCAGCAGGCGAACAGCGCGCGCCGCTGCATCAGGTGATGCAGCGTGGTGCGGATCTCGGCGATGTTCATCTGGATGAAATCATCGATGGTCGGCGCCCGGCCATACGGCGAGCCCTCGACGATGAACAGCGATTGCGCCATCGTGTATCCGGGCGAGAGTTGGCGCAATTGCTCCCGGAACTCGTCGTCCACCGAGTGCGGCAGGGCCAGGTCGAGCAGGGCCAGATAGAAGGTGGCATGGTTGGACTCGTCGACGGCATGCTGCTTGAGCAGGGCCTGGATGCCGGGGTCGTCGGCGCAGGCGGCCAGCGACCAGAGCCGGGTCGCGCCTTCGCCTTCGCGATACGAGTTCGTCAGCAGCGAGGCGGCCATCCAGCGCCGGTCCGCCGAGGCTTCGCGATAGGCGTCTTCATACACCTGCGATGCATACGGCGGACTGGCGCTTAAAGCGGTGCCGAGGGCGTCCAGATAGTGCGGACACTGCTCCGAGAAGCCGGACTCGTCCAGAGCAGCCTGGGCAGCGATGAAGACGCGCTCGGTGGACTGCTCGGAAGCGAGCAGCGTGTCGATATCGACAATATTCGTCCGGATCGGTGTCGTCACATTAGCGAGTTGCATCACCTTGCGCTCCTAGATCGCGCGCGAGACAGGGTCGAACGGCGAGTTCATCGCCACGAAGGCGCGATCGGCGTTCGGGAATTTCCTGGCGATCTCATCCAGGGTGGCTTGATCGAGGACCAGTTTTCCATCCTTGATTTGGCCGGACAGCACCATTCCGAGCCGGTTCTTCTCGAGTTTTTTTACAGCGGGAAGGACATCTTCTATTTTGTAAGAAGGAGCGGGGGTGGGAGAAGTCGAATTAGACATAGGTAACTCCTGTTTTAAATGAGGGAAGGAAATAAGGATAATGAACTCATCTGTTCATCATCGATGACCGTGTCATTAATAAACAAAAACTTCCAAGAAACAAGACGCAGCGATTTTTAATACGTTTGCGAAACTATTAAGGTATTTTTTATCTTTCCTCCTTTCTGTATAGCTTATGCAGAAAATCCAGTAAGAAATTTCCGTTTTTCAATATCCTGATTATCGAGGCAAAATCGCTCTACCGCCTGACGGGCGTAGGGCGCCTTCGATTGGAGTAACGGGATTTTTATTCTGCTCCAGAAAAAACCATCAAATCTATCAGATTGTCACCGGCGGCGATTTAATCAGCATGAGTGCATTAAAAATGCGGGAATAACAACACTGTATTATTGATGAGTTTTAATGCGCGCGATGACAAGCGCAGCGCGAGCGCGGCGGGATCAGCGGCAGGGTGAGGATCATTCTGGTGTGGAAATAATATCCCCACGGAATTCAGATATTCCTGCCGGATAAAACCTGCAGCCGCAGCGAGGTGGCGAGGCTGCCGATCGGGCGGCCTTATCGGGCGCGTCAGGCAGCGACCAGCTTGCGCAGCCACCCCAGCAGCACCGTGGGCAGCAGCTCGGCGCGCTGCAGCAGCGCGTAGGCATGCTCGCCGAACACGGCCGGCAGGTAGTTCGCGGCCTGGCGGTCGATGGTCAGGCAGAACGGCGAGATGCCCTGCAGGCGCGCCTCGGTGACGGCCTGGCGCAAGTCTTCCACGCCATAGCGCCCGTCGTACTGGTCGACATCGTTCGGCTTGCCATCCGAAATCACGATCAGCAGCTTGTGCCGGGCCGCCTGCATCATCAGGGCGGCGCTGGCGTGGCGCACGGCGGCGCCGGCCCGGGTATAGTTTTCCGGCTCCAGCCCGGCGATGCGCAGCGCCACGTCATTGCCGTACGGTTCCTGGAAGCGCTTGATGGCGCGCACCACGACCCCGCCCGGCCCCTCGCCGGAAAAGCCGAGCACGCTGAACGGCTCGCCCAGGCCCTGCAGGGCCGCGCAGACCATCAGCAGCGCTTCGCGTTCGACGTCGATCACGCGGCACTGGCCGGACACCCAGCTGTCGGTCGAGCCGCTGATATCGACCAGCAGCATCACGGCCAGGTCGCGCCTGGCGCGCCGTTCGGCTTCGTACAGGCGCTGGTCGAGGTTGCCGCCGGCGAGCTTCTGCGCCTGGTTGTCGATCCAGCCCTGCAGGTCGATGGCATCGCCGTCGAGCTGCTGGCGCAGCCGGGTGCGCTGGGCGCGCAGCAGTTCGAACTGGCGCCGCACCTCGCGCAGCATCGGCGCCTGGCGCCGGAAGATGGCGTCCACCGTGGCCTGCGCGCCGGGCAGCGCGGTGCACACCGTGACGATGGCGCCGGGATCGCGGTAGCAACGGGTTTTCCAGTCCCATTCCGGATACGGACAGGCTTCGCCGCCGGCGGCCTGCGGCGCCATGCCCGGCTGCCTGGCCTGGGCGTCGGGCGGGTCGTCCGAAAGCAGCACTTCGCGCGCCGCGCCGGGGGTCGACACCATGCGCGCTTCGGGCAGTTCGGACAGCGCGTCGGCAAAGTCTTCGGCGGCGCTGCTGGTGTCGCGGTCGGTAGGCCGCTGCACGCCCATGGCGTCTTCGGCCTGCTCGTGCGGCTGGGCGGTCTGCACCATCATCGGTCCGGCCGGCTGCTCGTCGTCCTCCTCCTGCGGCTGGCGCGCGCGCGGCCGCCGCGCCAGCCGGGCGCTGCGGCGCGGCCCGGAATCGTCCTCGCGTTCGCCGTCGCGGGAACAGGCCCGGGCCGCGCCGCCGGCCGCCGCCGGCATCAATTCGCCCAGCCACTCGTCGCGTACCAGGACCCGGCGCAGCGCCGCTCCGGCCAGCGGGACCAGGCCGGCCGCCATGCCGCGCGCCTGTTCCAGCACCTGGAGGGCGGTGCCGGCAGCGGCGGGCGCGCCCGACAGCACGGCGTGCAGCGCCTGTTCGAGCGGGCGCAGGGATGGCGCGAGCGTGCGCAGGGGCGGCCGCGCGGCCAGCGCCGCCAGGCGAAAATCCTGTAGCGCGCCGGCCATGCCGGGCAGGAGCCGCGCCAGCGCATCGTCGGCCGCGCGCGCTTCGAGCAGGTGGTAGCAGGCTTGCACCCAGGCGCTCTCGCGCTGCGGGTAGTGCAGGGCGCTGCCGCGCGTGGCGCGCATGGCTTGCTGCAGCAGCAACAGGCGATAGCGCGCCAGCGCGCGCTGTTCCACGCCGCCCGAGCCGATGGCGCGCGGCAGCCAGATGCTGTCGCCATCGGTGCCCGGCAGCGCAGCGGCCGCAGGAGGCGCCTCATGGCGGCGCAGGATCTTGTCGAGAAAGGTGCGCGGCGAGGGTGGCTGGGAAGGGCGCAGCCGGAAGGTGCGGCCGAAGACGGCGTGGGCCAGCAGATCGAGACGGGCGGCCACGTCGGCCAGTTCCAGCTGCGGCACGCCGGGACGCGGGCGGTGGCGCCGCCAGTATGCCTGCATGAAGACGGTGGCATGCCGGGCGGCATCGGTGATGACGTCCTCCGCCTCCGCCATGGCTAGATGAAACTGGCGCCGACCAGGTCGCGCATGGCGCCCACCAGGGCCGGTTCGTCCGACAGGGGAGCGACGATGGCCGCGTAGCAGGCGTCGGCCACCGGGATGCCGCTGCCGATCAGGCGCGCGGCGGCGATCAGCAGGCGCGTGCTGGGCACCTCGGCCAGGCCGCGGTCGCGCAACTGGCGCAGGCGGGTGCCCAGCGTGACCAGGGCGATGGCCAGGCTCGCTTCGACCTGCCCCTCGTGCTCCACGATGGCGGCCTCGCGCGCGGGCGGCGGAAAGTCGAAATCGAAGGCGACGAAGCGCTGGCGCGTGGACGGCTTCATGTCCTTGAGCATGCGCTGGTAGCCGGGGTTATAGGACACCACCAGCTGGAATCCGGGCGCCGCCGCCACGGTTTCGCCGGTCTTGTCGATCGGCAGCATGCGCCGGTGGTCGCTCAGCGGGTGCAGCACCACCACCGTGTCCTGGCGCGCCTCGACCACTTCGTCCAGATAGCAGATGGCGCCTTCGCGCACCGCGCGGGTCAGCGGGCCGTCGTGCCAGGCGGTGCCGGCGGCGCCGATCAGGAAGCGTCCCACCAGGTCGGATGTGCTCAGGTCGTCGTGACAGGAAATGGTGATCAGCGGACGCTGCAGGCGCCAGGCCATGTATTCCACGAAGCGCGTCTTGCCGCAGCCGGTCGGGCCCTTGAGCATCACCGCCAGCTGGCGCCGGTGGCACTGCTCGAACAATGCCACCTCGCCGGCGTTTTCCAGGTAATAGGGCGCCGCTGCCGCGGGATCATCCTTGCTCACGCCGGCTGCACCCCTGGCGCCGGTGCCGCTGCGTCGCCTTCCTCGACCGGCCCCAGGCGCGGTGCGAAGCGGAAGAAATCGATGATGAACAGCGCCACCCCGATCGCGAACAGGGACCCGGTGGCGAGCAGCATGACGAAGTGAATCTGGATTTTGAGCTGGGTGTCCAGGAAGCCCAGGCCCATGATGCGTTCCAGGTACACCTGGCCGATGCCGGCCGTTGCGAACGACAGCGTCATGCCGAACATGCCGCCGAGCTGCAGCCAGAACGACCAGTAGCCCATCGCCGTGCCTTCTTCCGGACGCCGCGACAGCCCCGGCATGGCATAGGTGATCATGGCCAGGACGATCATGACATAGGCGCCATAGAAGGCGGCGTGGCCGTGCATGGCCGTGATCAGGGTGCCGTGGGTCCATTTGTTTACGGCCGGGAAGGTGTGCGCCAGGCCCAGCAGGCCGGCGCCGAACAGGGTAAACACGGCGCTGCCCACGGTCCAGTGCAAGGCCAGCTTGTTCGGATGCGCCATGCCGGAGCGCTTGATGGTCGAGTAGGCGTAGATGGCCATGCCGACCAGGGCCACCGGTTCGAGGGCGCTGAAGATGCCGCCGATGGGCAGCCAGTAGGCCGGCACGCCGACCCAGTAGTAGTGGTGCGCCGTACCCAGGATGCCGGCAATGAAGACCAGCCCCACGATCACGTACAGCCACTTCTCCATCACCTCGCGGTCGGCGCCGGACAGGCGGATCAGGAGATAGGCCAGGAAGCCGCCCTGGATCATTTCCCATACCCCCTCCACCCACAGGTGGATGGTCCACCAGCGATAGTAGATCGAGACGGTGTAGTTTTCATAGTGCAGCAGGGCCGGCAGGTAGAGCAAGGCGGCCAGGCCCAGCCCGCCCAGCAGCACGCCCTCGGTGGTGGTCAGGCGGCCCGACTTTTTGATGGTCATGCCCACGTTGTAGAGGAACATGAGCATGACGATGACGATCACGATCTTGTGCGGCAAAGGCTGCTCCAGCAGCTTGTTTCCGGTGCCCCAGCGAAACAGATAACCGATGATGGCGGTCACGCCCATCAGCACCCACAGCACCAGCTGGATGTAGGCCAGCTTGGTGCTGTGCAGCTCGGTGCGCGATTCGTCCGGCACCATCCAGTAGGTGGCGCCCATGAAGCCGCACAGAACCCAGACGATCAGCAGGTTGGTATGGATGACCTTGGTGACATCGAACGGCAGGATATACAGCAAGGGATCGGGCCCCAGGTACTTGGCAGCCGAGAGCAGGCCGAACACCAGCTGCAGGCCGAACAGGGACAGCGCGACGGCGAAGTACCAATAGGCGACAGACTGCGACTTATATCTCATGACTATAGCTCCGCAAAACAATTCGGCTCCAGCGTTGCTGGGCAATGACGCTTACTTCAGCGAGGACAGGTAGGCGACCAGTTGGGTAATCTGCTCCGGCGCGAGGGCCTTGCCGTAGGTGTCGGGCATGAAGGACTGGCCATTGGCCGAGTACATGGCGCCCGGCACCACGTGCGCGCTGGGCGACACCAGCGACTCCCGGATATATCCTTCCACATCGGTGGCCTTGCCCGTGTAGCCGGCGCCGGCCAGCAGCGCCGTGCTGCGCCCCACCAGGCCTGCCAGCGATGGCCCGGCCAGATTGACGCCGGGCGCGGTGGAATGGCAGGCGCTGCATGCCGGCACCGCGCTGCGGAACACCCGTTCGCCCAGCGCGATCGGATTGTCGTCGCCGGTGGTGGGCCGCGCCGCCGGTGGCGTGGCCGCCGCACCGGGTGCGGCCGCCGTGGCCACGTCGGTGCCGGGGAAGGTGGCGCCGGTGACCAGGATCGGGCGCGGCGGCCAGCCCTGGTTGTCGACATTCGATACCCAGTCGAGGAAAGCGATCAAGGCTGCAATGTCGGTGTCGCTGATATCCTGCTTGGGCATGAGGCGCCGGTGCCGCGTTTCGTCGTAAAACTTGGACGGATCCTTCATGTACGCGGTGAGGTAGGCGTTGCCACGCAGCTTGGTGATCTTGGTCAGGTCGGGAGCGTAGTAGGCCCCCTCGCCAAAGATCGTGTGGCAGTTGATGCAGTTGTTTTCATGCCACACATCCTTGCCGCGCGTGACCTGGGCAGTGATCTTGTCGGCATTGGTCAGGCGGCCGAACTGGCGGTGGCTGTCGAGCGTCAGGGCGAGAAAGGCGAGCGTGGCCACCACGGTGGACCCAATCGCAAACAGACGCGCTTGTCGTTTGTTCATGGTGCCTTCCTAGACTGAAATGGCGGGCCAGTAGCGCACCGAGATGATCGCCGCGTAAGCGATGGCTGCGAGCATGAGCAGGATCACCATGTACGCAAACCATTTAAGGGGAGAAATCCATCCTTGCATAGTGCCTCCTTGCTGGGAACTGCAGCCACACTAGCACGATTAACATGATTATTCTTGTTTAAAAAAACATATGCGAGGAATTTGTCCATGGTCGCGATCGGCGTGCACGGTGGGTTTGCCCCGGCTGATTCGAGCGAAAAATCCTTCCCGCATCAGCCGCGAAGCCGCCTGACTTGCTACGGCGCAAGCGCTGAAAACCCAATCTACGCGGGCTTCCCACCATCTTCCCTGAAGAAGCTGGCTCGGATAATGACAGAGCAATTTTGCACTGTTACAGGAAAACTGATGGAGGAACGTTGTTAACAGCGTATTTTTGCTCTCTTAGCCCACTTCAGCAGACAGTCACAGCGCAATACTGCAATTTCACCCTGTTATTGATGATACAGAGCGGTGCAGTGCTATAATAAAGTGAAATTGCTCTGTTATGGATGTAACATGAAAATCAAGTCGTTTGAGCAGATGGGTGCCGTTCTGCGCGCCACCCGTCTCGCGCTCAATGTCCCGCTGGCCGACCTGGCCGAGACATTGGAGACGTCCCAAACCCTGTTGCGGCGGCAGGAACAAGGCCACTCTACGGTAGCGCTCAAGAAACTTTTTGCGACAATGAAAGAGCTTGGGATCGAAATGCATCTGTCCATGCCACCGGCAATGGATGAAAGTGCCATCGACCTGGATGGCAAGACCACGACGAGGAAGCGAGCTCGACCATGAACCGGGAACTGTGCGCCTACATTGACAAGTCCTTCGTCGGTACGCTGTCGGAAAACACCGGAGTGTGGTCGTTCCAATACGATCAGGCATGGGTCGAACAGGGATATGAACTCTCTCCCGGCCTGCCTCTGAGGACGGCTCGACATGAAGACGGTGGAACCGTTCGTCCGGTCCAGTGGTTCTTCGACAATCTGCTACCGGAGGCGGACGCCAGGCTGCAGCTGATGACGTACATGAAGAACGGCGTCACGGCCGGCGTGGATGCCTGGACCATCCTGGCGCACTTTGGCGCCGAATCGGCAGGCGCCCTGACCTTGCTTGCACCAGGGAACGCGTTGCCGGAAGCGGGCCTGCTGCCACTCTCCGACGACGAACTTGAAGCGCGCATCAAGGCGATGCCCCGACAGCCGCTCTCGGCCAAGGCGCCGAAAAAAATGTCGCTGGCCGGAGCCCAGCAAAAACTTGCCATCGTCAAGATTGACGGGCAGCTTTTCGAGCCGACCGGTGCGCGCGCGTCCACCCACATCTTGAAAGCTGACGCGCCGCGAAGGGTGACCAGCCGGAGAAGAAATGCTTCCTCTCCGGCGCTGGATTACCTGCGATAGACGCGAACGTAGTCGACCTGCATCCGGTTCGGGAACGCGGTGGATGCATCCGGACTGCCAGGCCAGTTGCCGCCGACGGCCAGGTTAAACAGGAGGAAGTACGGCGCATGGAACTCCGACGTGCCGTTGATGCCGCCGGCGATATTGACTTCGTGGAACTTGTTACCGTCCACATACCAGCGGATCACCGAGGCATCCCACTCCACGGCATACACGTGGAACTGCGAGAAGTCCAGCTTGCCCGATGGGCCGCCATAATTGGCATACGCGTTGTTATGATCCGACCAGTGGATGGTGCCGTGGGTAACCGCTTCGGAATTGACGTGCTCCATGATGTCGATTTCGCCGCTTGCGGGCCAGCCCGCGCTGCTGATGGAGTTACCCAGCATCCAGAAAGCCGGCCACGTGCCCTTGCCGGTCGGGATCTTCATGCGCGCTTCCATCCGCCCGTACTGCCAGCTGGCCTTGTTCTGGGTGGTAATGCGGCCCGAGGTGTACTGCTTGCCCATATAGGCTTCCTTGCGCGCCTCGATGACCAGTTCGCCGCCGCCGACACGGATGTTCTCCGGACGCGCGGTGTAGTACTGCAGCTCGTTGTTGCCGCCGCCATGTCCGTTGACCTCGATGTTCCACTTCGAGGTGTCCAATGCGGTGCCGTTGAACTCGTCCGCCCAGGCCAGCGTCCAGCCGGGTGGTGGTGGCGTTGAGCCGCAGCTGGCGCCGGCGATACTGATCCAGTTCAGGTTGAAGCCCGCGCTGCTGACGAAGGTGCCGAGGTTGTAGGTACCGGCATTCACGTTAATCGTGCGCTGCACGGTGGTCCAGTTCTGCCAGCCGCCCGTTGCCGGAACCGAGGTGGTGCCGAGCGGGATCGTGCCTCCGTTGAGGTCGGCCGAAATCACGCCGCCAGCGGAAGGGGCCGCGACACGGTAGGCAATGGTATAGGCGCCGCTGGTGGGAAAGGTGATGTTGTTGTGTGCCAGCCATTCGCCGTTGGCAGTCCAGGCAACGTTATACCCTCCGCCGGCATCGGTGGTGGCTTCAATATCGACATTGTCGGTGCGGTGCTGGTTACCCGTATTGCCGGCAGTGGTGTCGAACGCGTTGGCATAGTCTTCAGCCTGGAGCGTGCAGACGGCGGCGATGTTGGCGCTGGAACCTGCCGCGCTACCTGTCTGCGCCAGGGATATGGGAGTTTTCCCGCCATCGCCGCTGTCGCCCGACGTGTTACCGCCACAGCCGGCCATAGTGCCGCCAGCCAATAATGATGCCAGCACGACGTTAATCGTCTTCATCTTCATGTTGAAAGTCTCCGAAGTTATCGTTAGGTTTTACGTTCGGGCAACAACCACTTCCAAGCGGCGTTATCAGCGATAACGATGTTGATGGAAGCGTTTCCACTGCGCTTGAGTATCCAGCACATTGGGCGTATTGTCAAAACCCGCACAAGCCTGGCCTCAGTCTCGGCCCGGTTCTGTCGGGTTTACGCCAATGTTTCTTCACGTCATTAAGCGCTCCGCACCCAATCGGCTACCACAGCAAGCGCAAGCAACCCGGCAATGAACCCGGAGCTCCCCTTGTTCTTGCTGCCCGCAGCAGCATCGCCTCCCATGTGAATTTTGCATAAGCATTGTCGTTGCCACCTGTTCATGGGAATATTGCGCCATGCGACGGTTGGAATTCCCGGGCCGTAAGGAAAAAACGACGTGAACACCAGAGACCTGCTCTTCGCATTTGCCGCACTGCTCCCGCTCGCCCCCCATGGCGCGGCGCAGGAGTCGCCGACCTTGCGAAAAATCGCGGAAACGGGCGTCATCAGCATTGGCTTTCGCGACAAATCGATCCCGTTTTCCTATCTCGACAAGCAGCAGCGGCCGACCGGCTATTCGATCGAACTGTGCTATCGCATCGTCGACGCCATCCGCACCCGGCTCAAGGCGCCCGGCCTGGAAGTGATGCTGCGCCCGGTCACCTCCGCCAACCGCAGCGCGTTCATGGTCAACGGCATCGTCGACCTCGAATGCGGCTCGACCACCAACACGCTCGAGCGGCAAAAGGAGCTGGCGTTTTCGGTGACGACCTTCGTCGCGGCCACCAGCCTGGTAGCGAAAAAGACGGCCCACATCGATTCGCTGCAAGCGCTCAAGGGCTCGACCGTCGTGTCGACGGCCGGCACCACGGCCATCAACGCGCTGGCGGAAACCGCTCAGGCACTGGGGCTCGACCTGCACATCATTCCGGGCAGGGATCACGCCGAAGCGTTTTCGCTGGTCGAGGCCAACCGCGCCGTCGCGTTCGTGATGGACGATGTGCTTCTGCACGGGCTGGTCGCCGCCGCCAAGGACCCGGGCATGTATGCCATCGCCGCCACCGATTTGCCGGTGCAGCCGTACGGGATTGTCGTGCGCAAGAACGACCCCGAATTCAAGAAACTGGTGGACGAAGCCATCGTCGCGCTGTTCAAGTCCGGCGAAGTGCAGCAGATCTACCGCAAGTGGTTCGCGCCACTCCAGCTACCGATGAGCCCGGCGCTGAAGAAGGCGATTGCCTCCCCCACCGATTCGGGCGACCCGGCCGCCTACCGGTGAAGCAGGGAATTGGCGCGGTCTACCGCGCCCCTGCGCAACGAGCCTGCCTTGCAAGGCAGGCTTCCTTCGCCCGTTATCATAGGGCTAATCCTCGCAAAGATTTTTCGCCGTCCCGCAGCACGTAAAACGCGTCATGAAAATGGCGTCGCCTGCAAAAAACCACCGTCCCTTTAGGAGATCGCATGCTTCACAAAAATCCCGCGCAATCGATGATCGCGCTGTTCGGCCTCTTGGTCTGCATGGCCTCGGCCACGCAGGCGCAACAAGCCGCGCCCAAGCTGCCCAACGTGACCATCCTGGCCACCGGCGGCACCATCGCCGGCTCCGGCGCGACCAGCACCACCACGGTCGGCTACACCGCCGCCACGGTCGGCGTGCAGCGCCTGATCGCGGCGGTGCCCGAACTGGCCAAGGTTGCCAACGTCAGCGGCGAACAGACGTTCCAGATCGCCAGCGAGAACATGACCAACGAGCACTGGCTCACGCTGGCCAAGCGCGTCAACGTCCTGCTGGCCCAATCGAACGTGGACGGCATCGTCATCACCCACGGCACCGACACGCTGGAAGAAACGGCATATTTCCTGAACCTGGTGGTCAAGAGCCGCAAGCCGGTGGTGCTGGTGGGCGCGATGCGGCCATCGACCGCGATCTCGGCCGACGGCCCGATCAATTTGTACAATTCGGTGATGCTGGCGGCCAGTCCCGAGGCGGTCGGCAAGGGCGTACTGGTGGCGATGAACGACCAGATCCAGTCGGCGCGCGATGTGACCAAGGTCAATACCTCGACGCTGGACTCTTTCCGCACGCCGGAACTGGGCCTGCTCGGTTATATCCAGGGCGGCAAGCCATTCTTCTATCGCCAGCAAATGCGCAAGCACACCACCGAGAGCGAATTCGACATCGGCGCGCTGCAGGCGCTGCCGCAAGTGGACATCGTGTATGGCTATGCGAACGTCGGACCGGTAGCGGTCGATGCGCTCATGGCCGCAGGCGCCAAGGGCATCATCCACGCAGGCGTGGGCGACGGCAGCCTGGCCGCCAGGGTCAAGCCGGCACTGGTTGCCGCGCGTGCCAAGGGGGCGGTCGTGGTGCGGGCCAGCCGCGTGGGCCAGGGCATCCTGGCGCGCAACGGCGAAGCCAATGACGACGAACTGGACTTCGTGGTGGCCGACACCTTGAGTGCGCAGAAGGCGCGCATCCTGCTGATGCTGGCGCTGACCAAGACCGGCAGCACCAAGGAGATTCAGCGGATGTTCTATACCTACTAAGTTCTGCCTGGGAGCCTGCCCTGCAAGGCAGGCCCCCTACCCAGGCGGCTAGAGCGCGCCGCCCGGCGCCGGCCGGAAGTCGTCGATGACGATGCCGTGCCGGTGCAGCTTGTCGTACAGGGTCTTCTTGCCGATGCCGAGCGCATCGCAGATCGCTTGCGGACGTCCGCCGTGCTGCTTGAGCGCCTGTTCCACCAGGGTCTTTTCGACCATGTCCATCTGCTGCGCCAAGGTCATCGGGGCCGCGGCCGAATCGGCGGCGCCCAGGTGCATCCCCGGCAGTCCCAGCACGAAACGGTCGGCCGCGTTGCGCAGTTCGCGCACGTTGCCGGGCCAGTCGCCGGCCATCAGCTTGAGCATGTCCTGTCCGGCCAGGGCCGGGGCATCGCGCCCGTAGCGCAGCGCCGCCTGCAGCGAAAAATGTTCGAACAGGATCGGAATGTCCTCGCGCCGTTCGCGCAGCGGCGGCAGTTCGAGCACGGCGACGTTGAGCCGGTAATACAGGTCGCTGCGAAACTTCTGCTGCGCGCTCAGTTCCTTCAGGTCGCTCTTGGTGGCGGCGACGATCCGGAAGTCGACCGGCACACCCTGGTTCGAGCCGAGCCGCTCGATCTTGCGTTCCTGGAGCGCGCGCAGCAGCTTGACCTGGAGCGCCATCGGCATGCTTTCAATTTCATCGAGCAGCAAGGTGCCGCCGTCGGCATGCTCGATCTTGCCCACGCGGCGCTTGCTGGCGCTGGTGAAGGCGCCCGCTTCATGCCCGAAGATCTCGCTCTCGAACAGGCTTTCGGGCAGGCCGCCGCAATTGATCGCGACGAAGTTGGCCTTGCTGCGTTTGCTGTACTCGTGCAGGCAACGCGCCACCACTTCCTTGCCGGTGCCGGTTTCGCCGAACACCAGCACGTCGGCCGGCGTATCGGCCAGGTTCAATATCTGGCGCCGCAGTTCGCGTATCGCCGGCGAGTTGCCGAGCAAGGTCGCCTCGATCCCGCGCCGGTCCTGCAGCTGGCGCTGCAGCGAGTCCACTTCAAGGCGCAGCGCGCGCTTTTCCATGGCGCGCGACGCCACCTCGACCAGGCGCTCCATCGCGAACGGCTTCTCGATGAAATCGTAGGCGCCGCAACGCATTGCCTCGACCGCCATCGAGACGTCGCCATGGCCGGTCACCATGATCACCGGGATGGTGGCGTCGACCGCGCACACCCGGCGCAGCAGTTCGAATCCATCCATGCCGGGCAGGCGCACGTCGCTGATGACGATGCCGGCAAAGCTGGTGCGCAGTTGCCCGAGCGCGTCCTCGGCCGACTCGAACGGCGCCACGTCGAACCCGGCCAGCTCCAGCGTTTCGGCGACGCTGCTGCGCACGGCCAGGTCGTCTTCGACGAACACGATGGTGAAACCTTCATACATGACTTGTTTCCTCTATTAGTGGCAGGTCCAGTTCGAAGGCGGCACCGCCCGCACAATTCGACGCGCGCAAGGTGCCGCCGAAGTCGCGCACGATGTCGGCCGAAATGGCCAGGCCGAGTCCCAGTCCCTGGCCCGGCAGCTTGGTGCTGAAAAACGGCTCGAACAGGCGCGCCATCACGGCTTGCGGAATGCCGGCGCCGCTGTCGCTGACCCGGATGTGCGCGCGTCCGCCCGCGCTCCACAGGCGGATGGCCAGGTTCTTGACCGGCGCGTCCAGCATGGCGTCGAGCGCGTTGGCGCACAGGTTGATCAGCACCTGTTCGAGCCGGTTGGCGTCGCACATGGCGCGCACCGACGGCGCCAGGTCCAGCTGCACGCAGGCGTGTTCGGTGCGGATCCGGTTTTCCAGCAGCTGCAAGGTATTGTCGACCGCCTTGGACAGGGTCAGCGGGGCCATGGCCAGGGGCGTCTTGCGCGAGAAGGATTTGAGCTGCTCGGTCAGGCGGCCCATGCGTTCAGTCAGGTCGGTCACCGAGCGCAGGTTCTTTTCCACGCGCGCCAGGTCGCCGCGCTTGAGCAGCAGCTGGGCATTGAAGGAAAGCGAAAGCAGCGCGGTGAGCGGCTGGCTGATTTCGTGCGTGATACCGGCCGACATCTGGCCGAGCAGGGCGAGTTTGCTGGCGTGCAGCAGGTCGTCCTGGGAAGCGCGCAGCACCTGTTCGGCGTGTTCGCGTTCGCCGATTTCGTGCAGCAGTGCGCGGTTCATCGCATGCAATTCGGCGGTGCGGTCGGCCACGCGCCGTTCCAATTCGTCGTGCGCGCGCTGCAGCGCTTCGCGCGCGTGCAGGCGGCTCGCGATCGCGCGCCGGCGCATCGCCACGAACATCGCGAGCAAACCGAGGAACCCGGCCAGCAGGCCAGCGGCCACGGCGTTTTGCCCGGCCTGCAGCTTGACCGGCGCGGCATTGGTGAGCGTGAGCAGGCGCCAGCCCTGGCGCGCCATCGGCCGGCTCAGGCTTGCGTAGCGGGTCGATGGCGCGGCCGGGTTGAGTGCGGGCCACGCGACGACCGGCTTGCCCTGGTCGATGGCCTGGAGGTCGGCCTTGCGGTTGCGCCACTGGGGCGCGGACGAGAGAACGATCGTGCCGTCGGCGTCGAGCACCATGAAAAAATCGTTGTGCGGCTGCGCGGCCGACGCCACCCAGGTCGACTCGATCGGGTCGAGGCTGATCTTGACCACCACCACGCCAAGCACCAGGCCGCCTTGCAGCACTTGCTGGGCAAAATAATACTCGGGCGAGTTGCGCGCCGCCGCGCGCGAAAAATAGCGCGCAGGCCCGCCCTGCATGGCGCCGGAAAAATACGGCAGGGCGGCCAGATCCATGCCGACGCTGGTCTCCGGCTGGTACCAGTTGCTGGCCGCCCGCACCAGGCCCGCCGTGTCGAGCACGAAGATGGAGAGCGAGCCGGCGCGCGCGTTCAGGCTGGTCAGGCGCTTGTTGGCGCGCTCGCCCAGGCCGGCGCCGCCCGGGTTCCTCAGCAGGGCATGGACGTCATGATCGAGGGCGACGATGCCGGGCAGGTATTCATGCCGGCCCAGTTCGCTTTCGAGGGCCGCCGCGTACAGGTCGAGCTGCTGCGCCTGGACCTCGCCAAGCTGCGCATAGCCGCGCCGTTCGCTCCATGCATACACGAAGGCGACGGCGGCGCTCAGGCCGATGATCGCGGCCCATGCCGCGACTGTGCCCGCGGAGCGGGAAACGGCAAATTGTCGGAACGCCTGCAATGCTCACCTCGGCGCGTGTGGTTAGGGTTGGCGCGGTCCGGCAAGGGGAGGCGACTGCGGTCTATCTTACCCCAGAACATTCTGCCGGATATTAATTTCGGCAATAGCCAACAGCCCGGGTTTCTAAATCCACACGCCGCAAAACGGGTTTGTGTGGAATACCGCACGCGCGCCGCTGATCGGCGTTTCCGGACGATTGAAAATATCCATTCCAATCAAGGCGCTGGGGCGCTTCCCGGAATATTTACATTGCTGGCATGCAAACTGCTATGCATAGGAGGTAGGGATGGAAACACATGCCGAATAATCGGCAGTGCAATGGGTGACGGTCAATCGCGCCGGCCCATTAAAAAATAAATATAAGCGGGAGACAGCAATGGACATGAAATGGGTCGAAGACTTTCTTTGCCTGGCCGATACGCGAAGCTTTTCGCGTTCCGCCAGCGAGCGGCACTCCAGCCAGCCGGCATTCAGCCGGCGCATCCGCTCGCTTGAAACCTGGCTCGGCGCCACGCTCGTGGACCGCAGCTGCAACCCTCCCTCGCTTACGCCGGCAGGCCACGTATTCCGCGGCCATGCACTCGGCATTATGCAACAGGTCCACAAGGCCAAGCATATCCTGCGGCACGCTTCGGATTATCCCGGCGGCGCCATTTAGATTATTCCCCAGCGCGGCAATTCACCTGTTCCATGCACGGCGTGGAATGGACCGGTATTGCCGATCAAATATAAAAAACGATAAATTACAGAGGAAACGAATGAATAAGATCATTATCGCCATCATGGCATCGAGCCTGGTTCCGGCAGCCGCCATGGCGCAGTCGGCGGTGACCGTGTATGGCGTGGCCGACGTCGGCTTTGTGCGCGAAACGGGCGGCGCGGCGGGCAGTGTCAACACGATCAACAGCGGGGTCGCCTCCGGTTCGCGGCTGGGCTTCAAAGGCACGGAAGACCTCGGCGGCGGCGTCAACGCCTACTTCGTCCTGGAACACGGCGTCAATATCGATACCGGCAGCTCGGCCCAGGGCGGCCTGCTGTTCGGACGCCAGGCATTCCTGGGCGTATCCAGCAAGCTCGGTGCGGTCAGCTTCGGGCGCCAGTATTCGCCGTACTACCGCGCCATGCGCGACATCGTCGATCCGTTCTGCGACGGTTTGGCCGGCCAGGCGGGCAACATCACGGTCTCGAACGCCCGCCTCGACAACATGGCCGGCTACGCGTCGCCGACACTCTATGGCTTTGCGGCGGAGCTGGCCGTGGGCATGGGTGAAGTGCCGGACAATTCAGCCGCCAAGCGCGCCTACAGCACGGTGCTGTCGTATACGGCCAAGACCCTGGTCGTCACGCTGGGCTGGCATCAGCAGCAAAATGCGCTGGCCACCGACAGCAGCGCCAATACGCTGCTCGGCGCCAAATACAACTGGGGCGTGGCCGAAGGGCACCTGGGCTACGCGCGCAACAAGGGCCTGCTCGGTGCGCGCAGCGAAGACGCGATCGTCGGCGTGAGCGTGCCTTTCGGCGCGCACAAGGCGTACGCCTCGTATGTCCGGCATGACGACACCACGCACGCCAACCGCGACGCTTCCCAATGGGCGCTCGGCTACACCTATGCACTGTCCAAACGCACCGACGTGTACGCGGCCTATGCGCGCATCGGCAACCGCAATGGCGCCAGCTTCAAGGTCGGCAACGCCACCACGGACGGCACCGGCAACACCGGGGCAAACCTGGGCATGCGCCACACCTTCTGATCCTGTTGAGTTCCCCCCGGCCGCCGGGCGGCCGGTTTATCGCTTCGTGCTTTCTTCACCCCTTTGGAGTTACCCGACATGAATTATGCAAAATATCTCGTTGTACTGCTCAGTGCATCCCTGTTCGGCGCCACCGCGCAGGCGCAGGAACCGACCGGCACGCTGGCCAAGATCAAGAAGAGCGGC
The DNA here is from genome assembly GCF_030846495.1 of Massilia scottii. Classification (NCBI taxonomy): domain Bacteria; kingdom Pseudomonadati; phylum Pseudomonadota; class Betaproteobacteria; order Burkholderiales; family Oxalobacteraceae; genus Massilia; species Massilia scottii. The sequence continues at coordinate 4,068 of NZ_JAVCWM010000029.1, read as the reverse complement.
GTCATCACGCTGGGCGTGCGCGACGGTTCCATTCCCTTTTCCTACCTGGACGACAAGCAGCAGTACCAGGGCTATTCGATCGACCTGTGCATGAAGGTGGTCGCCGCCCTGCAAAAGCGCCCGGGCCTGGCCTCCTTGAAGGTGGCGATGAATCCGGTGACCTCGGCCAACCGCATTCCGCTGATGGCCAACGGGACCATCGACCTCGAATGCGGCTCGACCACCAACAACCTGGAGCGCCAGCAGCAGGTCGCCTTCGCCCCGACCATGTTCGTGGTCGCCAACCGCCTGCTGGCCAAAAAGACGTCGAATATCCATACGCTGGCCGACATGAAGGGCAAGACGCTGGTGGCCACCGCCGGCACCTCGACCCTGAAGCAGATGACGATCCTCAACCGCGAGCAAAACCTGGGCATGAACATCGTCGTCGGCAAGGATCATCCCGAATCGTTCCTGATGGTCGAGACCGGGCGCGCCGCGGCCGAGGCCAACGATGACATCCTGCTGGCGTCGCAACGCGCCAACGCCAAGCGGCCGGACGACTACCAGATCACGGCCGACGCGCTGTCGGTCGAGCCGTACGGGATCATGCTGCGCAAGGACGACCCGGCCTTCAAGAAGGCGGTCGACGACGCCCTCATCGCCTATTACAAGTCGGGCGACGACGTGTATCGCCTGTACCACAAGTGGTTCCTGTCGCCGATTCCGCCAAAGAACATCAACCTGCGCTTCCCGATGCCGCCGGAGCTGATCAACGTGCTCGCCCGGCCGACCGATTCGCCCGACCCGGCCGCGTATGCGGTGGTGCCGGACGCGCAAAAAGCGGCCTCCAAAAAGCGTTAATTTTTCTGTAGCCCAGCCTGGAACAATACTAAATACTATGAACTATCACTGGAACTGGCGCATCTTCTGGGAGATTGCGCCCGATGGTGCCGGCACGTATCTCGACACCCTATTCTCGGGCTTGATGTGGACCTTGGCCACCGCGCTGACGGCCTGGATCATGGCGCTGGCGCTCGGCCTTGTGGTCGGCACCGTGCGCACCACACCGAACAGATGGCTGGTACGCCTGGCCAACGGCTATATCGAACTTTTTCGCAACGTGCCGCTGCTGGTGCAGATGTTCCTGTGGTATTTCGTCGCTCCCGACGTGCTGCCGCAAGCCGTCGGCGACTGGATCAAGGCCCTGCCCAACGCGCCGTTCGTCACGGCGGTGCTGTGCCTGGGCTTGTTTACCTCGGCGCGGGTGGCGGTACAGGTTTCGGCCGGCATCGCCGCTTTGCCGAGCGGGCAAAAAATGGCCGGCACCGCGCTCGGCCTGACCTTGCCGCAGACCTACCGCTACGTGCTGCTGCCGATGGCATCGCGCGTGATCCTGCCGCCGCTGACCAGCGAGTTCCTCAACATCATCAAGAACAGTTCGGTGGCCTTGACCATCGGCCTGATGGAACTGACTGCCAGCGCCCGCGCGATCCAGGAGTTTTCATTCCAGGTATTCGAGGCCTTCAGCGCCGCGACGCTGGTCTACGTGATGGTCAACGCCGTGGTCGTGTTCATCATGCACCGGATCGAGAAAAAAATGGCGATTCCCGGCTTGATCGTCGCCGGCGGCGCGGCGGGGGGACACTGAGATGGCACTCGACTTCGATTTCGACGTGATCGCCCGCTCGTGGGTCTATCTGTTCCAGACCGGGATGGTCTTCACGCTCAAGCTGACCGTGCTGGCCATGACCGGCGGGATCGTGCTCGGTACGCTGCTGGCGCTGATGCGCCTGTCCAGCATCCGCGCGGTGTCGCTGCTGGCGTCCGGCTACGTCAACCTGGTGCGCTCGATCCCCCTGGTGCTGGTGATCTTCTGGTTCTACTTCCTGGTGCCGTATATCGCCGCCTGGATCATCGGCGCCAACGAGCCGGTACAGGTGGGCGCTTTCACGTCCGCGCTGATCACCTTCATCATGTTCGAGGCGGCCTACTACTGCGAGATCATGCGCAGCGGGATCGGCTCGATCCCGCGCGGGCAGGTATGGGCAGGGCGGGCGCTGGGCATGACCTACTGGCAGACCATGAGCCACGTGGTGCTGCCGCAGGCGTTTCGCAACATGATTCCCCTGCTGCTGACGCAGACGATCGTCCTGTTCCAGGACGTGTCGCTGGTGTACGTGCTGTCGATTCCCGATTTTGTCGGCGCCGCCAGCAAGGTCGCCCAGCGCGACGGCCGCCTGGTCGAGATGTACAGCTTCGTGGCGCTGGTGTATCTGGTCCTGGGCCTGGGGCTGTCGTCCCTGGTGCGCCGTCTGCAGCAGCGCGTGGCGATCATCCGCTAGCGCTTTCAAATTGGAGAAGAAAAATGATAGAACTTAACAATATCAGCAAATGGTACGGCAAGTTCCAGGTGCTCACCGAGTGCACCACGCGGGTCGGCAAAGGCGATGTGATGGTCATCTGCGGCCCGTCGGGTTCGGGCAAGTCGACCCTGATCAAGACCGTCAACGGCCTTGAGCCGTTCCAGAAGGGGGGCATCAGGGTGGACGGCGTGGAGGTGGGCGACCCGAAAACCAACCTGTCCAAGCTGCGCGCGCGGATCGGGATGGTGTTCCAGAATTTCGAGCTGTTCCCGCATTTGTCGATCCGGGAAAACCTGACCATCGGACAGGTCAAGGTGCTGGGGCGCAGCGCCGACGAGGCCAACGCCAAGGGCCTGAAGTACCTGGACCGGGTCGGCCTGCTGGCGCAGCAGGATAAATTTCCGGGCCAGCTGTCGGGCGGCCAGCAGCAGCGCGTGGCCATCGCCAGGGCCTTGTCGATGGATCCGATCGCGATGCTGTTCGACGAGCCCACCTCCGCGCTCGACCCCGAAATGATCAACGAAGTGCTCGACGTGATGGTCGGCCTGGCGCAGGAGGGGATGACGATGATGGTCGTCACCCACGAAATGGGTTTCGCCAAACGGGTGGCCAACCGCATCGTCTTCATGGACCAGGGGAAGATCATCGAGGACTGCACCAAGGACGAGTTCTTCGGCACCCGGCGCTCGGACCGCGCGGCCGACTTCCTGGCCAAGATCATCCACTAAAAGACACCACCTTCAAACTACAACAACGGAGCCGCCGCATGACACGCCAGCACGACATTCCATCCTACCTCCTCCCCAAGGAAAACAACCCCTGGAGCGTTTACCTCGAACAGATCGACCGCGTGACGCCGCACCTTGGTGCACTGGCGCGCTGGGTCGAGACGCTCAAGCGGCCCAAGCGCATCCTGATCGTCGACGTGCCGATCGAGCGCGACGACGGCAGCATCGCCCACTTCGAGGGCTACCGCGTACAGCACAACATGTCGCGCGGCCCCGGCAAGGGCGGGGTGCGCTTCCACCAGGACGTGACGCTGTCGGAAGTGATGGCGCTGTCGGCATGGATGACGGTCAAGAACGCCGCCGTCAATGTGCCGTACGGCGGCGCCAAGGGCGGAATCCGGGTCGACCCGAGGACGCTGTCGCAGGGCGAACTGCAGCGCATGACGCGCCGCTATACCAGCGAGATCGGCATCATCATCGGGCCGAACAAGGACATTCCCGCCCCGGACGTGAACACCAACGAGCAGACCATGGCGTGGATGATGGATACCTACTCGATGAACCAGGGCAGCACGGCGACCGGCGTGGTGACGGGCAAGCCGATTTCGCTGGGCGGCAGCCTGGGACGGCGCGACGCCACCGGGCGCGGCGTGTATGTCGCCGGCTGCGAGGCTGCCCTCAAGTGCGGCATGCAGATCGAGGGCGCCAGGGTCGCGGTACAGGGCTTCGGCAATGTGGGCGGGATCGCCGCGCGCCTGTTTTCGGAGGCCGGCGCGCTGGTGGTGGCGGTGCAGGACCACGGCGGCACGATCGTGCATGACGGCGGCCTGGACGTGGAAGCCTTGCTGGCGCACGTGGCGCAGACGGGCAGCGTGGTGGGCTTTGCCGGCGCCGAGGACAGTATTGCGCCGGAGCGCTTCTGGAACGTCGCTTGCGACATCCTGATTCCGGCCGCGCTGGAGCAGCAGATCACCAGGGAGAACGCCGCCCAGATT